>DATFAY010000140.1:0-39747 GCA_035254085.1 Piscinibacter sp.
CAGCGCGCGGCCCAAGCCCAGCATGATGCCGCCGATGACGCCGGTCTTCGTGTAGGGCAGCACGACGCGGAAGACGACTTCCCAGGTCGTCGAGCCCAGGCCGTAGGCCGATTCCTTGAGCATCGCCGGCGTGACCTCGAACACGTCGCGCATCACCGCGGCGATGAAGGGAATGATCATGATCGCGAGGATGATCCCCGCCGACAGGATGCCGATGCCCACCGGCGCGCCGGACACGAGGCTCTTCACGATCGGCACGTTCGCCAGCACCCGCTGCAACGGCTGCTGCACGTACTCGGAGAGCACGGGGCTGAACACCAGCAACCCCCACATGCCATAGACGATGGAAGGCACCGCCGCGAGCAGCTCGATCGCGATGCCCAGCGGGCGCCGCAGCCAGCCCGGCGACAGCTCGGTGAGGAACAGCGCGATGCCGAAGCTCACGGGCACGGCGATGAGCAGCGCGATCGCCGAGGTCGCGAGCGTGCCATAGATCATCACCAGGCCGCCGTAGTGGTCCTGCACCGGATCCCACTCGCTGCGCCACAGGAAGCTCAACCCGTACTCTCGGATCGCCGGCGCCGCACCGACGATCAGCGACGCGATGATCCCGAACAGCAACAGCAAGGTGAGGACCGCGGCCGAGTGTGCCAGCAGCGAAAACAGGGTGTCGGCCCACGGCGCCACCCGTCGGGCACCTGGCGGCTGCCCCATGGGATCGGAGCGTTGCATCTCGTTCTTGTCGTAGGGCGATGCGGGAAGTGTAGCGGCCACGATCTCTCCAGACGACCGGCGACGACGGGGCCCGTGTGGGGCGCCCGTCGTCGTGGCCAGTACGGAATGGGCGAAAGGCTTACTGCGCGGCGACGACCTTGCCGGATGCGTCGGTGATGTGCTGCCACTGCTTGCGAACGAGGCCCTTGACCGTGTCGGGCAGCGGCACGTAGTCGAGTTCGTCGGCCATCTTGTCGCCGTTCTTGTAGGCCCAGTCGAAGAACTTGAGGGTGCTCGTGGCCTGCGCCGGCTTGTCCTGCTGCTTGTGCATCAGGATGAAGGTCGCGCCCGAGATCGGCCAGGTGTCCTTGCCCGGCTGCTCGGTGAGCAGTTGGTAGAAGCTCTTGCTCCACTCGGCGCCTGCGGCGGCGGCCTTGAAGTTGGCGGCATCGGGCGCAGCGAACTGGCCGTCCTTGTTCTTGAGCAGCGTGTAGGTCAGCTTGTTCTGCTTCACGTAGGCGTACTCGAGGTAGCCGATCGAATTCGGCAGGCGGCCGAGGAAGGCGGCCACGCCCTCGTTGCCCTTGCCGCCCGCGCCGGTCGGCCAATTGACGGCCGTGCCTTCACCCACCTTGCTCTTCCACTCCGGGCTCACCTTCGAGAGATAGTTCGTGAAGATGAAGCTGGTGCCGGATCCATCGGCGCGACGCACCACCGAAATGGCCGCGTCGGGCAGCGGCACGCCCGGGTTCAGCGCCGTCAGGGCAGCGTCGTTCCACTTGGTGATCTTGCCGAGGTAGATGTCGGCCAGCAGGATGCCGGTGAGCTTGATCTGGCCGGGCTTGATGCCCTTGATGTTGACCACCGGCACGACGCCGCCGATCACCGTCGGGAATTGCAGCAGGCCGTTCTTGGCCAGGTCGGCGTCGGTGAGCGGCATGTCGGAGGCACCGAAGTCCACCGTCTTGCTCTCGATCTGCTTGATGCCGGCGCCGGAGCCGACCGACTGGTAGTTGATGCGCACGCCGGTCGCCTTGTTGTAGGCGTCGGCCCACTTGGCATACAGCGGCGCCGGGAAGGTCGCGCCGGCACCGGTCACGTCCTGCGCGTACACCGCGCCGGCAGTCATGGCCAGGCCGAGCGCCGCGATGGCCGGGCGAAGCGAAGCGATCATCATGGGTTCACCTTTCTGAGCGAGCGATCGTTGTCGATCCCGTCACTGTAGAAATCCAGTGTGACGTGGATGTGACACCACGCCGCCTCTGTGACAAAGGCGCCGGGGGTCGGTTCACTCGTCACGCGGGCGTCATGTCCGCGACACATGCCTCAACTGCGCCTGGCGGCGCCGCGACGGTCGCGATCAAGTCCGCAGCGTATCGGCCAGTCGCTCGGCGCACGAACGAGCTTGTGCCGGGTCCCGCGCCTCCACCATGACCCGCACCAGGGGCTCGGTACCCGACGGCCTGATGAGGATGCGCCCGTCCGCGCCCAGTTCGCGCTGCACTGCGGCTTGCGCATCGGCCAGGTTCGGATTGGCTTTCCAGTCCTGGCCGGGCTGCAGCCTGACGTTGATGAGCACCTGGGGGAACAGCGTCACCCCGGCAAGCAGTTCAGGCAGCGGGCGCCCGGCACGGGCGATCGCCTGCAAGACCTGCAAGGCGCTCACGATGCCGTCGCCCGTGGTGTGCTTGTCGAGCGCGAGCAGATGCCCGGAGCCCTCGCCACCGAGAAGCCAGCCCCGCGCGGTGAGTTCCTCCAGCACGTAGCGGTCGCCTACCTTGGCGCGAACGAAGTCGATGCCGCGTGCCCGCAAGGCGATTTCGACCGCCATGTTGGTCATCAGCGTGCCGACGGCGCCCGGCACCGCCTGGCCCTGCGCGAGGCGGTCCGCGACCATTACGCACAGCAGTTCGTCCCCGTTGTACAGGCGGCCGGCGCCGTCGACCAGTTGCAGCCGGTCGGCGTCGCCATCGAGCGCCACGCCATAGTCGGCCCCATGCTCGCGAACCGCCTCGACCAGCTTGGCCGGCGCGGTGGCGCCGAAGCCGGCGTTGATATTGAAGCCATCGGGCTGGCAGCCGATGCAGACGGTTTCGGCACCGAGCTCGTGGAAGACGTCGGGCGCGACGTGGTACGCCGCGCCGTGGGCTGCGTCGATCACGATCTTCAGGCCCTTGAGCGACAGCTCGCTGGAGAAGGTGTTCTTGCAGAACTCGATGTAGCGCCCGCTCGCGTCGTCCAGCCGGCGCGCCTTGCCCAGATGGGCCGAGTCCACCCACTGCGGCGCTTCGTCGAGCGCGGCCTCGACCGCCTGCTCCCACTCGTCGGACAGCTTCTCGCCGCGCTCGGAAAAGAACTTGATGCCGTTGTCGCCGAACGCGTTGTGCGAGGCGCTGATGACGACCCCGAGATCGAGTCGCAGGGCGCGGGTAAGGTAGGCAACCCCCGGGGTGGGCAGCGGTCCGGTCAACAGGACGTCGACGCCCGCCGAGGCGAAGCCTGCTTCGAGGGACGACTCGATCATGTAGCCGGAGATGCGCGTGTCCTTGCCGATCAACACGGTCGGCCGCTGCGCGCTGCGCTTGAGAACGCGGCCCACGGCGTGACCCAGGCGCAGAGTGAAGTCGGGCGTGATGGGGTGCTGTCCGACCGTGCCGCGGATGCCGTCGGTGCCGAAGTAGGTTCTGCTCATGATCCCTTGACTGCGCTTGAAGAGCGGAATTGTCCGCTATCGCGCCGGCAGGCCCGCGGCGCGCCAGACTTTCAGCGCGTCCACGGTCTCGGCGACGTCATGCACCCGGACGATCGCAGCGCCGCGCTGCACCGCAGCGAGCGCGGCGGCCACGCTGGCGGCCATGCGCTCGCCGGCAGGGCGACCCGTCACCGCGCCCAGCGACGACTTGCGCGACCAGCCCGCCAACAACGGAAATCCCAGCCGCAACAGTTCCGGCTGCCGCGCCAGCAGCTCGAAGTTGTGGCCGACCGTCTTGCCGAAGCCGATCCCCGGGTCGAGCACGATCCGCTCGTGCGCCACGCCGCGGCGTTCCAGTTCGCCCGCCCGCGCCGACAGGAACTCGCCGACCTCTGCCACCACGTCCGCGTAGCTGGGCTCACTTTGCATGGACCGCGGCTCGCCGCGCATGTGCATGAGGCACACGCCGCAGTTCGGATGGGCGGCCACCACGTCCAGTGCGCCCGGCTCGCGCAGCGCGTTGATGTCGTTGACGACATCGAGGCCAAGGTCGAGCGCCTCGCGCATCAGGGCCGGCTTGGTGGTATCCAGCGACACCGGGCAGCCGAGCCCCAGGGCAGCGCGCAGCACCGGCAGGACGCGGGCGCGTTCCTCATCCAGCGACACCGGCTCGGCGCCCGGACGGCTCGATTCGCCGCCGATGTCGAGCATGTCGGCACCGTCCTCGAGCAGACGCTCGCAGTGCGCCAGCGCTGCTTGCGTGCTGGCGTGCCGGCCGCCGTCGGAGAAGGAATCGGGGGTCACGTTGACGATCCCCATGACCTTGGGCTGGCCCAGATCGATGCGAAAGCGGGTGGTCTGCCAGAACATGTTCATGGACGGCCGAAAGGCACAAAGACAAACGGGGCCGAAGCCCCGTGGTGAGAAGCGGAACGCTGGCGCCCGATCAGACGGTCGCCGGCTGGCCGTCGGCGCTGACCGGCGGCGTCGGGCCGCTCGGCTTGTTGGTCGAGGGCGTCCAGTCCTTGGGCGGGCGCGGCGGGCGGCCGTTCATGATGTCGTCGACCTGCTCGCCGTCGATGGTTTCCCATTCGAGCAGCGCCTTCGCCATGATGTGCATCTTGTCCTGGTTGTCTTCGATGAGCTTGCGCGCGATCGCGTACTGCTCGTCGATGATGCGGCGGACCTCGGAGTCGACGCGCTGCATCGTCTCCTCGGACATGTTGGTCGTCTTGGTCACCGAGCGGCCGAGGAAGACCTCGCCCTCGTTCTCCGCATAGACCATGGGGCCGAGCGCGTCGCTCATGCCGTAGCGCATGACCATGTCGCGCGCCAGCTGCGTGGCCCGCTCGAAGTCGTTGCTGGCGCCGGTGGTCATCTGGTTCATGAACACTTCTTCGGCGATACGCCCGCCGAACAGCATCGAGATGCGGCTGAGGATGCGGACCTTGTCCGTGCTGTAGCGGTCGCCCTCGGGCAAGTACATCGTGAGGCCCAGCGCGCCGCCGCGCGGGATGATGGTCACCTTGTGCACCGGGTCGGTCTTGGGCAGCAGGCGCGCCACCAGTGCGTGGCCGGCCTCGTGATAGGCGGTGTTGCGGCGCTCTTCCTCGTCCATGACCATGGACTTGCGCTCGGTGCCCATCATGATCTTGTCCTTGGCCTTCTCGAAGTCGACCATCTCCACCACGCGGCCGTTGCGGCGCGCGGCGAAGAGAGCTGCTTCGTTGACCAGGTTGGCCAAGTCGGCGCCGGAGAAGCCCGGCGTGCCGCGCGCGAGGATGTCGGCCTTGACGTCCTGGCCCAGCGGCACCTTGCGCATGTGCACGTTGAGGATCTGCTCGCGGCCGCGCACGTCGGGCAGGGTCACGTAGACCTGGCGATCGAAGCGGCCCGGGCGCAGCAGCGCGGGGTCGAGGATGTCGGGCCGGTTGGTCGCGGCCATCACGATCACGCCGAGGTTGGTCTCGAAGCCGTCCATCTCGACCAGCATCTGGTTGAGCGTCTGCTCGCGCTCGTCGTTGCCGCCGCCCAGGCCGGCGCCACGATGGCGGCCCACGGCGTCGATCTCGTCGACGAAGATGATGCAAGGCGCGCTCTTCTTGGCCTGCTCGAACATGTCGCGCACGCGCGCCGCGCCGACGCCGACGAACATCTCGACGAAGTCGGAGCCCGAGATGCTGAAGAACGGCACCTTCGCCTCGCCGGCGATCGCCTTGGCGAGCAGCGTCTTGCCGGTGCCCGGGGGGCCGACCAGCAGCACACCGCGCGGGATGCGCCCACCCAGCTTCTGGAACTTCTGCGGGTCCTTGAGGAAGTCGACCAGTTCCTTGACTTCTTCCTTGGCCTCGTCGCAGCCGGCGACGTCGGCGAAGGTGGTGGAGTTGTTGGCCTCGTCGAGCATGCGCGCCTTCGACTTGCCGAAGCTGAAGGCGCCGCCCTTGCCGCCGCCTTGCATCTGCCGCATGAAGTAGATCCACACGCCGATCAAGAGCAGCATCGGACCCCACGACACCAGGATGCTCATCAGCATCGAGGGCTCTTCGCGCGGCTTGACGTCGAACTTGACGCCGTTGTTGATCAGGTCGCCGACAAGGCCCCGGTCGAGGTAGGTCGCGGTGGTGCGCACATCGGAGTCGTCGGTGCGGCGAGCGCGGATTTCGGTGCCGCTCGGGCCTTCCTGCAGCTGGACGCTCTTGATGCGGTGGCTTCGGACCTCTTCGAGGAAGTCGGAGTAGCCGATCTCATTCGCCCGCGTCGCGCCGCGATCGAACTGCTTGAACACGGTGAACAGCACCAGGGCGATCACCAGCCAAACAGCGATTTTCGAGAACCATTGATTGTTCACCGCGGCTCCTTTTCCGGGTCAAAACACTTCCGCCCAACAACGCCATCGGGGCTTCCACGGCATATGGGAACGATTTTATGCCAGTCAAGCCCGGAGATTTGGGCTGGAATCACCTCGATAGCGAAGGTGTATCGGCATGTGCTGCGCCCTTCGACGCGATATCGGCCGGCGCCTTTGGCAGCTTGAGACCGATACCGACGAGAAAGGTTTCGGCGGATTTGTCCCGGGACGCTTTGGGCTTGATCGGCTTGACCACTCTAAACCGCTCCTTGAAGAGTTTGACGAGTTGGCTGTAGCCGCTGCCGTGAAAAACCTTGCAGACCAGCGCCCCCTGGGGTTTCAGATGATTTTGCGCAAACTCGACGGCGAGTTCCACCAAGTGCGCGATGCGCGCGGAGTCGGAGCTTTCCACGCCGGAGAGGTTGGGGGCCATGTCGGAGATCACAACGTCGACGGGGCGGCCGCCGACCTGCGCCTCCAGCTTGGCGAGCACCTCGTCCTCGCGAAAGTCGCCCTGGATGAAGGTCACGCCCTCGATCGGCTCGAAGTCGAGCAGGTCGAGGGCGATGATCGTGCCATTGAGCGCCCCCGCCGCCGCGCCGCCGGCGCCCGCATCCTTGGGCGCGAACTTGCGCCGCACGTACTGGCTCCAGGCACCGGGCGTCGCACCCAGGTCGACCACGAGCTGCCCAGGCTTGATCAGCTTCAGCTCCTCGTCGATCTCCTTGAGCTTGTAGGCCGCGCGTGCGCGATAGCCCTCCTTCTGGGCCATCTTCACGTACGGATCGGTCAGGTGGTCGTGCAGCCACGCCTTGTTGACCTTCTTGCTCTTCGTCTTCGTCTTCATGCTCATCGATAATAGGGGATGCCCGCCATTCGACTGACACCTTCCGAGCGCAAGGAAAAACGCGCCGACGCCCACCACCTCGATCCGGTGGTGCTCATCGGCGGCGATGGCCTCACGCCCGCGGTCGTGAAGGAAACCGACGCCGCACTCAATGCCCACGGGCTCATCAAGGTGCGGGTGTTCTCGGACGACCGGGACACCCGGGAAGGCATCTGGGCCGCGCTGTGCGAGCAACTCAATGCCGCGCCGATCCAGCACATCGGCAAGCTGCTGGTGCTGTGGCGCCCCATGCCCGAGAAGACCAAGGCCGAGCGCGAGGACCGCATGCCCGGCCCCAAGATCGTCAAGGTGCTGAAGTTCTCCAAGAGCGGCAATCACCGCCCGCAGGTGAAGAAGCTCCGGGTCCTGGGCAACCAGCGCATCGCCGCCGGCGGCTCGCTCAAGCGCGCGAAGAAGCGCCTCACCAGCGTCAAGAAGACGGCAGCCGACTGACGCCGGCTCAGCGGCGCGCCAGGCGCCAGGCGAGCACGACCACGAGCAGCGCCTTGAGCGCGTACAGGCCGGCCGAGACCCCATGCAGGGCGGCGAACGACCAGTTCCCCTGCCCGGCGCGAGCGGCGGCCATCATGGGTTGCAGCGCGAAGTAGCCTGCCACGGTGCAAAACAAGGCCCCGAGCGCCAGCAGCATGTCGGCGCTGAACACCGAGCCGCGCCCCACCTGTGCGGCCGCACGCGCCACGCGCCGCAGCAGCAGGAACAGCGCCATCGCCAGCGCGAGACTCAGATAGGCTTCCTGGGCGAACATGCGCCCCGCGATACGGCCGGCCGTCTCGGGCAGCGTGGTCGCGAAGCCCGCCGGCGCGCCGATCAGGCCGATGCCGCAGAGCACCCCGCCCCACAATCCCGCCAGCCAGCACGCCCAATGCTGCGCTCGCTGCGTGTTCATCTCGCTGCCGCAAGGCTCACTTGTAGCGGACTTCGACGATCTCGTAGCTCTTCACGCCGCCCGGTGCCTGCACGTCGGCCACGTCGCCCGCCTCCTTGCCGATCAGCGCGCGCGCGATCGGCGAGCTGATGGAAATGAGTCCGTGCTTGAGATCGGCCTCGTCGTCGCCGACGATCTGGTAGGTCACCTTGGCGCCCGTCGACTCTTCTTCGAGGTCCACGGTGGAGCCGAACACCACTTTGCCGCCCGCGTCGAGCGCGGCCGGATCGATGATCTGGGCAGCCGCCAGCTTGCTTTCGATCTCGAGGATGCGCCCTTCGATGAAGCCTTGCTTGTCCTTGGCGGCCTCGTATTCGGCGTTCTCCGACAGATCGCCCTGCGCCCGCGCGTCGGCGATCGCCTGGATCACCGCGTGGCGCTCGACGGACTTGAGCCGCTGCAACTCGTCCTTGAGCTTCTCGGCGCCTCGTTTCGTGAGCGGAATGGTGGCCATGTGCTTACCTGCAGCAAAAATGAAGCCGCCGCCAGAAGACCGGCGGCGGCGGTTTGTTGGTGTGTGCGCCGAGTTTAGTGCAACTCGGCGCGCAGTTCGCCGTGGAGTTCCTGGAGAGACACCACGACCAGGTCGCGCTGGTGCTTCATGCCCTCCACCGCGGCCTCGCAGCCCGCCATGCTCGTGTAGTAGGTGATCCGGTTGGCCAGCGCCGCCTGCCGGATGTGGCGCGAATCGGCGATTGCGGTGCGAGTTTCGTCCACGGTCGTGAAGACGAGCTGGATCTCGCCGCCCTTGACCATGTCGACGATGTGCGGGCGGCCGTCCTTGACCTTGTTCACCGCCTTGACCGGAACGCCGCCCTCGGCGATGGCCGCCGCCGTGCCCTTGGTCGCGACGATGTTGAAGCCCAGCGCATGCAGATCGCGCGCGACCGCCACCGCGCGTGCCTTGTCGCTGTTCTTCACGGTGATGCACACGGTGCCCCGCGTCGGCAGGCGCGAGCCGGCGCCGAGCTGGCTCTTGAGCATGGCTTCGCCGAAGCTGCGGCCCGCGCCCATCACCTCGCCGGTGGAGCGCATCTCCGGGCCGAGGATGGGGTCGACACCCGGGAATTTATTGAACGGGAACACCGCTTCCTTGACGCTGAAATAGGTCGGGATCACCTCGCGCGGCGCCTTGCCGTCGCGCCCCTTCTGGTGCGGCAGCGGCTGGCCGACCATGCAGCGCGCCGCGATCTTGGCCAGCGGCTGACCCGTCGCCTTCGAGACGAACGGCACGGTGCGCGATGCACGCGGGTTGACCTCCAGCACGTAGACGACCGGGTCGCCGTCGTCCATCTGGATGGCGAACTGCACGTTCATCAAGCCCTTAACCTTGAGTGCGCGGGCCATCAGCGTCGTCTGGCGGCGCAACTCGTCCTGCAGCGCCTTGCTCAGCGAGTACGGCGGCAGCGAGCAGGCCGAATCGCCCGAGTGGATGCCCGCCTGCTCGACGTGCTCCATGATGCCGCCGATCATGACGCCGTCGGGATGATCGGTCCCGTCGGCGATGCAGTCGACGTCGACCTCGATCGCGTCGTCCAGGAAGCGATCCAGCAGCACCGGCGATTTCTCGCTCACCTTGACCGCCTCGCGCATGTAGCGCTCGAGATCCTTGTCGCCGTGCACGATCTCCATCGCCCGGCCGCCCAGCACGTAGCTGGGCCGCACCACGAGCGGGTAGCCGATCTCCTGCGCCAGCTGCAACGCCTGCTCTTCGGTACGGGCGGTGCGATTGGGCGGCTGGCGCAGGCCGAGCGTCTGCAGCAGCTTCTGGAAGCGCTCGCGGTCCTCGGCGATGTCGATGCTGTCGGGGCTCGTGCCCACGATGGGCACGCCCGCGCGCTCGAGGTCCAGCGCCAGCTTGAGCGGCGTCTGGCCGCCGTACTGCACGATCACGCCGGCGGGCTTTTCCTTGTCGACGATCTCCAGCACGTCTTCCAGCGTCACCGGCTCGAAATAGAGGCGGTCGGAGGTGTCGTAGTCGGTGGACACGGTCTCCGGGTTGCAGTTGACCATGATGGTCTCGTAGCCGTCTTCGCGCATCGCGAGCGCGGCATGGACGCAGCAGTAGTCGAACTCGATGCCCTGGCCGATGCGGTTGGGGCCGCCGCCGAGCACCATGATCTTCTTGCGGTTGGTGGGCTCGGCCTCGCACTCTTCGTCGTAGGTCGAGTACATGTAGGCGGTTTGCGTGCCGAATTCGGCAGCGCAGGTGTCCACCCGCTTGTAGACCGGGCGCACGTTCAGCCGGTGCCGCACCGCGCGCACCTCATGCTGGTTGGTGCCGAGCAGCCGCGCGAGACGCTTGTCCGAGAAGCCCTTTTGCTTCAGGTAGCGCAGCTCGTCCGCGGACAGGCTCGCCAGCGAGCGGCCGGCCAGCGCCTTCTCGGTCTGGACGATCTGCTCGACCTGCGCCAGGAACCACGGATCGATCGCGGTTTCCTCGAAGATCTCCTGCAGCGACATGCCGATGCGGAAGGCGTCGGCCACGTAGAGCAGCCGCTCGGGGCCGGGCTCGCCGATCTCCTGCACGATCTCCTCGCGATCGGTGCTGCGCTCGCTCAAGCCGTCGATGCCGGTCTCCAGGCCGCGCAGGGCCTTCTGCAGGCTCTCCTGGAAGGTGCGGCCCATGGCCATCACCTCGCCCACGGACTTCATCTGGGTGGTCAGCCGCGAATCGGCGGCCGGGAACTTCTCGAAGGCAAAACGCGGGATCTTGGTGACGACGTAGTCGATGCTGGGCTCGAAGCTGGCCGGCGTCGCGCCGCCCGTGATGTCGTTGCGCAGTTCGTCGAGCGTGTAGCCGACGGCCAGCTTGGCCGCCACCTTGGCGATCGGAAAGCCGGTGGCCTTGGACGCCAGCGCGGACGAGCGCGACACGCGCGGGTTCATCTCGATCACGACCATGCGGCCGTCCTTGGGGTTGATCGAGAACTGCACGTTCGACCCGCCGGTGTCCACCCCGATCTCGCGCAGGATCGCGATCGAGGCGTCGCGCAGCAGCTGGTATTCCTTGTCGGTGAGCGTCTGCGCCGGCGCGACGGTGATGGAGTCGCCGGTGTGCACGCCCATCGGGTCGAGGTTTTCGATCGAGCACACGATGATGCAGTTGTCCGCCTTGTCGCGGACGACCTCCATCTCGTACTCTTTCCAGCCGATGAGCGACTCCTCGATCAGGAGCTCGTTGGTCGGCGAGAGGTCGAGGCCGCGCTTGCAGATCTCCTCGAACTCCTCGGGGTTGTAGGCGATGCCGCCACCGGTGCCGCCCAGCGTGAAGCTGGGTCGGATCACCATCGGGAAGCCGGTGCCGCCGATCTCGTGAGCGATGCGCCGCTGCACGGTCCAGGCTTCCTCGAGCGAATGCGCGATGCCGCTCTTGGCCGAGTGCAGGCCGATGCCGGTCATCGCGTCCTTGAACTTGAGCCGGTCCTCGGCCTTCTCGATCGCTCGCTCGTTGGCGCCGATCATCTCGACGCCGTACTTGGCGAGCACGCCGTTCTTGTGCAGGTCGAGCGCGCAGTTGAGCGCCGTCTGGCCGCCCATGGTGGGCAGCACCGCCATCTTCTCGTCGGGAAACGCCTGCCGCTCCTTGGCGATGATCTTCTCGACCACCTGCCAGGTGATGGGCTCGATGTAGGTGACGTCGGCCATCTCCGGGTCGGTCATGATCGTCGCCGGATTGCTGTTGACGAGGATGACGCGGTAGCCCTCCTCGCGCAGCGCCTTGCAGGCCTGTGCGCCGGAGTAGTCGAATTCGCAGGCCTGCCCGATGATGATCGGGCCGGCGCCGATGATGAGGATGCTTTTGAGGTCGGTGCGCTTGGGCATTACTTTTTCTCCATCAGCGCAACGAAACGGTCGAACAGGTACGCGATGTCATGCGGTCCGGGGGAAGCTTCCGGGTGGCCCTGGAAGCAGAAGGCGGGCTTGTCGGTGCGGGCCAGGCCTTGCAGCGTGCCGTCGAAGAGCGAGATGTGCGTGGGCCGCAGGTTGGCCGGCAAGCTCTTCTCGTCCACCGCGAAGCCGTGGTTCTGGCTGGTGATGCTCACGCGCCCGCTGTCGAGGTCCTTGACCGGATGGTTCGCGCCGTGGTGGCCGAACTTCATCTTGAAGGTCTTGGCACCGGAAGCCAGCGCCATGATCTGGTGGCCCAGGCAGATGCCGAACACCGGCAGGCCGGTGTCGATCAGTTCCCGCGTGGCGGCGATGGCGTAGTCGCATGGCTCGGGGTCGCCCGGTCCGTTGGACAGGAAGATGCCGTCGGGCTTGTACTTCAGCACCTCGGACGCCGGCGTCTGCGCCGGCACGACCGTCACTTTGCAGCCGCGGCTGGCGAGCATGCGCAGGATGTTGAACTTGACGCCGAAGTCGTAGGCCACCACATGATGGCGCGGCGAGGTCTGCTGGCCGTAGCCCGCGCCCAGCGACCATTCGGTCTGCGTCCATTCGTACGGCGCTTTCTCGCTGACCACCTTGGCCAGGTCCAGCCCGGACATGTTGGGCGCGGCCTGCGCCCTGGCGATCGCGTCGGCCACATGCCGATCGGTGATCGACGCGCCCGCCGGCAGCGTGAGGATGCAGCCGTTCTGCGCGCCGCGGGTGCGCAAGACGCGCGTCAGGCGGCGGGTGTCGATGTTGGCGATCGCGACCGTGCCTTCGCGCTGCAGGTACTGCGGCAGCGTCATCGCCATGCGGAAGTTCGACTCGAGAACCGGCAGGTCCTTGATGATCAGGCCGGCGGCGTGCACCTTCTTCGCCTCGACGTCCTCCAGCGCGATGCCGTAGTTGCCGATGTGCGGGTAGGTCAGCGTGACGATCTGCTGGGCGTAGCTGGGATCGGTGAGGATTTCCTGGTAGCCGGTGATCGCCGTGTTGAACACCACCTCGCCGACCGTCTCGCCCGGGGCGCCGATCGAGCTGCCTTTGAAGAGGGTTCCGTCTGCGAGTGCGAGAAGAGCGGGAGGCAGAACGGGCAGCAAGAGAAACTCCATCGTTGCGCCCAGCTCTGCCTGTCGCGGCCTTCGCCCGTCAGTGGATCGACGGCACGTGGCGCGGGCTGAATCCGGTGGGGAAACTGCAGGAGGTTTCGCTGAAGCGCGGTGGTTGCGGGTAAACCTGCAGAGTATATCCGACGAGGTCGTTTTTCGCTCTGCGTCGGGGGGCCGAACGCGCAAAAAGAAACGCCTAGGAACCGAGCGCGGCGATGCCTGCCGCAGCGATTTGCGCATCCTGTGCCGACTTCACGCCGCTCACGCCGACCGCACCCACGCAATGCCCTTCGACGAACACGGGCACGCCGCCCTCGATCAGGCCCTCGATGGGCACGCTGAGAAACGCCGTGCGTCCCTGGTTGATCATCTCCTCGTAGAGCTTGCTGTCGCGCCGCCCGAGTGCGGCCGTGCGCGCCTTCGCCGGCGCGATGTGCGCGCTCAGGGGCGACGCCCCGTCCAGGCGTTGCAGCCACAGCAGATGCCCGCCGTCGTCGACGATGGCGATGCTCACCGCCCACTGGTTGGCGAGCGCGTGCGACTCGCATGCCGCGGCGATGCGCTTCACGTCGGCGTGTTCCAGCACGGGTTTGCGATTCATTCGAGTGTCCTTGGAACGGGTTGGCCGAGACTGTAGCGGCTGGCGCAGCCCTCGAGCGTCGGCGTGCTCGAAGTCCGCACCCGCGGCCATGCCCGGGCGCGCCCCCGGGAACTAGAATCCGCCGCGTGGGTCAGAGCCCACGTCATTCAACCCGGAGGTCTCATGAACGAAAGCCTGCAAACCGTCTATTCCGGTGGAGGCTCGAGCGTCGCGTTGGAGCAGCGCAACCGCGTGCTGCGCAATACCTATTGGCTGCTGGCCCTGTCGCTCGTGCCGACCGTTCTCGGCGCGTGGCTGGGGGTGAGCACGGGGTTGATGGTCGGCAAGGGCGCCGGCCTCATGGGCATCGTCTTCCTGCTCGGTGCGATCGGATTCATCTTCGCCATCGAGAAGACGAAGAACTCGTCGGCCGGCGTGGCCGTGCTGCTGGGCTTCACCTTCTTCATGGGCCTGATGCTGTCGGGCCTGCTGGCTTACGTGCTAGGCAGCTACCGTAACGGCGCCTCGCTCATCATGATGGCCTTCGGCGGAACGGCCGGCGTGTTCTTCGCGATGGCGAGCCTGGCCACCGTCATCAAGCGCGACCTGTCGAGCCTGGGCAAGTTCCTGTTCGTCGGCCTGGTGGTGCTGATCGTGGCCAGCCTGATCAATCTCTTCGTGCACTCCAGCGCGATGATGATGGCGCTGTCGGTGATCGCGATCGGCCTGTTCTCCGCGTTCGTGCTGTACGACGTGAAGCGCGTCCTCGACGGTGGCGAGACCAACTACATCACGGCCACGCTGTCGATCTACCTCGACCTGTACAACGTCTTCCAGAACCTGCTCGCGCTGCTGGGCATCTTCGGCGGCGAGCGCGACTGACGTCGACGCCTGTCGGCACCACGGATGAAGGGGGCCCCGGTTGGGGCCCCTTCTCTTTGGGTCGCTACGTCCGCTCGAACGCGGCGATGCTTTCCACGTGCGCCGTGTGCGGAAACATGTTGACCGCGCCGGCCGCCGCGCAGCGGTATCCCGCCTGGTGCACGAGCAGGCCCGCGTCTCGCGCCAGCGTGGCCGGGTTGCAGCTCACGTAGACGATGCGCCGAGGCGGCGCGTAATCCGGCGCGAGGGACGCGTCGCCGTGCAGGTCGGCGAGTGCCTTGGCCAGCGCGAACGCGCCCTCGCGCGGCGGATCGACCAGCCACTTGTCGGCCGCCCCAAGGCCCGCCAGATCGGCCGGCGCGATCTCGAACAGGTTGCGCGAGAGGAAGCTGGTGCGGGTCGCGACGCCGTTCAACGCAGCGTTCTCGCGCGCTCGCTCGACCAGCGCTTCGCTGCCTTCGAGGCCGAGTGCTTCGCGTGCACGCGTGGCAATGGGCAGCGTGAAGTTGCCCAGTCCGCAGAACCAATCGATCACGCGTTCGTCGGCTCGGGCATCGAGCAGTCGCAGCGCGCGGCTCACGAGCACGGCGTTGATCTGGTGGTTCACCTGCGTGAAGTCGGTCGGCTTGAACGGCATGGTGATGCCGAACTCGGGCAGCGCGTAGTCCAGCGGCGGCCCGGTGTCGTCCAGGCGATGCACGGTGTCCGGCCCTTTGGGCTGCAGCCACCACTGGATCGCGTGCTCGGCGGCGAAGGCCCGCAGCCGCGCCAGGTCCGGTGCAGACAGGGGCTCGAGATGGCGCAGCACCAGGGCGATGACCTGCGAGCCCACCGCGACCTCGATCTGCGGCAGGCGCTCGCGCTGGTCCATCGCGCCGATCATCTCGGACAGCCGCGGCAGCAGCGCGCTCAGCGCGGGAGGCAGGATCTCGCAGCTGTCCATCTGCGCCACATAGCTCGACTTGCGCTCGTGGAAGCCGACCAGCACCTTGCCCTTCTTGGCGACGTAGCGCACCGACAGGCGCGCGCGGTAGCGGTAGCCCCAGGCCGGGCCTTCGATGGGACGCAGGATCTGCTCGGGCCTGACCTTGCCCAGGTGCCACAGCGCGTCCTCCAGCGCCCGCTGCTTGGTGGCGATCTGCGCGCCGACGTGCAAGTGCTGCAGCTTGCAGCCTCCGCAGACGCCGAAATGCGGGCAGCGCGGCACGACGCGCTGCGAGCTCTCGCGGCGCAGCGCCGTCATCGAGGCTTGCTCCCAGTTGTTCTTCTTGCGGTGCACCTGCACCTGGACCTCTTCGCCGGGCAGCGCGCCTTCGACGAATACGACCTTGCCTTCGGCGTTGTGGGCCACGCCCTGGCCTTCGAGGTCGAGCGACTCGACCTTCAACCACTCGTTGTTCGCTGTCATGGACGCCGATTATCCCGGCGGCGCCTCGCCCCAGGCAGCCAGGTACTCGGCCCAGTGCGGCTCGCCGATGCCCGCCAGCGTTTCACGCACGAAGGCGATCTCGCGTTCGTACTCCGCCTCGGTGAAGCCGCCTCGCATCTTCTGGAAGCGGCAGTACACGAGGTAGGTGTTCATCACGTCCGTTTCGCAGTAGCGGCGGATGTCCTCGAGCTTGCCTTCACGATAGGCCCCGTAGACCGCCGATCCATCCATGCCCAGTTTGCCGGGAAAGCCGCACAACTTCGCCATCGCGTCGAGCGGTGCACTCGCGCGCGGCTGGTACATCGCCAGCAGGTCCATCAGGTCGAGGTGCCGCATGTGGTAGCGGCCGATGTAGTTGTTCCACTTGAAGTCGCGGTCGTCCTCGCCGAGGTCCCAGTACTTGTTGGCCACCACCCCGTGGCGCAGGCCGCGGTAATGCAGCACCGGCAGGTCGAAGCCGCCGCCGTTCCAACTCACCAGCTGCGGCACGTGCTTCTCGACGGTGTTGAAGAAGGTCTGGATGATCCGGCCTTCCTGGCTCTTGCCGTCGGTCTCCCGGTCGACGAAGGAATGCACCTTCAGCCCTTCGGCGTTGCGAAAGACGCAGGAGATGACCAGCACGCGCTGCAAGTGCAAGGGCATGAAGTCGCTCTTGCCGGCCTCCTTGCGCTGCGCGAGCTCGAGCGCGTAGATCTCGTCGTCGGCGAGCGTGGCGTCGGCTCCGCGCAGCGCGCGCAGACCAGCCACGTCGGGGATGGATTCGATGTCGAAGACGAGAACGGGCCAGGAGGACATGGGGCCTCAGTGCACGCCGCGATGCGCAGCCGGCGAAAGTCAGAAGATGGAGTCGCGGTCGACGCCGCTGCGGATCATGCGGCGCTTCAGCTTGAGCAGCGCCTCCTGCTGGATCTGGCGGATGCGCTCGCGCGTGAGGCCCAGCCGTTCGGCCAGCACCTCGAGCGTCTCGGGCTCGCGATCGCGCAGGCCATAGCGGCCGGCCAGCACCTCGCGCTCGCGGTCATTGAGTTCGTCCAGGCCATGGTTGAGCAACTGTTCGACCTCGTTGCTCAGGGTGAGGCTCATCGGGTCGGTGGCGCCATCGTCGGCGACGCTGTCGAGCATCGACTCGGCGTTGCTGTCGGCCGGAAAGCGCTCCAGCGGCGCATCGAGCGAGGTGGGCAGTTCGGAGAAGCGCAGCAGGTCGCTCACCTCCTGCACCGGCCGGCCGACCGCCGCCGCCACGTCCTCCACGCGCACCGGCTTGTCCTGGGCGCCGTTGCGGCCGGATTCGGCTTCGAGCACGCGCCGCGCCTTCAGCACGTGATTGAGCTCGCGCACGATATGAACCGGCAGCCGCACCAGGCGGGCCTGGTGCATGATCGCCCGCTCGATGTTCTGGCGGATCCACCACGAGGCGTAGGTCGAGAAGCGAAAGCCCCGCTCGGGCTCGAACTTGCCGATCGAATGCATCAGGCCCAGGTTGCCTTCCTCGATCAGGTCGGTCATGGGCAGGCCGCGGCCGAGGTAGTTCTTGGCGATGCTGACCACCAGCCGCAGGTTGTGCTCGATCATCGCCTGGCGCGCATCGAAGTCGCCCATGCGGGCACGCACCGCCGTGTCGTACTCCTCTTGCGGCGACAGCAGCGGCGCGCGGCGGATCTCGCGCAGGTAGGTCTGCAGGGTATTGCCGACCTCGCCATCGCCGGCCGCCAGCTCCGGCGGGCCGGCCGTGTCGGTGGGCGGCTCGGCCGCGCCTTCGGCGGCGTCGCCGTCCAGGCCGGCGGGCATCACGATGTCCAGGCCGGATGCCGCAGAGGCCTCGTGGTCGCGCCGGAGCGGTTCAGTGCCCCTCGCCGCTTCGTGCCCGCTCCCATTCCCATTCGGTGAAGTTCGGCGCTTGTTCATGGCATCCGTTCCGATGGGCATCGCGAGCTCAGCGCGGCGGCAGCAGCTTGGCCGGGTCGACCGGCTTGCCGAGCCGACGGATCTCGAAGTGCAGCTGCACACGCTCGGCGTCGGTCGCCCCCATCTCCGCGATCTTCTGTCCACGCCGCACGCTCTGATCTTCCTTGACCAGCAGCGTCTGGTTGTGCGCGTAGGCGGTGAGGTAGGTGTTGTTGTGCTTGAGGATGACCAGGTTGCCGTAGCCGCGCAGGCCCGAGCCGGCGTAGACCACCCGGCCGTCGGCCGCGGCATACACCGGATCGCCCGCCTTGCCTGCGATGGACAACCCCTTGCTGCGGGTGTCGTCGAAGGGCGTCATGACCGGCCCGTTGGCCGGCCACATCCAGTTGATGTCGTCGTCCGCCTCGCGTGCCGGCGCGGCGCTCGTCGCCGCCGGTGCCGACGCAGGCGCCGCGGCCACGCCCGACGCGGCGCCGGCGACCGCCGGCGCGGCGCCCAGCGGCCGGGTCTCGACCTTGGCGGAGGTCACGGGCTTGGTGCCTGCGGCATTCGGGTCGGTGCCCGGCGGCACCACGCGCAACACCTGGCCGACCTCGATCAGGTTCGGATTCTCGAGGTTGTTCCACTTGACCAGGTCTTTCCAGTTCTGGCCGTTCTCCAGACCGATGCGAATCAGCGTGTCGCCCGGCTTCACCATGTAGTAGCCGACCTTGCCGGCGTTTTCGGCACCCGGCTTGGGCGCCTCCTTGCCGGGCTCGGCGACGGGCGCGGGGATCACCGCGACGCTGGTGCCGGGCGCGCGCGCCGCAGCGCTGCGATCTTCCACCGGGGCATGGTTCTTCGACGTCGCGCAGCCCGCGAGCAGCAACACCGCGACCGCCAGCGCGGCGCAGGGTTTCTTGTCCATCGAGCGATTCTTCGTCATCACCATGTGTTGAGCCAATCCCTTATTCGCTAGCGAACGAGTCCGGATTTTAGAGGGACGAACTGCACGACCTCATGCACGCTGCGCTCGAAACTGCCATCTTCCTTGCGATCGATCACCACGAGGACCTGGCGGTCGCTGCCATCATGAACCGGCGCCACGATGCGGCCGCCGATCGCGAGCTGGTCGAGCCACGCCTGCGGCACCGCGTCGCCGCCGGCCGCCGCGATGATGCCGTCGTACGGCGCGTTCGGCGCGTGGCCCAGCATGCCGTCACCATACACGAGCCGCACGTTGGTGATGCGCAGCGGCGCCATCAGCTCACGCGCCTTGTCGTGCAAGGGCTTGACACGCTCGACCGAAAGCACCTGCCTGGCGACCTGCGCAAGCAGCGCCGCCTGGTAGCCGCAGCCGGTGCCGATCTCCAGCACCCGCCGCAACTGCCCTGCACGGGCGTTGGCGCCGCCCATCAGCAACTCGATCATGCGGGCCACGACCGACGGCTTGGAAATCGTCTGGCCGTGCCCGATCGGCAGGCTCGTGTCCTCGTAGGCCTGCGTCACGAGCGCGGCGTCGACGAAGTGATGCCGGGGCACTGCCGCCATCGCGGCCAGCACCGCCTCCTGACGCATGCCCTCCGCCCGCAACCGCGCCACCATGCGCTGGCGTACACCGGCCGAGTCCAGGCCCAGGCCGGTGGGTGCGCTCTTGCGCGCTGCCACCGCCGCCGCGTGCTGGAGCGGCTGCTGTGGGCGCAGCAGCGTGCGCGGCGTGACCGGCGCGGGCGCGGCAGGCTTGAGCGTGGGCGCGCCGTGCGGCGCCTTCACCAGCGTCTTGCGCGCCGGCGCCATCTGGTCCAGGCGCAGCGGAAACTTCGCCGGTCGCCGCGTCTCCTCGCTCATGCGGCGCCCCGCGCAGCCATCCAGGCCTGCCAGGCGGGCACGGCAGCATGGTCGGTGAGGTCCACATGCAGCGGCGTGATCGACACCCGGCCGTTGGCCGTCGCGTGGAAGTCGGTGCCTTCGCCGGCCTCGCGTGCATCGCCCGCCGCGCCGATCCAGTACACCGCATCACCGCGCGGGCTGACCTGGCGGATGACCGGCTCGCTGGCATGGCGGCGGCCCAGCCGGGTGACGGTGCGCGGCAGCCTGTCGGCATCGGCGCGGTTGGGGATGTTCACGTTGAGCAGGAATGGCGAGCGCGCCGCGCCGTCGTGCAGCACCTGCTCGATCAGCTCGCGCGCCACGCGCGCGGCGGCATCGAGGTGCGCCCAGCCTTTGTCGATCTGCGAAAAGGCGATCGCCGGAACGCCGAACAGGAAGCCTTCCATCGCCGCGGCCACCGTGCCCGAGTACAGGGTGTCGTCCCCCATGTTCGCGCCCTGGTTGATGCCCGCGACCACGAGATCGGGCCGGCGCTCGAGCAGGCCGGTGAGCGCGATGTGCACGCAGTCGGACGGCGTGCCATTGATGTAGCGGATGCCGTTGGCGCCGGTATGGACCGACAGCGGGCGATTGAGCGTCAGCGAGTTGGAGGTGCCGCTCGCGTTCTGCTCGGGGGCGACCACGTCGAGCTCGCCCAAGCCCTCGCAGGCCCGAACCAGCGCGGCGAGCCCGGGCGCGAGATAGCCATCGTCGTTGGCAATGAGGATGCGCATGCGGCGGCATTGTAGAGAGCCGCCAGGCGGCGCCAGCGGCTGCGGTGCGCGGCGCGAAGCCCGCGAAGGCGTCACCTGCGCGACTGGGCGCCAATGCCGCGCTGCTTATCATGCGCCGCGACAACCGACAGGAGACGTTCTCATGCACGCGTGGATCTGCGACAACCCGATCGGCCCCGAGGCACTGACCTGGAAAGAGATGCCGACGCCGCAGCCCCAGGCGGGCGAGGTCCGCATCGCCATCCGTGCCGCGAGCCTGAATTTCCCCGATCTGCTGATCGTGCAGAACAAGTACCAGATGAAGCCGCCGCTGCCCTTCACTCCGGGCACCGAATACTCCGGCGTGATCGACGCCGTGGGCGAAGGGGTGAAGCAGTTCAAGGTCGGCGACGCCGTGACCGCTTTCGGAGGCATGGGCGGCTTCGCCACCCATGCCTGCACGAAGGCAGAACTGGTCATGCCGCTGCCCGCGGGCTTTTCCTTCGAGGACGCGGCTGCGTTCATCTGCACCTACGGCACCACCCACCATGCGCTCATCGACCGTGCCGAACTGAAGGCCGGCGAAACGGTGCTCGTGCTGGGCGCGGCCGGCGGCGTCGGCACCGCCGCCATCCAGATCGCCAAGGTCGCCGGCGCGAAGGTGATCGCCGCGGCGTCGAGCGACGACAAGTGCGCGCTGTGCCGCGAGATCGGCGCCGACGCGACCATCAACTACGCGACCACGAACATCCGCGACGAGCTCAAGACGCTGACCGGCGGCAAGGGCCCGGATGTCGTCTACGACCCCGTGGGCGGCGACCTCGCGGAGCCGGTGTTCCGCTCCATCGCCTGGCGCGGCCGCTACCTGGTCATCGGCTTCGCGCAAGGCGGCATCCCGGCGCTGCCCTGGAACCTGCCGCTGCTCAAGGGTGCATCGATCGTCGGCGTGTTCTGGGGCGAATTCGCCCGCCGGGAGCCGCAGCGCAACGCCGCGGCGCTCGCAGAGCTGGCCGGCTGGTATGCCCAGGGCCGCATCAAGCCGGTGCTCGACCGCACGCTGCCGATGCCCGAGCTCAAGGCGGCCTTCGAGCGCATGGGCAGCCGCCAGGTGCACGGCAAGCTGGTGATGACCAACCCCTGAGTGCGCGGGCCGGCGTGCCCTCCGCGGCGCCCGCTGCACTCATAATCCGGCGCGTGCGGGAGATCGGCGCGGGGGAACACGAGTGCGGCGTCTGTTGCTGAAGTTACCGTTGCTCGCCGGGGCCTGGGCGATGTGGCCGGCCGCGCGGGCGCAGGCGCCGCTGGTCTTCATCGTCATTTCCACCGGAAGCGTCGAGGAAACGCGGGCATCGTGGGAGCCCTTCTTCGCGGACATGCGATCCGCCACGGGCCTCGAGGTGCACGGCTACTACCCGCCGACCTACGCCGCCGCCATCGATGCGCTGGTGTCCAACCGCGCGCAGCTGGCATGGCTGTCCAGCAAGGCGGCGCTCGACTGCATCGAGCGGGCCAACGTCGAGGTCTTCGGGCAGTTGGTCGATTCCAGCGGGCAGCCCGGCTATCGCTCGATCATCGTCGCGCGCCAGGACGCGCCGGTGACCTCGATCGACCAGCTGCTGTCCAAGCCGCGCACCTATGGCTTCGCGATGGGCGAACCTTCGTCGACCTCGGGCGACGCCATGCCCTCCTATGCCCTGTTCGTGCCGCGCGGCATCCGCCCCGAGGAGCATTTCGTGCCCTTCATCCGCGGCACGCACGCGCAGACGCTGGATGCGGTGCTGCGCGGCCAGGTGCACGCCGCGACCTACAACACCGAGGAACTGCACCGGCTGCGGGCCGCGCAGCCCGCACGTGCCGCGTTGCTGCGCGTGTTGTGGGAGTCGGCGCTGATCCCCAAGGACCCGCTGCTGTGGCGCAAGGACCTGCCGCTGTCGGTGCGCACGCGTCTGTCGGGATTTCTTTTCAGCTATGGCAAGGCGCCGGCCGAAAGGCTGCGGCTGAAGCAGATGTTCGACCTGGCCGGCTTCAAGCCATCGGACAACCGGCAGCTCAAGTTCGTGCTCGAGATCGAGGACTTCAAGCAGCGCTCGGAGGTGCTGCTGGACACGCGCCTGAGCGAGACTCAGAAAAGCGAGAGGCTGGCCGACCTGCGCGACCGCTACAGCCGCCTGGCGAGGGCGCTGCAGGTCGCCTCGTCACCCCCCTAGAAACTCGACGGCGCGAGGGCAGCCCGCGTTCTCGGCGTCCGGCTTGACTGCTACGATCCGTTCTTCCCATGAAAGAGCGCCGGCCATGGCAGTCAAGGTCCTGATCGTCGAAGACAATCCCGTCGCGCGCAGCTTCCTGTGCCGCGTCGTGCGGGAGAGCTTCTCCGACACCATCGTCATCACCGAAGCCGGCGACCTCGAGTCCGCGCGCCGCCAGATCGCGACCCAGAGCGGCCAGAGCGCCATCGCGCCGAGCGACCCGTTCAAGCTGATCCTGGTCGACCTGGAACTGCCCGACGGCAACGGCATGGAGCTGCTGGCCGAACTGGCGCGCTACCCGGCCACCAAGATCGTCACCACGCTCTACTCCGACGACGACCATCTCTTCCCCGCCCTGCAGTGCGGCGCCGATGGCTACCTGCTCAAGGAAGATCGCTTCGAGGTGCTGGTCGAGGAACTGCAGAAGATCGTGCGAGGCCAGCCGCCGCTGTCGCCCGCCATCGCCCGACGCCTGCTGACCCACTTCCGCCACGGCGCGGGCGGCGCCGCCGAGTCCGGCTTCGCGCCGGTGCCCTCTGGCTTCCAGAGCAGCCGTCCGATGCCCCTGGGCAAGGGTGCCCCGCTCGACCACGAGCGCCTGACGCCGCGCGAGAGCGAGGTGCTGACCTACCTCAGCAAGGGCTTCACGATCAAGGAGATCGCGAGCCTGATGGGCATCAAGTGGTTCACGGTCAATGACCACATCAAGTCGATCTACAAGAAGCTCAACGTCTCCAGCCGTGCTGAGGCCGCCGTCCTGGCGAGCAAGCAAGGCCTGGTCTAGGGCCGCGCGCGCGCCGGCGCAGGAGCATCCAGGTGAGCGCCACGGGCTCCGGCCTCGACAGCGGCGACCTGTCGCTGCGTGACAAGGCCCTGGCCGCGCCGACGGGGTCGCCCGAATCCGCCTTCGACTCCGGCCTCTTCGACCGCAGCTTCGCGCGCGAGCAGAGCTTGTCGCGCTGGATGGGGTGGCGGCTTCGGCTGCTGGTGGGCGCGGCCCTGCTGGGCTGCATGGGCTTGTTCCTGCTGGCGCGCTGGCTCGGCGACCCTCCTCACATCGAAGGCGTGTGGCGCCCCAACACGCAGGGGCAGTTGGAGCTGGCGTCGTCGTCGGACCCGGTCCTCAAGCCCCATGTGGGGCGCGCGCTGATCGGAATCGTCGGCGGCGACGTGTCGGTGGCCGTGGCCGACGTGCTCACGCTGCAGCGCTCCTCGCGCTGGCTGATCGCCGACACCGACCGCGAGCGTCATCGCGCGATGCAGGAGCAGATCGCCACGGCGCTGCAGCAGCAGAGCGTGAAGCTCTTCTTCTCCGACGGCGACATGGTCGAGCTGCAACTGCAACGGCGCGGCTTTGCGGGCCTGGGCGGCATGTTCTGGCTGCTCAGCGCGCTGGCGCTGGTGCTGTACCTGGTGGCCATGGTCGTGCTGCTGGCGCGCCCGACCCGGCTGAACCTTCTGTATGCCGTGATGGCGCTGTGCCAGACGGGCAACCTGATCTTCATCGCCGTCGAGTCGACCCTCGAGCTGGCATTGCCTCCACCCTTCCCTCGGCTGGACATGCCCTTGCGCATGGCGTTCGATCTGGTGACGGCGGCCGCGATGATCAACGCCATCTGTCTGCATCCGCGCCGGCTGCCCGGGTCGGGCTGGATCGCACTGGCTGCGTGGGCCTATGTCGGCGCACTCCTGCTCCTCGTGACCCAGGGACAGCTGACGGACACCTGGTGGTGGACCCAGGCCAGCGTTTCGGCACTGGGCCTGCTCGTGATGGCCTTGCTCACGTGGTCTTATCGCATCGAGCCGCATCCGTTCGCGATCGTGCTCAGGCGCTTCTGCGTGGTCGCCGTGAGCACCTGGATCCTGCTGACCGTCGCGCTGGCCGCCGCGGCGCAAGCGCCGGGCGTGCAGAACAACATCGCCGCCATCGGCTCGATGATCTGGTACGTGTTCCTCGCATCGCTGCTGCTGCTGATGCCGTTCCTGTCGAAGTCGCAGCAGATCATGCGGGAGTTCTCGCTGCTCGCGGCGATCAGCACGGTGGCCACGTCGCTGGACCTGCTGTTCGTCGCGGTCTTCTCGTTCGGGCAGTTCGCCTCGCTCACCTTGTCGCTGTTCCTGTCGCTGGGCGTCTACGCCGGGGCGAGGCAGTGGGTGCTGAACCAGCTGCTCGGCAACAGCATGCTCACTACCGAGCGCATGTTCGAGCAGCTGTACCGCATCGCACGCGAGGTCGAGGCTCACCCCGAGCGCACGACCAGCCTGCTGTCGCAGCTGCTGCGCGAGCTGTTCGAGCCGCTGGAGGTGCTGGTGGTCGACAAGCAAAGCAGCATGACGCGCGTGGTCGCGGACGGCTCGGCCATGATGCTGCCCGTGCCGCGGCTGGGTGTCCCCGAAGACGACCAGGGCGAGCGCTCCATCGTGCTGCGTTTCGCGCACCGCGGCCGGCGGCTGTTCACCTCGGAGGATGCCCGGCTGGCCGAGCGCGTCGTCGAGCAGCTGCGCCGCGCCGTGGCTTTCGACAAGGCCGTCGAGCAGGGGCGCAGCGAGGAGCGCGCGCGCCTGGCGCAGGACCTGCACGACGACATCGGCGCGCGGCTGCTGACCCTGATGTACAAGGCGCATTCGCCGGAGATGGAAGAGTACGTCCGCCACACGCTGCAAGACCTGAAGACGCTCACCCGTGGCTTGGCCGCGCCCAGCCACCGCCTGTCGCATGCGGCCGCCGAATGGAAATCCGATCTGACCCAGCGGCTCACCGCTGCCCACATCGAGCTGGGCTGGAACTGCACCTTCGACGAGGACATCGTGCTCAGCGTGGTGCAGTGGTCGGCGTTGACGCGGGTGATGCGTGAACTCGTGAGCAACACCATCGCCCACGCGCAAGCGCGGCGGGTGGACATCAGCTTCGATCTCGAGAGCGATCGGCTCGACCTCACGGTGGTCGACGACGGCATCGGCCGCAATCCGCGCGCCTGGTCGCATGGCCTCGGCCTGGGCGGCGTGCGCAAGCGCGTCAAGCAGCTGGGCGGCGAGGTCGAATGGCGCGAGCTGGCGCCCCATGGCATCGGGTGTCGCGTGGTGATTCGCGACCTCTCGGCCCGTCACTGAGCGTTCCTCCGCGGGCACGTCGGTTGCCGCTCGCACGGCACGACGCGGCCGTCCGCTCGCGCCTGGTCGCGCATGGCGGCCACCGGTCAACCGGTGTGGAGGAATGACATGAGGGACGTGTATCGCAAGTCCTGCCTGGTGACCGGCGGCGCCGGCTTCCTCGGTTCGCACCTGTGCGAGCAGTTGCTGGAGTGCGGCCACGAGGTGCTGTGCGTCGACAACTTCTACACCGGCAACAAGCGCAACATCGAGCACATGCTGCATCACCCGCGCTTCGAGCTGATGCGCCATGACATCACGTTCCCGCTGTACGTCGAGGTCGACGAGATCTACAACCTCGCCTGCCCGGCCTCGCCGATCCACTATCAGCACGATCCCGTGCAGACGACCAAGACGAGCGTTCACGGCGCCATCAACATGCTGGGGCTGGCCAAGCGCGTGAAGGCGAAGATCCTGCAGGCCTCGACCAGCGAGGTGTACGGCGATCCGCAGGTGCATCCGCAGCGGGAGGACTACTGGGGCCACGTCAACCCCGCCGGCCTGCGCTCCTGCTACGACGAGGGCAAGCGCTGCGCCGAAACCCTGTTCTTCGACTATCACCGCCAGCACAAGCTGCGCATCAAGGTGATGCGCATCTTCAACACCTACGGCCCGCGCATGCATCCCAACGACGGGCGCGTCGTGTCCAACTTCATCGTGCAGGCGCTGCGCGGCGAAGAGATCACGCTCTACGGCGACGGCAGCCAGACGCGCTCGTTCTGCTACGTGGATGACCTGATCGACGGCATGCTGCGCCTGATGAACACCGGCGACGACATCACGGGGCCGGTCAACGTCGGCAACCCGGTCGAGTGCACGATCCGCGAACTCGCCGAGCGCATCGTCGAGATGACCGGCTCGCGCTCGAAGATCGTCTACCGGCCGCTGCCGGCCGACGACCCGCTGCAGCGCTGCCCGGACATCGCGCGCGCCCGCGAGTGGCTGCGCTGGGAGCCGAAGGTGCCTCTGCAGCAAGGGCTGGAAAGCACCATCCGCTACTTCGACCGCCTGCTGGCGCGCCGCAGTTGACGCAGCGCCAGATTGCACCGGGAAGCAAAACGGCCTCCGCGATGGGAGGCCGTTCGGGCGTAATCTTTGGGGTGGCTGATGGGAGACCATTGGCCACCTGAGAACCCCAGTGTTTTCGCGACTTTCCGGCCGGTGCGACACAGGTCTGGGATGCAGATTGTGTGACAACGAAGCGCCGCAGCCAAGGGCCAGCTGGGAGCTGCCCGTGATTTGCATCCGACCAGTCACCACACCAGGCAGCCGCCGTTCCTGAACGAGAACCGCACCTCGCCATCGCGACGGGTGGTCAGCACATACCGCGCACCGCCATCGCGGAACCACGTGATGCCTTTCACCTTCCGCGAGTAGTAGCCCGTCGTCTCCTGCGTGTTGTACTGCTTGTAATCGTCGGAGATGACCACGATGTTCGGGTTGCAGCCGTGCTCATCAAACATGTCCGGGCAGATGCCGTTTTCTCGGCCATGGTGCGGGGCAACCAGGACGTTCACCGCGGCAACGGCATTCCGGAACGGAGCACAGGTCCTCAACATGTTGTCGAAGCCCTTGCGCTCCATGTCTCCGGGGAACATGAAGGTGATGCCACGGATGTTGAGCAAGGCGACAAGGCTCAGATTGTTCTCGTCGTCAAAGAATGGGTAGGGGTTCCAGAACCAGCTTAGGTCGACACCCGGAATGATTGGCGGTACCTGCGCCCACTGCATGCCGCGGCGAACGGCGAGCACAGCCGCCAGCTCTTCGATGCCCGGCCCCATGCCGTCCTCGGACTTCAGGTGCGCGATGGCTTCCGGAGAGACGCTGGGGTTGCCCAGGATGCAGCCGATGCCAATATCCCGTGCTTTCAGGTCCGGGAAGCCGGACATGTGGTCTTCGTCGTAGTTGGTGGCGATGAGCAGGTCAATCCATTTGACGCCCAGCCCTTGCAAGTGCTGACCTGGGTACCAGGGGCTTCCGTTAAGGCTCACCGCGTGGCCGCAGTCGATGAGCACCCGCTTGACTCCCGCAGGCGTGGGGATGGTCAGCAGCGCGCACTGGCCGTGGTCAACGTCGAAAATTTGCAGAAAGCCATCCTGGAGCGCAACGGTCATGCCTTCGGTTCCTCCTTGTCCCTGGCGAAAGCCCACGCCGTGAACACCTCAAGCGCGAAGTGCCGATAGAACTTCAAGTAGCGCAGCGTCATGCCGAGGCTTACCAGGAGCGAGACCTGCGCCCACAGTAGATGTTCAGCCGGTCCATCCGGCTGCAAATATGACCAGTAGAGGACAGCCGCATCCACGAGGCCTACCAGCGCAGTGTTGCGGCAGAAGCCATACAGGTTTAGGAAACTGTCGAGCCTCGCAGCAACCGCCGGGGTAGCGCGGCCGTAAACATGGGCTGGCCAGAATAGTGCTTCGCCGGGCCGGTCGACTCCGACCTTCCCGCCTTTCGCAAGCACAGCCCTTTGAGTCTCGGCCGGTAGTGGTGCAAAGTAGCTCGGCATTAGCCTGCGCACCCAAGACCATGCCCTGGGCTGGCCAAAAAGTATGTTGCGGGGGTAGCCAAGTAGCTTGCCCACCAGCAGTTTCTCGTAGAGCCAAGACGACGCTGAGGCCACCAGTTGACCCACCGCGTAGGCTATCGACACGGCGACGATGCCTTGCACTACGGTCCAACTCTCGCGCATCAGGAGCTTGGTGCCTGCCGCTTGGTCGACCGCGAACAGCAGCATGAAGCCCGCGCTGAGGTATGCCCAAAAGTCGTATGTCGTGAAGGGTATCTTTTGGTCCATGAGTCGCGACCCTCCGCCTGCTTGTCTTGTCGCTGCGTTGCGTGCACCTGGAACGCAAGAAGCGCCCCGCCTTGCGGGGCGCCTTGCCGTCAACGGCGGTTAGTGCCTCTTGTCGCGCGGCGGGTTCGGGTCGCCTCCGTAGCTGTCACTATCCCGAATCGAGCCATCGGGCCGGTGAATGACAACCTCAACACCCTCGCGCCGCGCCTGGTCCCTGGCGCGTTCGATGGCCTGCCGCTGGGTATCGGCGGTGCTACCAACGCGCTGCGCCCCTTCCTTACGGGTTGCCCATCCATCGCCATGGGGCACCACGTGAATGTCGCGCTTCTTGGTCATTTCAGATGCCCCCCAGCTCAGACTGCACCGGCTCCTTCGAGATGGACCGCAGCTCTGCATCGGTCAGCGGCATCCCCAGCTTGCCCTTGACGTACGCCTTGGTCGCCGCACGAGCCTGGCGATTCGAAACGACCGAATTCGCCACGATGCAGACGTTCTCCCAGTCCGGGTTCTTCTTGGACCAATCAATGTCACGCAGCCCCACGAGCCGCTGAGGCCACGTCTCGTCCTTCATAAGCTCGAGGCCGAGCCCGCCAAGGGCGCGGAGCACGGTCGAGTGGGATGCAATCTTCTCGGCCCGCAGCTCAGCCGCTTCCTTGTGGTGCCCCTGAACGGCCGTCCAGTCCGGCATGTTCTCAGCGACGACCGACCAGTACTTCGTCAGCATCTCCGCGTTCGCCAGGATGTCCGCTTCCTCGCGACCCTTCAGCAGCTCGCGATTGGCGTCATAGAGCGCCGCCAAGGTGAACAGCTTCGTGGACTTCGACTTCAGCGAGACGCTGTCCTTGTCGGTGAGGTCGCGGAAGACAGGCACCTGTTCCAGCGAGGCCAGCGTTGCGGCCGAAATCTTGTCCCGCTTGTCGTACAGGATGTCCAGCGACTTCGAGGTCTTCTGCCCGTAACGATTAAGGTCGGAGAACATCTGCTGCACGCGGTCCTTGTTCTCGTAGGGAAACAGCAGGACCGAAATGGTGTGCTCGCCGATGTTGGGGTTCTCCTTCAGCGCCTCAGCGATACCCGCGCACCGGTGCTGACCATCGTTGATGATGAGCTCGTCGCCGAGCTTCAGTTTCAAGACGCCGATTGCGCCGTCCATGCCGTTGCCGTTGGGCGCCGGGTCGAAGATGGGCGTCGACTTGTACGAGGCAGTGATGGACGAAAAGATGTAGTCGTCCTCGTTCTCGTTGATGTAGTCGCGCAGTTCAGGAACGCGCTTCTCGTTTAGAACGCGCTGCTCCCGGTCTTCCGGGGTGAACCCTGCCCAGTCGGTGAACTTGAACAGATTGGGCACGGCGCTCATGGGCATGAGGCACGCGTAGTAGGTGCGGGAGCCAATCTTCCCGCGCATGGCCGGTACATGGACGTACATGGTGTCGTTTCCTTGGTCGAGCTCTGGGACCACAGAGCGAAGTCCGCTCAAAGGAACCGTGCGAGCTCAGGTTTCGGGCTTGAGCCCCCGGCGAATTCCGAGAGCTCGGAGCTAAGTTTAAGAGAGCTCTTCTCGTTGTGCAAGAGAGCTCTCACGTTTTTTCCATAGAGCTCTGGAGATTTCGCTAAAGAGCTCTCCAAAGGTGCCGCTGAGCGCCGGCTGAGCCTGTCATCAATGGCCCCGCCCCGTTAGACCCCGACACCACGAGCTGCAGCCTGGGCTCCAGGCAGCCAGCACCCAGTGCACGGTGGTCCGGCACCACCCCGCCATGTCGCGGGCGTGCGGTGCCTACACGGCTTGTCCATCAACCGATTTGGAGAAGCCGAATGAAACCTTCCCTCCTGCGCAGGCAGGCCCCCAGAACGACACACACCCCTGCAATCTGCGATAGCGGGTGTCGAATGCCGGAACCCCGCGCCAATAGTGGCTCGGCAGGGTCCACGGCTCCGAATGAAGCGGTCCACATTCGTGGTCCTCTGGCCAGCTCGCCCAGTGTTTGCGCGGCGTCGGGCGCGGGGAGCCCGCGATGAGCGAGCGCAGCAAGTTCATCAAGGTCCGCGTGAGCGAGAGCGAGTACAAGGCGCTGCGCCAGCGGGCCGATGCCCAGGGCGTGACGATGTCGGAGCACGTTCGTGCCATGGTCACGGCGGTGCACCAATCGCAGGATGTGGCCGCCGAGCTGGCCGCGCTGCGCCAGCATGTGAGTCGCGCTCCGAGCGCACCGGCCAATGGCGCCGGCTCAGAGCGCGAGATGCTGCTGCTGTTGCGCGAGTTGGCGGCAGCACGAGACGCGCAGATATTGGTGCGGGTCCGCGCGCAACTCGCGGCGCAAGGCGGCCATGCCGACAAGCGCGGAGGTGCGGCATGAGAACGCACGACGCATTCCTTCGCCACCTGCTCGGAGCGGTGGACCGCGCGCTGGTCTGGACCGTGCTCGCTGTCATGCTGTCGGCGCTGACCTGGACCGCCGCTTGGGAGCGCGGTCTTGGACTGCCCGCCCTGGACGGCTGGCGCGTGCTCGGCCTCGCCTTGCTCGGGCGGAACACCGACCGCACTGCGCTGACGCTGCTTGTGCTGTGCGCTCTGGTCGGCTTCATGGGGGCCACGTTGGTCGGCGGCTGGCTGTTCCGCCGCTGGCGACGCCGCGCCGAACTCGACGTGGTGCGCCTGCGCGGCGCCCGCTGGGAGGGCGACCGATGATGCACGCGGCCTGGGAGCGCTTCTGCTCATGGCGAGCACAAGCGCGCCACCCCGAGCCCATGTCCGGTGGACATCGGCTCCTGACGCTCGGCGGCCAGCCTTGGCCTGCCGAGCTGGAAACTCTGCACCTGCTGGCGGCCGGCACCACCGGTGCCGGCAAAAGCACGCTCATCGAGGAACTGCTCGATGGCATCCGGGCGCGCGGTGACCGCGCCATCGTCTGCGACCCGAATGGCGGCTACCTGCGCCGCTTCGCTCAGGACGGCGACAGGCTCTTGAACCCGTTCGACGCCCGCAGCGAGGGCTGGAGCGTGTTCAACGAGCTGCGCGCCGACTTCGATGCCGACCGCCTGGCCGCCAGCATCGTACCGGCCGGTCATGGGGAGTCGGCGCCCTGGCATCACTATGCGCAGGTGCTGCTCGCGGAAGTGTTGCGCGCGCTTGTTCGTAGCGGCGAGACGAGCACCGACCGCCTGCTCCACTGGTGCACAAGCGCGCCGGCCCGCGAGCTGGGCGCGCTGCTGGCGGGCACCCCGGCCGCCGGGCTCTTTGACGAAGGGGCAGACAAGGCACTGGCCAGCACGCGCTTCGTGCTGACTGCGCACCTTTCCCCGCATCGTTTCGTCAAGTCTGGCAGCTTCAGCCTGCGCAATTGGCTGGAGCAGGAAGGCGGAAGCCTCTTCATGACTTGGCGTGCCGACATGCAAGCGGCACTGGCGCCGCTGCTGGCGAGCTGGGCCGACATCGTGACCAACGCCGTGCTCACGTTGCCGCCCGACCCCAGGCGGCGCGTGTGGCTGGTCCTCGACGAGCTGGCCGCGCTCGGCAAGTTGAACGGCCTGGAGGCGGGGCTCACGTTGGGCCGCAAGCATGGCCTCGCAGTGGTAGCCGGATTGCAGAGCACGGCGCAGCTCGACCGGCTCTATGGGAGGGAGTCGGCGACGGTGTTGCGGGCCTGCTTCCGCAACCTCGTCGTGCTGGCCATCGCCAAAAGCGACCCCACCACCGCCGACGAAATGTCGCGCGCCCTCGGCGAGCGCGAGGTGTTGCGGCACGAGCTGAGCCGCAGCAACGGGGCGAGCGGGCTCGGCGAGTCGCAGAGCCTGCGCCACGCCCAGGAGCGCCTAGTGATGGCCAGCGAAATCGCTGGACTGCCGAACCTCGCCGGCTATCTGGCGCTGGCCGGGGACGAGCCTGTGCGCCGGCTGCGCCTGGCGCCGCAGGCCCGCGAGGACGTGACCGAGGCGTTCGTAGCGGAGGACACATGCTGACGCTCGCCAAAGTCGTTTCCGCCGAGTCCGCCGCCAGCTACTACGAGGGCAGCGACGACTACTACAGCGAGGACGGGCGCGCGCCCTCGACCTGGTGGGGTGAGGGTGCCGAAGCCTTGGGCCTGCGTGGGGAGGTGGATAGCGACGACTTCCGCGCCCTGCTCGAAGGCCGGCTGCCGGATGGCCAGGCGATGCATCGCGGCGGCGAAGGCCGTACCGCCGGCTTGGACCTGACCTTCAGCGCCCCAAAGTCCGTGAGCATGCAGGCCCTCATCGGCGGCTCCACGGAACTGCTCGAAGCGCATCAGCAGGCCATCACCCACGCGCTGCGGTATGTGCAATCCGAACTGGCCGCGTACCGCAGCACGCAGGACGGCGAGACGGTCTCTGTGCGCAGCCAGAACGTGGTCGCCGCCCGGTTCGACCACGACCTGAGCCGAGAGCTGGACCCGCAGGTTCATACGCACTGCGTGCTGTTGAACCTGACGCGGCGGCCGGACGGCCAGTGGCGGGCCCTCGACGCCCATGCCCTCTACGAGCAGCAGAAGCTGCTCGGCATCCTGTATCGCGCCGAGTTGGCCCGCCGGGTGCAGGAGCTGGGCTACTGCATTCGCCGCACGCACCAGGATGGCCGGTTCGAGTTGGCGCACATCACGCGCGAGCAGGTCGAGGCGTTCAGCACACGCAGCCGCGCCATTGACGCGGCGCTGGCCGCGAAGGGCGAGAGTCGCGCCACCGCCTCGGCCGAGATGCGCGAAATCGCCGGCCTGAGCACGCGGCGAGCCAAGGACGCCCGCGTGCGGCGCGACGAGCTGCGCGACGCGTGGGGCGCCAAGGCAGCGGCCCTTGGCGTGAACTGGAAGCCGGACTTGCAGTTCTTCGCCTCGCGCCAAGGCGCAGAGGTCGGTGTTACCACCCGCGAGGCGGTGGACTTTGCTGTGGCGCACCTGGCCGAGCGCAGCGCCATCGTCAGCCGGCTTGCCATCGTGCAGGAAGCGCTGGCGCACGGTACCGGTAGCCTGGGATTTGACGACGTGCAAGCCGACATCGACCGTCGGCTGGCCAGCGGCGAGCTGTTGGCATCGGCCGATGGGCAACGACTCACGACACCCGGCGCGCAGGCAATGGAGCAGGAGCTGCTGGGCATCGAGCGGCGCGGCAGGGGGGTGCTGGCTACGGCCATCTGGGAACCGCAGCAGGGACGGCTGTTCGACGCGCCCGACGCGGGCTCGACCTCGGCGCCGTCGCTCGGCGCGCACCTGACAGACGGCCAGCGGCAGGCGGCAGAGCTGGTCTTGTCCACCCGCAATCGCATAGTGGGCGTGCAAGGCCTCGCGGGCACCGGCAAGACGGCGATGCTGCGTACAGTCTCCGAGAACCTCGGGGAGAACTTCAAGGCCATCGGCCTGGCACCCTCGGCGGCGGCAGCGCGCGAGCTGTCGGCCGCCGGCTTCGAGGCCATGACCATCGCAGGCTTTCTCGCCAGTGGCCGGCGCCTGGACGACCGGACGGTGGTCGTCGTGGACGAAGCCGGCATGGTGAGCCTGCGGGACATGCATGCGCTGCTGTCGGCCGTCGAGGAAGCCGGCGCCCGTGCGGTGCTGGTCGGTGACACCGGCCAACTCAAAGCCGTCGAAGCCGGCGCGCCGTTCCGCCAGCTCCAGGAGCAAGGCATGGCCATGGTCCGGATGGCCGACATCCTGCGCCAGCAGAACGAGAAGCTGCGGGCCGCCGTGGTGGACGCGGCAGAGGGCAAGGTCCAGGACTCGCTGAAGAAGCTGGCGGCGACTGTCGCTGAGGTGCCGCACGCGACCGAGCGCTACGAGCGCATCGCCAGGGACTACGCGTCGCGCCTGCCCGAAGAGCGGTTGCAGACCCTGGCCGTTGCCGGCACGAACCGCGCCCGGCACGCCATCAACGAGCGCGTGCGCCAGCGGCTCGGGCTGGCGGGCACCGGCGTTGCCGTCACCGTGCTGGAGGGCCGCGACTTGACGCGGGCGCAGGTGCAGAGCTCGCTCAGCTACGCGCCGGGCGACATCGTCGAGGCGCTGCGGCACTACGAGAGCATCGGGCTTCGGCGCGGCGACACGGCGGTAGTGGTCGAGACCGCGCCCGGCTGCGTCACGCTTCGCCGGCAAGGTGGTCAACAGGCTCAATGGCGGCCGACTGCGATGCCGCATGTTGCGGTGCACCGCGCGGAGCAACGCGAGGTCGCGGCCGGCGACCGCATCCGATTCACCGCCAATGACTATGGCCTTGGCGTCGTTAACGGCCAGACCGCCACGGTCGAGTCCATCGACCTCGCGGCCAGCGAGCTAAAGGTCAACCTCGGGCCGGAGCGCACGCTGACGCTGGACATGAACCGGCCGCTGCGGGTGGACCATGCGTACTGCACTACGGTACACGCGGCGCAAGGCCAGACCTGCGACCGCGTGCTAGTCGATGCCGATGTGAGCGGGGCGATGGCCAACCAGAGCCTGTACTACGTCGCCATCAGCCGGGCCCGGCACGGTGTCACGCTCTACACCGACGACAAGGAACTGCTGCCCAGGGCCATGTCGCGGCTGGACATCAAGCATGCTGCGCTCGACCTGCATCGGACATCGAGCCGTGGGGTGTCGATGTGAAGCGGGGCGCCTTAGCGCGCCCCCTTCCCTCTCAATGTCAGTCCTCGGACTTCAGGCTCACGGAGCCGCGACCCGGCTCCCATGGTCGCGCCGGGATGGCCGCGAACTCCACGCGCTTGAAGTACTTGACCAGGCGATTGAACGGCAGGTCGGAGCCATAGCCGTCCGTCACGTTGCCATCGCCCGTCGTGTGGCCCAAAAGGCGCTGCAGGTACTTGGACGGAACACCCGCCGCTTCCAGCATGTCCTTCATGCAGTGGCGGAACGAATACAGCACCTTGCGCTTGTCGGTGATGCCGAGCGCGCGCTTGTAGCGACCGAAGAACTTCGAGAACGACCCCGACAGCTTGCCGTGGAAGTCTTTCTTCAGCGTCGGGAAGAAGACGGTCGCCTTGCGGGCGCGCAGCCACTCGACGTAGCGCAACAGGCCAAGGTCAATGAGCTCCTTGGCCACCGGCACGCGTCGGATGGAGACTGTGTTCTTGAGGGTACGGCGGTGGGACTCCGGAACCTCGTCGTCGTCGAACAGGTCGACGTCTTCGTCGCAGGGGCGGTCGACGATGTTCAAGTACCAACCGAGCTTCGGGTCATTCACGAGGTCGCTAAGCGCCAGGCCCGCCAGTTCTTCGGGCCGTGCGCCGGTGTAGTACATCAGCACCGGAAGCCAGTAGCTGGCCTCGCCCGACTGCCCCTTGGACCGCTTGTGCTGCGTGAAGACCTCGGAGCCGAAAATCGTCTGCAGGTCAGTCGCGTCGAACGGCAGCCGACGCTTCTTGCGCTTCTTGGCACCGCTCTCCTTGACGCCGAGCGTACCGGCGGCCGGGTTGACGCGCAGGACGTGCTTGCCGACCGCAATCTTGTAAATGCCCCGGACTTTGGTCAGGCGCTCGTTAAGCGTGGGCACTTCGAGGCGGGGCCGCATGTCCTCCACGAAGGCGGTCATCAGTTCCGGCGTCACGTCGCCCGGCATCTGCACGCCCTGGGTCGCAGCAAAGCGCCGCAGGTCGCGCCAGGCTGTCTGCGAGGCGATGGTCGTCGGCTTGGGCCGGTTCTCGACGTAGTCGCGCCAAGTCTCGAAGACCTTGTCCCAGGTCGGAAGGTCCGGGTCCACCGCTACCCGCTCCGGCGCGACGACGTGCAGCGGATGCACAGCGGCGGGCGCGACCATGTCCGTGTTGACGATGTCGCCGCGCTGGCGGGTGAGTTGGTGGTCGAGCGTTTCGACGACGGTGCGCAAGAATGCGTAGCTCGCGCGCTTGGCCTCTTCCTGGTCGGGATTGAAGTCGAGCCCGCAGAGGAAGAGGAACCCGTGCAGCGCCGGGTAGATGCTCAGGCTCTTTCCCTGCGCCAGCAGGCGCCCGAGTTCAGCGCGCTGCGTGATGAGCTGTTCACCGAGCTCGTCGAACTCGGCGTCGTCGAGTCCGGCCTGGCGACGGGCGTCGTCGTTCTGCAGCACCTGGCGCACCCAGAACTTGGCGACCGCCTGCAGTTGCTCATCGTCGAGCTTGGAGATGCGCTTGGCGGCCAGTGAGGCGCGGCTCAACTCCAACTCCTGGCGCTTCTGCCGGAACTCGGCGTCGATGCGCGTGTTCTCAGCTCGCGCCAGTTCCTTGACCGCGCGACGGTCGGCGGTGCCCAGACTACGGGTGATGTGCTCTTGTTGAGCGGGGTACGCCGCGCGGATGGCGGCGGGAATGCGGCGACGCACGTACAGGTTGCCGTGCTTGCCGCGTGCATAAACGTTCTCGGAAACTACTCTCAAGGTCTGCTCCACAAGGGGTTGTGTGACAGACCGTGTAGCAACCGGCCGTTTAGCCTAAAGCGACAAGGCCTTGATTCCTAACGAAATCAAGGCCTTGCGCGTACAACTAGGGTTCGGTGGGGTGGCTGATGGGACTCGAACCCACGACGACCAGAATCACAATCTGGGACTCTACCAACTGAGCTACAGCCACCGCAGAGCCGCGAATTATATGCGATGCGCCGCGGGCGGCGAAGGTCCGCGCCGCGATGCCGGTCCGGCGTGGCGCCTCACTTGCTGGCGCTGGCACCTTCCAGCGGAGCCAGCGCCTTCTCCTTGATGTCGACCTTCATGCGCGCCTTGAGCGCCGCGTAGTAGGCCTGCGCTTCCGCGTCCCCCAGGGCCTGCGCCACCTGTGCCTGGCCGCGCGCGGTGTCAGCGGCCACCGGGTCGCGGCCCACCACCTTGGTGATGCGCGCGACGATGTAGCCCGCGTCGCCCAGGTCCACGCCGACGGCCGTGGGCAAGCTCGCGGTGCTGGCACGCAGCACCGCGTCGACGGCCGGTTGCGGCAGGTTCCTGGCCTGCGCACGCGAGACGGTGATCGGCTCGCCTGCCAGCGCCGTTTGAGGAGCCTTCTTGACTTCGGCCAGGCGAGCCTCGCCTTCCTTGCGCGCGAGTGCCGCCGCCTGGTGTGCCACCAGCGTCTCGCGCACCTTGTCCTTCACTTCGGCGAAGGGCAGCGTGTGCGCCGGCGAGTACTGCAGCACGCGGCCGGAGACGAGTTGGTTCGGCGCCGTCTCCACGGCATCGGTGTTGCGCTTGTTGCGCACGGTGTCGCCTGCGAAGAGCGCGTCGAGGAACTTCGGGCTCGCCAGCTGGCCGGTCGCGCCCGGCTGCGGCGTGCGCTTCACGCCCTGCGCGGTATGCAGTTCGAGCTTGAACTTGTCGGCCGCGGGCTTGAGGCTGTCGGACTGCTCGTACACCATGTTCGTGAAGTCGACCGCCACTTCCGCGAACTTCTTCTGCGCCAGTTGCTTGCGGACCTCGTCTTCGATCTGCGGGCGAACCTCCTCGAAGGTCTTGGTCTCGCCGCCGCGGGCGCCCGTCACCATGATGATGTGGTAGCCGAAATCGCTCTCGACCAGACCACTCACCTGCCCTTGCTTGAGCGAGAAGGCGGCGTCCTCGAACGGTTTGACCATTGCGCCGCGGGCGAACCAGTCGAGATCCCCGCCGCGCTCGGCGGAGCCGGGGTCGTCGGAGTTCTTCTTGGCGATCTCGGCGAACGCCGCGGGGTTCTTCTTCACTTCGGCCAGCAGCGACTCCGCCTTGGCCTTGGCTTTCGCGCGCACGTCCGCCGGCGCGCTCTTGTCGACCTTCACCAGGATGTGGCTGGCGCGACGCTCTTCCGGCGTGCCGTAGCGCGACTGGTTGGACTTGTAGTAGTCGCGCAGATCGTTCTCGGAGACCGTCACGCCCTTCTTCAGCGCGTCGATGTCGAGCACGAGGTACTCGATATTGGCCTGCTCGGGCGCCTGGAACATCGCGGCGTTGGCCGGGTCCTTGTAGAAGGCTTCCAGTTGCGCATCGGTCGGCGACGCCTTGGCGACGTAGTCCTTGGGGTCGAAGCGCTGCACCTGCACCTCGCGCTGCTGGAAGAACGCGTCGAGCGCCGTGGCGGCCACGGCTGCGGGCGCGAACACCGTGCCGTCGATGCCTTGAATCACCTGGCGCATGGTCAGGTCCTGGCGCAGCCGCTGCTCGAAGCCGGCCGACGACATGCCTTGTGCGCCGATGAGTTCCTTGTTGACGCTGCCGTCCGGGTTGCGCAGCGGCGCGAACTGCGGATCGGTCGCGAAGATGCGCTGCAGCCGCTCGTCGGTGGTCACCAGGTGCAGCTTGTCGGCCGCAGCGAGCATGACGTTCTCGCGCACCAGCGTGTCCAGCGTGCGCTCGCGCATCTGCGGCGTGTCCAGCAGCTTCGGGTCGACGCCCGGCATCTGCCGGCGCAGCCGCTCGACCTGGTCGCGATGCGCCGCCTCCCACTCTGCCTGCGTGATGCTGCGCCCCGCGACCTTCGCCACCGTGTTGTTGCCGCCGCCGCTGAAGCGGCTGTAGCCCTGGATGCCGAAGAACACGAACGACGGGAAGATCAGCAGCACCAGGATGAACTGGAACAGCTTGGTGTGCGAGCGGACGAAATCAAACATCGAAGGGCCTCGAGCAAGAGCCGCAAAGTCAACTGCAAGCGGGCAGTATCGTCAACAAGGAAAACGCCTGCCGCAAACGCAACAAAGGCGAACCGAGGTTCGCCTTTGGGGTTGCTGGCTTGCCGGGATTCTAGCTGACCGGGCCACATCTGCCCGGGGTGGCAAGCCGTCTTGGTTGGTGGGTGCTGAGGGGTTCGAACCCCCGACCTACGCCTTGTAAGGGCGCCGCTCTACCAGCTGAGCTAAGCACCCCGGTCATCCATTCAGTTCACGGCGTCCTTGAGCGCCTTGCCGGGACGGAACTTGGGCACCTTGGCAGCCTTGATTTTAATCTGTGCGCCGGTCCGGGGATTGCGGCCGCTGCGGGCGGCGCGCTTGCCCACGGCGAAGGTGCCGAATCCGACGAGCGAAACCGAACCGCCTTTCTTCAGCGTGGTCTTCACCGCGCCGATCATGGACTCCAGCGCGCGGGTGGCCGCGGCCTTGGAGATGTCGGCGTGTTTGGCGATGTGCTCGATCAGTTCGGTCTTGTTCACTGGGGCCCCTCGTGCAGGAATGAGTTTTGGACGTGAGTCTCTTCAAAAATTTGTC
>DATFAY010000141.1:0-15665 GCA_035254085.1 Piscinibacter sp.
GATCGACCAGGCCCGGCTGCTGGTGCTGCGCGCGGCGGACATGATGGACAAGGTCGGCAACAAGGCGGCGCTCAAGGAGATCGGCATGATCAAGGTGGCGGCGCCGGCGATGGCCTGCAAGGTGATCGACTGGGCGATGCAACTGCACGGCGGCGCCGGCATGAGCCAGGACTTCCCGCTCGCCTACAACTACGCGCAGGTGCGCACGCTGCGCTTCGCCGACGGGCCCGACGAGGTGCACCGCAACCAGATCGCCAAGCTCGAGCTGGCGCGCTACCGTTGAGTACGGGCCGCAAGGGCCGTCGGCCGCAACTGGTCGGCGAGGCGGCACACACCTCGCACGCGGTCGCGGACCTGGACGACGGCGACCCCGACTTCGTGAGCGCCATCGCGCGCGGCTTCGCGATCCTGCGCTGCTTCAGGCGCGACACCCGGGCGCTGGGCAACAAGGAGCTGGCGCAGCTCACGGGCCTGCCCAAGTCGACGGTGGCACGGCTCACCTACACGCTCACCCGGCTGGGCTACCTGGAGTTCCTGGCGGCGACGCAGAAGTACGCGCTGGGCATCGGCACCCTCACGCTCGGCCAGACCTACCTGGGCGGCCTGGACGTGCGCGAGGTCGCCCGTCCCCTGATGCAGGCATTGGCCGACGAGGTGGGCGCCACGGTCGCCCTGGGCGCGCACCGCGGGCACGACATGGTGTTCCTCGACATCGCGCACGGCAACCCGGTGTTCATGATGCGCGTGGCGATCGGCCAGCGCGTGCCGCACGGCATGACCGCGCTGGGCCGCGCCTACCTCGCCGCGCTGTCGCCCGAGGAGCGCGCGCGCTTCACGCTGGCGTACCGCACGCGGGTGCCGCCCGCCGATCGCAGGCGCATCGAGGAACTGACCGAACAGGCCGTGCGCGACCACGACAAGCACGGCTTCTGCTACTCCATGGGGGAGTGGCGCGAAGACATCTTCGCTGCGGGCGTGCCGATGGTGTCCGCCGACGGCAGCAAGATCCTCGCCTTCAGCTGCAGCGGCCCGCTGCAGGAGATGACGCGCAAGCGCCTGGTCGGCGAGATCGGCCCCCGACTGGTGCAGTTGCGCGACCGGGTGCATGCCGCGCTCGGCGGCGTGTTCTGAAAGCGGGCTGTCAGCGTGCGGCGCTTTGCAGGTAGTCGCGCACCGCCTGCTCGGCGATCCGGCTCGGCACCACCTTGGACAAGGTGGCGGGCGTCGCGGCGTAGCGGTACTCGCGCTCGTACTCGGTCGCGCCCACGCTCACCCGGCCGGCCGCTGCCGACGCGCCGCCCGCCGCCCGCAGCGGCGCCACGTGCAGCGCGAAGACCAGCTCTCCCTCGGGCTTGCTGGGGTCATCGAACACGCTGACCATCATCAGCTGCCGGCAGCCTTGCTCGACGGCTTTGGCGACGACGCTGTCGGACAACCGGGCCGCGTCCGCGGTGCCCAGGGTGAGGAACGTCGGAACCACCTGGCGGCTCGCGCCGACCGCCGTCAGCGCGGCGTCGAAGAACGAGAAGTTGAGCCGGTTCCAGCCCTCGAGCTCGCGCGGGTCGGCCGAGGTGGAGCGCCCGCCGCCGGCGAGCACCGTGCAGCCCGCGGCCGCCGCCGGTCCGGCCGCGATGCCGGCGAGCAGGGCCGCGAGGGCCAACCAGGGCGCAAATCGTGTGGTCATGTCTTTGCCGGGCCGAAGAAGAAGCTGTTGCGATGCAGTGTCCCTCCTTTGACGTGCGGGGAGCCCGAGGACTTACAGCAGGCTCTTGCGCGGCGCGGACATGGACGCTGCAAATCGTTCCGGTGTCGGTCAAACTGACCGGCGCCCGGCCGGCGCTGCCGCATGGCCGCACCATCTCGCCCATGCCGATGGGGGCACGCGATTTGCCGGCGCAGCGTCGTGAAACGCCGTGCCCGAGCCGTATGGATCTGGTTCGCCGCCATGCTGTGCGCGGCGCTGTCGCACGCGGGCGAGCCCCTGCCGCGCGAGCTGGCCGCCGTGCTCGCCTCCTCCGGCCTGCCGCTGCAAAGCTTCGGCCTCTACGTGCGCCCGGTCGACGGCGACGGCAGCACGACGCTGGCCGAGTTGAACGCCGAGCAGCCTTTCCTGATGGCCTCGACCACCAAGGTCGTCACCTCCCTGGCGGCGCTCGACCTGCTGGGGCCCACCCACGCCTGGCAGATGCAGGCCTATGCCACCGGCCCCGTCGTGGCGGGCCGGCTGCGCGGCGACCTGGTGCTGGTGGGCAGCAGCACCGGCCTCACGCCGGCCGAGTTGACACGCTGGTTCCGGCAGATGCGCGGTGAAGGCCTGAGCGAGGTGTCCGGGCGCATCGTGCTGGACGGCGTGGCCCTGCTGCGCGAGGAGCCGCCGCCCGCGCCGGAGGACCTCGGCGACGCCGTGCCCGAACCCGCCGCCGCGCGCGGCAACGAGCTGATCGTGTCGATCGAGCCCGGCACCGGCGAACGCGCCCAGGTCGACGTGCGGCCGCGTCCGCTCGACCTGCGCGTGATCGACGACGTCTTCATGGGCGACGGATGCAACGCCTGGGCCCAGTGGCGCCAGGAGCGGCCCGGCGCGACCCCGCAGCTGTGGGTACGCGGGCAGTGGGAGGCCGGTTGCGGCCGGCGCGACGTCGCGCAGGTTCGCCCGAGCGCGCCGCTGCGGTTCGCGCCGCGGGCACAGCCTTCGCCGCCGGGCCTCACCGCGGCGCGCATGGTCGCGGGCCTGTGGGCCGAGGCGGGCGGACGCCTCGGTCGCGGCGTGGTTCAACGGCCCGGCCCGGCCCGCAGGCCGCTCGCCGCGCGGCTCGCCAGTGCCTGGACCAGCCACATCGCGACGCCCCTGGCCGAGGTGATCCGCGAGATGAACAAGAGCAGCAACAACATGTCTGCGCGCCACCTGCTGCTCGCGCTCTCGCCGGACACCGACGCCGTCGGCAATGCCCTGAAGCGGGCGCAGGAACGCGTGCAAGGCTGGCTGCAGGCGCAAGGCTTGGCCGACGACGACATCCGCATCGACATCGGGTCCGGCCAGTCGCGCCTGGAACGCGGCAAGCCGCGCGCGCTGGCGCAACTGCTGGCCAAGGCCTGGCACGGCGGCGGCGCCAACGCGTTCCTCGATTCGCTGCCGATCGCCGGCGTGGACGGCACCCTGGCCCAGCGGCTGCGCAACGGCGCGGCGACCGGCCAGGCCTACCTCAAGACCGGCACCTTGCACGACACGCGTGCGCTGGCCGGCTATGTGCGCGGGCGCAGCGGCAAGGTCTACGTGATCGCCGCGATGGTCAATCATCCGCGCGCGGCGCAGGCCACGCCGGCGCTGGACAAGCTGGTCGAGTGGATCGCGCGCAACGGCTGACCCGACGCCAGCGCGAAGCCGCCTGCGGCTCCACAATCACGCCTTCGGCGGCGACCGTCCGCCATCATGCGACGAAGGATGCACGTGAGCGACTCCGCCGATACCCACCGCGCGATCGATGCGGTGTGGCGCATCGAATCCGCGAAGATCATCGCCGTCGTGGCGCGCATGGTGCGCGACGTGGGCGTGGCGCAAGAGCTGGCCCAGGACACGCTGGTGACCGCGCTCGAGCGCTGGCCCCGCGACGGCGTGCCCGACCGGCCTGCCGCGTGGCTCATGACGGCCGCCAAGAACCGCGCCCTCGACTGGCTGCGCCACGCTAAGCTGCTCGAGCACAAGCACGAGGAGCTCGGCCGCGAGATGGAGGTCCAGCAGCAGGTCGCGCAGGCCGAAGCGGAGGACGCCCAGGACGACGACGTGGGCGACGACCTGCTGCGCCTGATCTTCGTGGCCTGCCACCCGCTGCTCTCGCCGGAGGCCCGCACCGCGCTCACGCTGCGTTTGCTGGGCGGCCTCACGACCGACGAGATCGCGCGCGCCTTCCTGGTGCCCGAGCCGACCGTCGCCCAGCGCATCGTGCGGGCCAAGCGCACCCTGTCGGACGCGCACGTGCCCTTCGAGGTGCCGCGCAAGGACGAGCTGCCCGAGCGCCTGTCCTCGGTGCTGGAGGTGGTCTACCTCATCTTCAACGAAGGCTATTCGGCGACCGCCGGCGACGACTGGATGCGTCCGTCGCTGTGCGAGGAGGCGCTGCGGCTGGGCCGCATCCTGGCCGAACTGGTGCCGCGCGAGCCCGAGGTGCACGGCCTGGTGGCGCTGATGGAAATCCAGGCTTCGCGCTCGCATGCCCGCGTGGGCGCCGGCGGCGAGCCGATCCTCCTGCTGGAGCAGAACCGCGCGCGCTGGGACCCGCTGCTGATCCGCCGCGGTCTGGCGGCGCTCGAACGCGCCGAGGCGCTGGGCGGCGCCCAGGGCCGCTATGCGCTGCAGGGCGCGATTGCCGCCTGCCATGCACGCGCACGCACCGCTGAAGAGACCGACTGGCCGCGCATCGCCGCGCTCTACGACGCGCTGGCCCGGATCGCGCCGTCGCCGGTGGTCGAGCTCAACCGCGCGGTGGCGCTGTCGATGGCCTTCGGCCCGGCCGCCGGCCTCGAGGTGGTGGACGCGCTGCGCACCGAGCCCGCGCTCGCCAACTACCACCTGCTGCCCAGCGTGCGCGGCGACCTGCTCGCCAAGCTCGGCCGGCTGGCCGAGGCGGGCGACGAATTCACGCGCGCCGCCTCGCTCACGCGCAACGCGCGCGAACGCGAGCTGCTGCAGGCGCGTGCCCGCGCTTGCAGCGAGGCGGTCGCAGCCTCTGCTACTCGTCATCCCGGCGAAAGCCGGAATCCACGGTGAGCTGACCGGGTGGATCCCGGCTTTCGCCGGGATGACGGGGCCGAACGGCCTGGCTACTCCGTTGCCGGCAAAGCCGCCACCGCCGGCGCCGGCACGCGCAACCGGCGCACGTAGGCGACCAGCTGGAACAGCACCAGCAGCGCGCAGGCCGTGATGAACCACGCGCTGATCGGGCGGTGCACGAAGACACTCAGGTCGCCGCGCGAGATGAGCAGCGCGCGCCGGAAGTTCTCTTCGAGCATCGGGCCGAGCACGTAGCCGAGCACGATCGGCGAGACGGGGAAGTCGAGCGCCATGAAGACTGCGCCGATGATCCCGAACACCGCCACCACCCCGACGTCGAACAGCGCGTTGTGCGAGCTGAACACGCCCACGCAGATGAAGAACACCGCCGACGGGAACAGCAGGCGGTAAGGCACCTGCAGCATCTTCACCCACACGCCGATCATCGGCACGTTGAGCAGCACCAGCAGCACGTTGCCGATCCAGAAGCTCGCGATCAGGCCCCAGAAGATGTCCGGGTGCTCGCCGATCAGCTGCGGCCCGGGCTGGATGCCCTTGATCACCAGCGCGCCGAGGATCAGCGCCATCACCGCATCGCCGGGAATGCCCAGCGTCATCGTCGGGATGAAGTCGACCTGCGTCTTCGAGTGGGAGGAGGCCTCGGGCGCGGCCACGCCTTCGAGCGCGCCCTTGCCGAAGCGCTCGGGCGTCTTGGAGACCTTGCGCTCCAGCGCGTAGGCGATGAAGGTGGTGATGGTGGGGCCGGTGCCGGGCATGGCGCCGAAGACCGTGCCGACCATCGTGCCGCGCACCATCGGCCAGAACGCCTGCTTGATTTCCGCGCGCGAGGGCCGCATGTCTTTCATGCTCACCTTCGCGTCGCCGGGCTTGGCAGTGTGGCGGTTGACGCTCATGAGGAAGTCGGCAATGCCGAACAGGCCCATGCACAGCGCGCCGAGCTCGACACCGTCGGCCATCTCGGGCAGGTCGAAGGTGAAGCGCGTCGCGCCGCTGGTGACGTCGGTGCCGACCACGCCGCACAGCAGGCCGAACACCGTCATCGCCACGCCCTTGAGCGGCGAGCCGCGCGACATCGTGGCGCCGGCGAGCAGCCCCAGCAGCATGATCGAGCAGATCTCCGCGGGCCCGAACTTGAAGGCCACCTCCACCAGCAGCGGCGACAGGAAGATCATCACGATGATGCCCACCGATGCGGCGAAGAACGACGCCATCATCGTGATGCCCAGCGCCGTGCCGCCCTTGCCGGCCCGGGTCATTGGGTAGCCGTCCAGGCAGGTCACCGCATGCGGCGGGTGGCTGGGCAGGTTGAGCAAGATGGCGCCGATGGCGCCGCCGTATTGCGAGCCGTAGAAGATGCCCGCGAGCATCAGGATCGCCGGCACGGGCGGGATGACATAGGTCAGGGGCAGCAGCATCGAGATCGTCGACAGCGCTCCCATGCCGGGCAGCACGCCGATCAGGTTGCCGATCAGCACGCCGAACACCGACCACATCAGGTTGCTCGGCTGCAGCGCCACGCCGAAGCCGAACCACAGGTCCATCAAGGTCTGGTGCATGGCTCAGCCCCAGGTGAAAGGCGCCAGCTGCAGGTGCAGGCCGACGCTGAAGATGAGGTAGCCGGCTGCGACCATCGCCAGAGCCAGCAGGGCCGCATCGCGCACCGTGTTCTGGCGGTCGCCGAGCGCCGCGATGAACACCGACGCGAAGGTCGCCGGCACGAGGCCGCCCCAGTGGCCGAACACCACGAAGGCAAACACGCCGCCGATGATGCACAGCCAGCCGCGCCACTGCGCGCTCGCGCCTTTCGCGTCAGGCTCGTCGCGCGCCGTGAGCCCGAGCACCACGCCGATCGCGGCCAGCAGCACGCCGTACACCACCGGCATGAATCCCGCGCCCATGTGCGTGAGGTCGCCGACGCGGTAGCTGCTGCCGCGCACGGCCACCCCCACGCCGAGCAGGATGAGCAGGGCCGCGCCGGTGCGGTCCTTGTTGAATCGTCGAAGCCAGTGCACGCCGTTCTCCATGTGAAGCGGCACCAGCGCGCACCCGCCGGAAACGACGGATCGGCAAAACGCCTGGGCCTCGGCGCGACTCTAGGGTCGGCGTGCCCCTCGTGCGCTGCGGCCACTACGTAGCGGCGCGCCGCGCGACGGGCTCAGCCGGCGCTGCGCAGCGCCTCGCGCAGTTGCTGGCCGATCTGCGGGCGATCCTTGAACGGGTCGCTGGGGTTGCGACCGAGCATGACGTCCTCCAGCCGCGTCTGCACCACGCCCAGGGCGTGCGGGTGGCTGAAGATGTAGAAGGTGTTGCCGGCCACCGCGTCCATGACCTTGCGCGCGATGTCGGCGGCGGTGAGCTTGCCCGAGGTGACCGCCTTCTCGCTCAGCGCCTTCGCCACGAGCTGGCTCCTGGTGAGCGGGCGTTCCTCGTTCATCTCGCTGGGGCGCGCCCGCTCGCTGTGGATGATGCCGGTGGGCACGAAGAACGGGCACAGCACCGAGCAATGGACCTGATCGGTGACGAGCGAGAGGTCCTGGTAGAGCGTCTCGCTCAGCGCGACCACCGCGTTCTTGGTCACGTTGTACACGCCCATGTTGGGCATGTTCACCATGCCGGCCATCGACGCGGTGTTGACGATGTGCCCTTCGTAGGCCGGGTCCTTCTTCGCAGCGTCCAGCATCATCGGCGTGAACACCCGCACCCCGTGCGCCACGCCCATCAGGTTGACGCCGACCACCCACTCCCAGTCCTTGAGCGAGTGCTCCCAGATCAGTCCGCCGGCGCCGACGCCGGCGTTGTTGAAGACCAGGTGCGGCGCGCCGAAGCGCTCCTGCGTCGCCCGGCCCATCGCCTCGACCTGCTCGGCCTTGGCCACGTCGAGCTTGAACGGCAGCACCTTGGCGCCCAAGGTCTCGATCTCGGCCACCGCCTGCGCGAGCGGCTCGGCCTGCACGTCGGCCATGACGACGTTCATGCCCGCGCGCGCGGCCAGGCGCGACGTTTCGAGGCCGAAGCCGGAGGCCGCCCCGGTGATGACGGCGGTCTTGCCTTGGAAGGTCTTCATCTCTGGGTCCTTACTTGGAGAGGTCGGGTTTCTTGATCTGGTAGCCGATGCGCGGGAAATGCACGACGACGCGGCCAGCGCGGGGGTCTTCGCGCTCGAGCGCCACCTCGACGTCGCTCAGGCCCACGATGCGCCCGCTCACCGGGTCCTGCGCGTAGTCGGTGGGCGTGACGACGATGTCGTCGCCGAACACGAAACCCTGCCTCGCATCGAACTCGAGCTCGCTCACGGCCTCGGCCGCCTGGGCGACGTCGAGCGCCTCGGCGCTGGACATGTCTTCACGGCTGCCGTGGCCGAACCCCTGCACGCGCTCGAACCAGGCGACCAGCCGCGTGAACGGCTGCAGGACAGCGGCCACCGGCGGCGCGCGGCGGATGTACCAGAGCGACTGCGCGGTCGAGAAGTCGGCGATGCACGGCAGCTCGCCGCACAGGAAGCGGCGCCCGTCGTCGAGCTGCTGCTCCAGCCAGCCAAGGTAGGTGTGCAGCTGCGCGGCAGCGTCGACCGTCGTCGGCCGACGCATGCCGGCCGTCATCGCCGCACGGTCTGCGGCGAACATCTTCAGCACCTCGGGCGCGGCGCCCACGAAGATGTGCTGCAAGCCGGCCGGCTGCATGGTGTAGGGAATGGCGGTCCAGAACAGCGCCGTGTCGGCCCACTGCGCGAGCATGTGCTGTGCGCCGCCGGCCGCCTGCGGGTACAGCGGCGGCGTGGGCGCGACGCGGTCGATCACGCGGCACATGAGCGCCGTGTCGCAATAGATGTCGGCGCCGATCTGCAGGAAGGGCGTTCGCCGGTAGCCGCCGGTGAGGGCGACGACGTCGGGCTTGGGCAGGATCACCGGCACGGTGACCGACTTCCACGCCAGTCCCTTGAAGCCCAGGATCAGCCGGACCTTCTCGGAGAACGGCGAACCGGCGTAGTGGTGGAGGATGAGTTCGTGCATGGGCTTCGGCTCCGGCTTCCATCGACTCCGGCTTGTCATCCCGGCGAAAGCCGGGAAGACCCAACTGCGGACCGCCGAGCAAGCCGGCTAGGTCGGCACCGGCATGGCCCGCTCGATGATCGAGTCGAAATCGACGCCGGAGGGTAGCGTGCCGAACGTGTATCCCCAGTCACCTGCGAGACGCGAACGGCAGAATGCATCGAACACCGGCTCGCTCGCGTGCTGGTGCAAGAGTGCCGCCTGCACGGCCAGCGCCACGTCCTGCGCCAGGCGGCGCGCGTCGGACTCGGCGGTGGCCTCGTCGATGTGCGCGGGCAGCGTCGCGGCGAAGCGGTCGAAGGCCGGGTGCGCGCCGCGCGCGGGCGCCAGCTCGGCCGCCAGCGCCTCGGCCACCGCCCCGTCTTTGCGCAGCACGCGCAGCAGGTCCAGCGCCATGATGTTGCCGGCGCCTTCCCAGATGGAGTTGACCGGCATCTCGCGGTAGATGCGCGCCAGCACGCCCTCGCCGCCCTCTTCCACGTAGCCGTTGCCGCCCAGGCATTCCATGGCCTCCTGGGCGAAATGGCTGCCGCGCTTGCAGATCCAGAACTTGGAGATCGGCGTCAGCAGGCGGCCCATCAGCGCCTCGTGCGCGTCGCCGGCGCGGTCGAGGGTGCGCGCCAGCCGCAGTGCCAGCGCGGTAGCGGCCTCGCTTTCGATGGCCAGGTCGGCCAGCACGTTGCGCATCGCCGGCTGCTCGATGAGCGGCTTGCCGAAGGCGTTGCGCTGCGCGGTGTGGTTGAGCGCCTGCGACAGCGCCTGTCGCATCAGGCCGCTGGTGCCCAGCGCGCAGTCCAGGCGCGTCATGTTGCCCATCGCCAGGATCTGCGGCACGCCGCGCCCTTCCTCGCCGACCAGCCAGGCGCTGGCGCCGTGGAACTCGACCTCCGAGCTGGCGTTGGCCTTGTTGCCCAGCTTGTCCTTGAGCCGCTCGACGTGCATCGCGTTGAGCGTGCCGTCGGGCCGCCAGCGCGGCAGGAAGAAGCAGCTCAGTCCGCCCGCGGATTGCGCGAGCACGAGGAAGGCGTCGCACATCGGCGCCGACATGAACCACTTGTGCCCGACCAGGGTGTAGCGCTCGCCCCAGGGATCGCGACCGTCGTAGGTGGCCTGCGTCGTGTTGGCGCGCACGTCCGAGCCGCCCTGCTTCTCGGTCATGCCCATGCCCATGGTGACCGCGCTCTTGGCCGACGCCGGCACGAAGCGCGGGTCGTAGCCGCGGCTCACCAGCCGCGGGCCCCACTCGGCGGTGATCGCCGGGTTGGCGCGCAGCGCCGGCGTGACCGCGTAGGTCATCGAGATCGGGCACAGGATCGAGGGCTCCAGCTCGGTGAAGAGCATGAAGCCCGCGGCGCGCCGCAGGTGCGCGTGCTCGCCGCCGCCCCAAGGCGTGCCGTGCAGGCCCGCGCTCGTGGCCAGCGACATCAGCGCGTGGTAGCTGGGGTGGAACTCCACCGTGTCGAGCCGGTGGCCGAAGCGGTCGTGCGTGTGCAGCTGCGGCGTGTGCACGTTGGCCAGCCGCGCATGCACCTGCATCTCGGCGCTGCCCGCGCGCGCGCCGAGCTCGCTCAGCTGCGCGGTGGGCAGCGACGGCGCGTTGAAGCGCAGCGCGTCGCGCAGCGCGCGGTTCGTCTCGAACAGGTTGATGTCGGCGAGCGGCTTCGCCTGGTTGAAGACCTCGTGGGTGCTGGTCATGCTTGTCTCCGTGGTGTGCCGCCTGCCGAACGGTCTGCAGTGCGGGCTGCGCCCACCCTAGCCTGCGCCGCCCGCGGTTTCAATGACTCAGATCAGCTTGACCAACTGCTTGCCGAAGTTGCGGCCCTTGAGCAGGCCGAGAAAGGCCTCGGGCGCCGACTCGATGCCGTGCGAGACCGTCTCGCGGTACTTGAGCTTGCCGGTGGCCACCATGCCGCCGATCTCCTTGAGCGCTGCCGGCCAGGCGTCGAGGTGCTCGCCGACGATGAAGCCCTGCACCTTCAGGCGCGACTGCAGGATGAGCTGCGGATACTGCATCGGGATGGGTTCGCCGTTGTAGCCGGAGATCATCCCGCACAGCGCGATGCGGCCGAAGGCGTTCATGCGCAGCATCACCGCGTCGAGGATCATGCCGCCCACGTTCTCGAAGCAGCCGTCGATGCCGTTCGGGCAGGCATCGGCCAGCGCGGTCGTGAGCGACTTCAGGTCGCGGTGCAGCTTGTAGTCCAGGCAGGCGTCGAAGCCCAGCTCCTCGACCACGTAGCGGCACTTGTCGGGGCCGCCCGCGATGCCCACCGCGCGGCACCCGCGCGCCTTGGCGAGCTGCCCCACCACGCCGCCCACCGCGCCGCTGGCGGCGCTGACGATGACCGTCTCGCCCGCCTTGGGCTCGCAGATCTTGTTGAGGCCGTACCAGGCCGTGGCGCCGGGCATCCCCATCACGCCGAGGTAGGCCGACAGCGGAATGTGGGTGGTATCGACCTTGCGCAGCATGCCGGTCGCGCCGGCATCGACGACCGCGTACTGCTGCCAGCCGCCCATGCCGACGACCTTGTCGCCGCGCTGGAAGCCGGGGTTCTTCGACTCGACCACCTCGCCCACGGTGCCGCCGATCATCACCTGGTCGAGCGGCTGCGGTTGCGCGTAGCTCTTGGCGTCGTTCATGCGCCCGCGCATGTAGGGGTCGAGCGAGAGGAAATGGTGGCGCACCAGCACCTGGCCGTCCTGCAAGGCGGGGAGCTGCGCCTCCACGAGGCGGAAGTTGTCGACGCTGGCCTCACCCTTGGGGCGCGAGGCGAGCACGATCTGCTTGTTGGTGGTCATGAAGATGTCCTTTCGTCGGTTTTCAGCGGGGCCACGCGGGCACCCTTCGCATGTGAACTCACTCATCAAGCGGCCACCGCGGAGCCAGCTTGGCCGGTCCGCTGGCGGCTCCCCCTCGAGGGGGAGCGCCGAAGGCGCTTCGGGGGTGGGTCATCAGTCCGAAGCGTTCAGCTTCTTGATGTGGCGGCCGCCGGCCGGCAGCGCCTTGAGAAACTTGAAGGTGCCGGTCGCATGCGCCACGCGCTGCTCGCCGGCGTCGAAGATGGAGCCTTCGCAGAAGGCGAAGCTGCTGGTGTGCTGCAGCACGCGGGCGCGCGCCACCAGGCGCCCGAGTCCCGGTCGCATGAAGCTGGTCTTCATCTCGATCGTCACCACGCCGCGAAGGTCCGGCGGGCCGCCGCCGCGCGGGCTGCGTGCGGCGTGCGCCATCGCCACGTCCAGCAAGGTCATGGAGACCCCGCCGTGCACCACGCTCCACGAGTTGAGGTGCTCCTCGCGCGGCGTGAGGGCGAGCTCGGCCTCGCCGTTGTCGAAGCGCAGCAACTCGAAGCCGAGCGCCTCGACGAAAGGGATGACGACCGGAAAGTCCATTCAGTGCCCGTGGATCGCCGACACGCCGCCGTCGATCGCGAGGATCTGGCCGGTGATGTGCTTGCCCGCCTGGGACGCGAACAGCACCGCCGCGCCCTTGAGGTCGTCGTCGTCGCCGATGCGGCGCAGCGGCGTGGTGGCGATGATGCCCTCGGCCGCGTTCTCCAGCGTGCCGCGCGTCATCTTGCTCGGGAACATGCCGGGCGCCAGCGCATTGACCGTGATGCCATAAGGCCCCCACTCGCCCGCGAGCGTGCGAGTGAAGTTGACGACCGCGCCCTTGCTCGTGCCGTAGGCGATGTACTTCATCGAATCCGGCGCGCCCGACAGGCCGGCGATCGAGGCCACGTTGATGATGCGGCCCTGGCGGCGCGGGATCATGCTCGACTTGCCGATCGCCTGGCTCATCAGGAAGACGCTGCGGATGTTGAGGTTCATCACCTTGTCCCAGGCCTCCAGCGGATGGTCCTCGGCCGGCGCGCCCCAGGTGGCGCCGGCGTTGTTGACCAGGATGTCCACCTGGCCGAGGCGCTGCATCGCCTCGCCCGCGACGCGGCGGATCTCGTCCGGGTTGCTGGCGTCGGCGGCGACCCAGCGGGTGTCGATGCCCTTGTCCTGCAGCAGGGCCGCCGCCTCCTCGAGGTCGGAGGCCTTGCGCGAGGTGAGCAGGATCTTGGCGCCCGCCTCGCCCAGCGCCTCGGCGATCTGCAGCCCCAGGCCGCGCGAGCCGCCGGTGACCAGCGCCGTCTTGCCGGTCAGGTCGAAGAGTTTGTGTATCGGTGTGCTCATGTGAAATGCTCCCGCGAGGTCATCCGGATGGCCTCGCTATTTGTTCAGCCACTTGAAGAAGGCGCGGCTGTCCGTCGGCCGGCCCAGGAATCGCTGCAGCAGTTCGCCGGGCGGGAATTGCCCGCCGTTGGCCAGCACCGTCTCGCGGTAGCGCCGCCCCACCTCGGGCGAGAGCTTGTGGCCCTCGAACGCGGTGCGCATGTCTTCGGCCACCACCAGGCTCCACAGGTAGCTGTAGTAGCCGGCCGCGTAGCCGCTCGCGATGTGCCCGAAGGCGGCGGGGAACATCGAGCCGCGCACGTAGCCCAGCGGCGTCGCGCCCTCCATGCGCTGCCACAGCGCCATCGGGTCCTGCGGCTGCTTGCCGTAGACCGCCAGGTCGTAACTGGCATACAGGTGCTGGCGCGAGTAGAGGATGCCCTTCATGAAGTGCCGGCCCTTGTCGGCCTTGGCGACCAGCGCCGCCGGCACCGGCTTGCAGTCGCGGCAGACCTCCTGGAAGAGCGCGAGAACCTTCGGGTCGTAGACCCAGTCCTCCAGCATCTGCGAGGGCGCCTCGGCGAAGTCGAGCTTGACGTTGGTCCCGCCCTGGCTCGCATAGCGCGTCTGCGAGAGCAGCGCGTGCATGGAGTGGCCGAACTCGTGCAGCAGCGTCTCCAGCTCCTGCAGGGTCAGGCCGTGACGGTCGAGGTTGACCACCAGGCCTGCCGCCGGCTCGCGCCCGACCAGGGTCGAGACATCGCGAAAGCTCCACACCGCCGCATGGCTGAACTTGTCCTCGCGCGGATAGAGATCGACGTACAAGGTGCCCAGCGGCTTCTTGCTGGCGCCGTCGACCACCTCGAAGGCGCGCGCGTCGGGGTGCCACAGCGGCATCGTGACCGGCTGGAACTCCACGCCGAAAAGCCGCGTCGCCAGCCGGAACACGAACTGCACGCTCGCTTCGGGCGGGAAGTACGGGCGGAACTGCTCCTCGTCGATGGCGTACTTGGCGCGGCGCGCGCGCTCGATGTAGTACGGCACGTCCCAGCGCTCGACGCGCACCGCCGCGACCGGCCGCTTCAGCTCGCGCGCCTTGGTGGCGCGCAGCAGCGCGAGGTCCGAGAGCTCGCGCTTGACCAGCGCCTGCTTGACGCTGTCGAGCAGCTGCTGCACGTTGGCGGCGTTCTTGGCCATGCGCCGGCGCAGCACGAAGTCGGCATACGAGTCGAAGCCGAAGAGCCCGGCGTATTCGCGGCGCAGGTCGGCGATCTGCGCCAGCGTCTTGAGGTTGTCCGTGCCGCCGCGGCTGTTGAACGCGCGCCACATGCGCTCGCGGGTGCGCGCATCGACCGCGCGCTCCAGCACCGGCACCGACACCGGGTAGGCCATGCCCAGCAGGTAGCGGCCCTGCGCGTCGCGCTTGGCGTCCTTCCAGACATTGGGCGGCACGCCGCGCAGCTCGGCCGCCGTGTAGGCGACCTGCGTCTTGTCCTCGCGCACGCGGCGCTCGAAGTCCTGCGACAGGCGGGTCAGCTCGTTGTTGATGTCCTGCGCGCGCTTTTGCTTCTCGGCCGGCAAGGCGACGCCCGAGTCCTCGAAGGCATCGAGCAGGTCGCGCAGGTAGTCGCGATCGATCTCGTCGGCCGGCTGCACTTGCTTGAGCAGCGCGTAGACCGTCGCGTTCTGGAAGAAGGCCGAGCTGAAGGCCTGGTACTTGAGGTCGCAGGCCTCGGTCGCGTCACGGATCGCCTTGTCCGGATCGACCACCGTGAGCAGCGCCATCGGGCCACCGGTGTCCTCGTAGCGGCGGGTCACGCCATCGAGCTCGGCGAGCAGCTGAGCGCTCTGCGGACCAGGCAGGTCCTGCAGGCGCGCCTCGATCGCCTTGAGGTCGGCCATCATGCGATCGCACTGTGCCGTCACCTCGGCGGCGTTCTTGTAGACCGGGAACGCGTAGGGTTCGGCGCCGGCGCGCTGCTGGGCGCCCGCCAGCATGGCTGCGGCGAGGGTCCATCGGAAGAAGGGTTTGAGCATGGTGCGGTGTCAATCGCCGGCGGTGGCCGGCTGGGTGAAGTCCAGCACGCTGCGCGTGTCGCGCATCGGCCCCAGTTGCGCACTGACCGCCTTGTGGTGCGGGTGGTGCAGGTAGGCGTCGAGCGACGCCGCATCGGCGAAGCCCGACACCAGCACGACGTCGACGTTGGCCTCCAGGCCCTCGCGCCTGATGCCGACATCGAACTCCAGCATGCCCGGCACGAGGTCGCGGCAGCTGTCGAGCAATTCCTTGAAGCGCGGCGCGTCGTCGGCGCGCTTGAGCTTCCACATGACCACGTGTCGGATCATCGCGGCGCCTCGTCTTTCGCGCGCGAGCGCACGACGACCAGCAGCGCGCCGGCCGCGCCGGCGATGCCGCCGGCACCGGCGATCATCCAGCCCAGCGCGGCGTCGGTGCGCCCGACCGACACGCCGAGCCCGACGGCCAGCAGGCCGCCGTAGACGAGGATCCAGATGAGCTTGTCGAGCGTCGCGGGTCGCATCTGCCGATTCTCCAGGGTGCAGGGTCCGCCTCGCGGACGACGGCCTCAGAACCAGGCTTCGTCCATCGTGCGGCAGGTATCGTCGCGCGTCTGCACCACCTTGAGCCAGGCGCCGATGCGCGGCAGCTC
>DATFAY010000142.1:0-10063 GCA_035254085.1 Piscinibacter sp.
TGTTCGTCGTCGTGCTGCAGGCCACCACCTGGCTGCTCTGGAATGCCCACACGATGTCGCTGGCACAGCAACTCGCGGTCGCCGGCGGCATCATCATCGGCTTGTGTCTGGTCGGCACGATCTGCACGCCCCGCGGCGTGCCGGTGCGCGAGGCGCAGCTGCCTTCGTACTGAACGCGGTCTGCATGCCGGCCGGCGCAGCAAGGAGGCCAGCATGCCGATCAAGCGATTGACCAAGGCGGATCTGCCGCAGTCCCTGGGCGCATTCAAGCCGGTCGGCCACGTGCTGATGGCGCTGCGCGACGAGGCGCAGGTACGCCAGGCGCAGCAGGCGCTGCTCGAGGCGGGCTTCGACGCCGACGATCTCATCCCGTTCAGCTGCGAGGAGCACGGCGGGCGCATGGACCAGATGCTGGACCACGCGAGCGAGTTCGCCGGCTTCGGCTACGAGATCGTGCTGATGCGCCGCTACAAGAAGCTGTGCGAGGAAGGCTGCCGCTGGCTGCTCATCTACGCGCCCCAGGACGAGGAAGCGCAGCGAGTCGCCGAGATCGCCAAGCGCCTGGGCTCGCCGATGGCGGTGAAGTACCACCGGCTGGTCGAGGAAGACCTGATCTGAAGGCCCGGGTGGCCGCTCACTCGAACAGGTCGCTGGCCGACTTGGGCGGCGCCACGCCGAGGTGCCGGAACGCCGCCAGCGTGGCGATGCGCCCGCGCGGCGTGCGCTGCAGGTAGCCCTGCTGGATGAGGTAGGGCTCGATCACGTCCTCGATGGTGTCGCGCTCCTCGCCGATGGCCGCGGCCACGTTGTCCAGGCCGACCGGGCCGCCGTCGAAGCGGTGGATGACCGCCTCGAGCAGCTTGCGGTCCATCACGTCGAAGCCTTGCGGATCCACGTCGAGCATGGCGAGCGCCTTGTCGGCCACGCCCTTGCCGATGCGCCCGTCGCCCTTCACGTCCGCGTAGTCGCGCACGCGGCGCAGCAGCCGGTTGGCCACGCGCGGCGTGCCACGCGAGCGGCGGGCGATCTCGAAGGCGCCCTCACTGTCGATCGGCACGTTCAGCAGCCCGGCCGAGCGGTGCACGATGCGCGCGAGTTCCTCGGCGCTGTAGAACTCCAGCCGCGCGACGATGCCGAAGCGGTCCCGCAGCGGATTGGTCAGCATGCCCGCGCGCGTGGTCGCACCCACCAGCGTGAAAGGCTGCAGGTCCAGCTTGATCGAGCGCGCCGCCGGGCCTTCACCGATCATGATGTCGATCTGGTAGTCCTCGAGCGCCGGGTAGAGGATCTCCTCGACGACCGGGCTCAGCCGGTGGATCTCGTCGATGAAGAGCACGTCGTTGCGCTCGAGATTGGTGAGGATGGCCGCCAGGTCCTTGGGCTTCTCCAGCACCGGTCCCGAGGTCTGGCGCAGGTTCACGCCGAGCTCGTTGGCGATGATGTGGCTGAGCGTCGTCTTGCCCAGTCCGGGCGGACCGAACAGCAGCACGTGGTCCATCGCCTCCCCGCGCATGCGGGCCGCGCCGATGAAGATCTCCAACTGCTCGCGGGCCTTGCCCTGGCCGACGTATTCGGCCAGGCCCTTGGGCCGCAGCGCGCGCTCGATCGCTTCCTCGTTGGGCGAAGCCGGCGCCGCGCTGACCACGCGCCGGGACGCGGAGAAATCGTCGGTCTGAATGCTCATGCCGCATTATCGGCGCGGGGCGGCGGCGGTGCCCTTTGGCACAATCCCCCGCATGCACGCCCTCTCCCGGTCCTCGCGCATGGCCTTGTGGGCCGCCGCGTGCGCGCTGCTGCTGAAGGCGGCGGTGCCGATGCTGGCCAGCGCCGCGGCGCGGCTGCAGCAGCAGCCGGTCGGCGAGGTGTGCAGCGTCTACGGCGTGGTCGCGCAAGCGCCGCGGCCCGCGGGCGACCTGCGGGTGCCTTCGCCCGGATGGGCTGTCCACAGCGGCGACCATTGCGCGCTCGGAGCGCTCGCACTCGGCGTCCCACCGCAAACGGCAGCGCTGGCGGCCTTGATGGCGCCCGAAGCGGCGGCCGCTCCGCCGGCAGCAAGGTCCGATCGGCTGCCGGATGCCTGCGCCCGCTGGGTCGGCTGGGTGCAACACGGGCCGCCCTCGCGCGCCTGAGCACAGCGGCGCCGCACGACGGCGCGCTGCCTGCCCCGCGATCGAGCGCACGTGGCTGCATGCTGCCGCGTTCGAGATCGAAAACCGACTCCGACCCGAGATTCACCGATGAACAAGTTGCTTCACCTGCTCGCCGCCGCCTGCCTCGGCTTCGCGAGCGTCGTCACACCAGCACAGGGCGCCCAGCCCGACAAGATCGCCATCGAGGGCGCCTATGCGCGCGCCACGGCGCCCGGTCAGCCCGCGGGCGGCGCCTTCCTGCAACTGGACAACCACGGTTCGGCCGACCGGCTGGTGGCCGCGAGCGCGCCGGTGTCGCGCAGCGCGGAGCTGCACGTCAGCCGCATGGAAGGCGACGTGATGCGCATGCGCCAGGTGGACGCGATCGACCTCCCGGCCGGCCAGAGCGTGCAGCTCGCGCCGGGCGGGACCCACATCATGCTGATGGGGTTGAAGGGCCCGCTCACCGAAGGCCAGCACTTTCCGCTGACGCTGCGCTTCGAGAAGGCGGGCGAGGTGACGGTCGACGTGACCGTGCGCTCGGCCGGCTCGGGCACGATGGCGCCCGGCATGAAGCACCACTGAGGCGGGCTCAGCGGGCCAGCGACTTCAGCGCCAGCTTGATGCCTTCGCTCACGCCGATGTCGGCCGGCAGGCTCTTCAACGCAGCAGCGGCCTCGCGGTCGTTGTAGCCCAGCGCCAGCAGCGCCTGCAGGATGTCGCCCTGCGCGTTGCTGGCCACGGTGGCCGGTGCCGCGAGCGCGTCGCCCAGCTTGCCCTTCAATTCGAGCAGCAGGCGCTCGGCGGTCTTCTTCCCGATGCCGGGCACCTTCACCAGGCGGGCGCTTTCCTGCAGGCTCACCGCCTGCGCCAGCTCGGCGACGCTGAGCCCGGACAGGATCGACAGCGCAGTGCGCGGCCCCACGCCGGAGATCTTCACGAGCTGGCGGAAGGTGGCGCGCTCGTCGTGGGTCAGGAAGCCGAAGAGGATCTGGGCATCCTCGCGCACGACGAAATGGGTCAGCAGCGTGACGCGCTCGCCGAGGCCCGGCAGGTTGTAGAAGCTGCTCATCGGCACGTCGACCTCGTAGCCGACGCCGTTGACGTCGATGAGCAGTTGCGGGGGCGATTTCTCCGCGAGGATGCCCGTCAGTCGTCCGATCATGGGCGCCGATTATCGACGCCCATGCGGCTCAGCGCCGGAACAGGCCGAGCCGCTGCGCTTCCAGCGCCGCCTCGGCACGCGAGCTCACGTTGAGCTTGCGGTAGATCTGCTTGACGTAGTCGGCGATGGTGTGGCGCGACAGGTTGAGCTGCACGCCGATCTCGGGCAGGGTGAAGCCCTTGGCCACCCGCAGCAGCACCTCGTTCTCGCGCTCGGTGAGCGAGACGTGCGGCATGTTCTGCGGACGCTCCTGCGGCCGGTTCTGCGCCGCGAAATACGAAATGACGCGCCGCGCGATCGAGGGCGACAGCGGCGGCTCGCCCTGGCTCATGCGCTTCAATTGCTCGGCGATCAGCTCGCGCGCCTGCTCCTTGAGCAGGTAGCCGAAGGCGCCGGCCTGCAGTGCAGGGAACAGGTGATCGTCGTCGTCGTGGATGGTCACCACCACCGACTGCGCCTCCGGCTGCGACTCGCGCAGCGCGGCGACCACGTCGACGCCCGAGCCGTCGGGCAGGCCCAGGTCCACCAGCGCCAGGTCGAACTTGACCGCGGTGATCAGCTCCAGCGCATCGTGAACGCGTGCCGCTTCGGAGATAAGCGAGTGCGGGAACACCTGCAGCACCAGCATCTTCATCCATGAGCGGATTTCGGGCAGGTCTTCGAGCAGCAGGATGTTGTTCATGGCGGCGTCCCTTGGGGGCGCGAATGGACGCGCCCCGTTTGTCCTTGCCTCTCCCCCCGGAGAGGGCCGGGGCAGGGCCCGGCAATCGGTTCGGTCGATGCTACAGCGTGAGCACCCACTGTGCGCGCGAGACTAAAGCGGCAGTGTGAGCCTTATCACGGTGCCGTATCCGGGACCCGACTCCACCAGGCACTGGCCCTGCAGCTGCTTGGCCCGGTGCTTCATGCTGGACATGCCGTGTCCGCGGTCGAGCTTGCCGTCGAGCTCCATCGGGATGCCCTTGCCGTTGTCCTGCACCAGCAGGCCGAAGTCGCGCTCGCCGACGCTGGAGCGGACCTTGCAGTGCGAGGCGCCGCTGTGCTTGATGATGTTGCTCACCGCCTCGCGCAGGATGCGGGTGGTCTGCACGTAGGCGCGCGCCGGCAGCAGGTGCTCGATTTCCTCGGCCGGGCCTTTCCAGTCGGTCTCGATGTTGGCCTGGCCCAGCCGCAGCACGGTCTCGGCGCGCCAGTCGGCCAGCGCGTCCGCCAGCCGCACCGGCTTGCCGGTGAGGCCGCGAACCGACAGCCGCATCTCCTCCAGCGCCTCGCGCGCCAGCGTCGAGATGCGCTCGCTCTCGCTGGTGTGCACGATGGTGAGCAGCTTGGCGCCCAGGTCGTCGTGCAGGTCGGCGGCGATGCGCTTGCGCTCCTTCTCGGTGACCTGCTCGACCCGCAGCTCCGACAGCTGGGCGAAGTTGCGCTCGATCTCGGCCGTGATCTCCTTGACGCGGTCTTCGAGGCTGACCCGGTTGGCTTCGGCGGCCTGCAAGGCATGCGAGAACACCTGCAGCAGGCGCGCCCCGACCGCGAGGAACAGGATCGGCAGCGCGACATGCGTGAGCGGCAGCTGCGGCTGGGGCATCAGCTGCAATTGCACGGCCATTTCGAGCGCGAGCACGAAGACGATGCCGATCACGATGAACAGCATCGGCACGAAATCGGGGCGCCGCTGCTTGCGCAGCATCGTCAGGTACAGCAGCGTGGCGGCGAAGACTTCCAGCGCCAGCACCGAGTACCAGGCATTGGCGACAGCGAAGATGCGCGCCGGCCCGCCCAGGAACAGGGTGGCGGGCATCAGCACGCACTGCGCGATGAGCGCGGTCTCGATGGCGCGCGAGCGCAGCGCGGCATGGCTCAGCAGGAACTGCACCGCGAAGGCGACGATCGGTGCGTAGGCGCTGCAGCCGATGAACTCGATCGTCGCGGTGTCCAGCGGCAGGTCCTGCCACCACACACGAACCGACAGCACCGACCAGCCCACCGCCAGCGAGCCGAAGTAGAGCAACGTCGCTTCGCGGCGGTTGACCCAGAACAGGCCGAGCATGAAGCAGCCGAGCACGAACAGCGTGAGCGCGGCGGCCTGCACTGCCTGGATGTTCCAGAACAGCCGGACCGCGTACTCGCCGGCGAGCTCGCGCTGGGGGCCGATCTCGAGTGCCGAGAGCCCGCCGGCCCGCTGGCGGGCGGCCACACGCTGGACGGCGGCGCCGACGACGTGCAGGTCGAGCAGGTTGCCATGCGGCTTGAGCCACGCCGCCGGCAGCGTGACCAGCTGCGGGTAGCGGCAATTGCGCGTCAGCGGTTCGCGCATGCTGCCGCCGCTGTATATGCGCTGGCCGTTGAGATGAACCTCGAAATTGGTGCACACGCGCTCGATGTACAGCGCGAGGAGCTCGTCCGGCGCCGTGCCGGGGGGCAGGTCGAAGCTCACCCGGTACCAGACACTGCCGTCATGGCGTGGCCGCGACTGCGACCAGTCGTCGGGCAGCGAGACCGGCTGCGTCCGCGCGCCCTGTGGAAAGCGCATGTCCGCGCTGTTCACGCTTTGCGCCTGCGTGACGACGAGCGGCGTCGCCTGGACCGGTGCGGCGAACACGGCCCAGCCGGCGAGCAGGGCACTTCGAAGGACGATCCACAACAGGCGCAGGGACATGGCCGGCGATTGTGCAGGAACGGGGGACCGCCCAGGCAAGCCGTTTGCCCGGAACGCGCGAAGTGCACGCCAGCGGCGACAATGCGGCCTGACCGATTCCCGACGCGCCCCGTGATCCTGCGACACGCCTTCATCCCCCTGGACAACGACCGCCTCGCGCACCTGTGCGGCAGCATGGACGAGCACCTGCGCGACATCGAGGCGGCGCTGGACGTCAGCATCACGCGGCGCAACGAATCGTTTCGCGTCGAGGGGGCCAAGGCGCAGGCCGAGCGCGCCGTGGCGCTGCTGCAATCGATGTACGACCGCGCCAAGCGGCCGATCCCCGCCGAGGTCTTCCAGCTGGCACTGGCCGAGGCGGGCCATCCCGCGCGGGCGCGCAGCGAGGACGACGAGGGCGAACTGGTGCTGCGCACCCGCCGCTCCGACCTGGCGGGGCGCTCGCCCAACCAGCACCTGTACCTGCGCAACATCCTCGGCCACGACATCACCTTCGGGATCGGGCCGGCGGGCACGGGCAAGACCTTCCTGGCCGTGGCCTGCGCGGTCGACGCGCTGGAGCGCAGCACGGTGCAGCGCATCATCCTCACGCGTCCCGCGGTCGAGGCGGGCGAGCGCCTGGGCTTCCTGCCGGGCGACCTGGCGCAGAAGGTCGATCCCTACCTGCGCCCGCTGTACGACGCGCTCTACGACCTCATGGGCCTGGAGCGAGTCACCAAGGCGTTCGAGAAGGGCACCATCGAAGTCGCGCCGCTGGCCTTCATGCGCGGTCGCACGCTCAACCATGCGTTCGTGATCCTGGACGAGGCGCAGAACACCACGCCGGAGCAGATGAAGATGTTCCTCACCCGCATCGGCTTCGGCAGCAAGTGCGTGGTGACCGGCGACGTGAGCCAGATCGACCTGCCGCGCGGCACCGACAGCGGCCTGATCGACGCCGAACGCGTGCTGCGGCGCGTGCGCGGCATCGCCACCACGCATTTCACCTCGGCCGACGTGGTGCGCCACCCGCTGGTGGCGCGCATCGTCGAGGCCTACGAGGCGTCGCGGTCCGAGCCGACCTGATCGCGATGGCACGCCCGGACCTCGCCCTGTCGCTGCAGTTCGCCGACCCCAGCCACCGCGCGCAGCTGCCGCGGCACAAGGTGGCGCGCTGGATCCGCGCCGCGCTGCAGCGGCCCGGCCAGATCACGGTGCGCATCGTCGATGCCGCGGAAGGGCGCGCGCTGAACCGCGACTATCGCGGCAAGGACTACGCCACCAACGTGCTGACCTTCGACTACAGCCACGAGCCGGTGGTGGTCGCGGACCTGATCGTCTGCGCGCCGGTGGTGGCCGCCGAGGCACGGGCGCACAAGCTCACGCTGGAAGCGCATTACGCGCACCTGCTGGTGCACGGCACCCTGCATGCGCAGGGCTACGACCACGAGGACGAGCTCGAGGCCGAAGAGATGGAGTCGCGCGAGAGCGAGGTCGTCGTCGGCCTGGGCTTCGACGACCCCTATCGGCGCGGCTGATCAGTCGCGGCGCTGGCGGCGGCGGGCGACGAAGCCCATCGCGCCCAGGCCGGCCAGCATCAGCGCGTAGGTCTGCGGCTCCGGGATCGCCTCGACCGTGATCGAGCTGAGGTAGAACTGGTCCGGATGGGCTCCGCCGAAGGCGAAGCTGAAGGTATGCGCCGGGCTCAGCCATGCGGGGCTGATCGTGCCCACGTTGCGCGGCAGCAATGTGTTCACGCCGTCGAGACGGAAGGTGGCGTTGTCGATCCAGTTGGTCACGTTGTGGCCGTCCGACGCCAGGCCGATCTGCGTCACGCGCACCAGCTTGTCGAAGCTCAGCATCAGCGTCTCGTGCGAGGTGACGTTGTCGTCGCTGCTGTCGCCCCACGCGTGGTACACGCCCAGGCCGGCGCCGATGTGGTGGGCCGCGTTGTAGCCGTTCTCGTGGTCCTGGACCACGGCGACCTGCCGGCCGTAGTACCAGCCGGTGGCCTTGGCCGTGATGCCGCCCGACACATAGGTCAGGTCGTCGTTGAGCACATGGTGGTCGACGTTGGAACTGCACAGGTCGCCGCCCGTGCAGGCCACGCCGTCGGTGGGCAGGAAGCCGCTGAAGGCGTGGGTCGTGCTGTTGTACTTGAGGTTCGCGAACGTGAAGGTCGTGACGGCCGAGGCGCCGGCGCTCGCGGTGCCGAGCAGCACCGCCGCGACGAAGATTGGGAGTCGCATGGACAAGGTCCCCCTGAGTGGTCGTTGATTGGTGTCGCGCAGCATAGGGAGCCGGCTGCCGCTTGTCGCGGGCGCGGCCCCCCGCGGACACGGGGGCGACCCCCGGATCGAGGGGAACTTGTCGGCGGTCGGTGCGCTTGCCGCGCGCCAAGCGCCAAGGAGGGCGCCCGGGGCGCCTTTATGCCTGGCGCAACAGGCGGGCGGCAGCGAGCGCGAAGTAGCTGAGCACGCCGTCGGCGCCCGCGCGCTTGAAGCCCAGCAGGCTTTCCATCATCACCGCGTCGTGGTCGAGCCAGCCGTTCGCTGCCGCGGCCTTGAGCATCGCGTACTCGCCGCTCACCTGGTACACGAAGGTCGGCATGTGGAACTCGTCCTTCACGCGCCTCACGATGTCGAGGTAGGGCATGCCGGGCTTGACCATCACCATGTCGGCGCCTTCGGCGATGTCCAGCGCCACCTCGCGCAGCGCCTCGTCGCTGTTGCCCGGGTCCATCTGGTAGACCTTCTTGTTGCTCTTGCCCAGGTTCTTGGCCGAGCCCACCGCGTCGCGGAACGGCCCGTAGAAGGCGCTCGCGTACTTGGCGCTGTAGGCCATGATGCGGGTGTGAATGTGCTGCTTGGCCTCGAGCGCATTGCGGATCGCGCCGATGCGCCCGTCCATCATGTCGCTGGGCGCGACGATGTCGACGCCCGCTTCGGCCTGGACCAGCGCCTGCTGCGTGAGCACCGCCACGGTGTCGTCATTGACGATGTAGCCGCTGTCGTCGAGCAGCCCGTCCTGGCCGTGGCTGGTGAACGGGTCGAGCGCGACGTCGGTGAGCACCCCGAGCTCGGGGAAGCGCTTCTTCAGCTCGCGCACCGCGGTCGGCACCAGCCCCTCGGGGTTCACCGCCTCGCGGCCGTCGTCGGTCTTGAGCGCGTTATCGATGACCGGAAAGAGCGCCATCACCGGCACGCCCAGCGCCAGGCATTCTTCCGCGACCGGCAGCAGGCGATCGACGCTCAGGCGCTGCACGCCGGGCATCGATGCGACGTCCTGGGTCTGGTTGCGCCCGGCCAGCACGAACACCGGCAGGATCAGGTCGCTCGCATGCAGGCGATGTTCGCGCACCATCGCGCGGCTGAATTCATCGCGGCGCAAGCGGCGCGGACGGCTGGTGGGAAACGGAGGAAGGATCGACACGAGCGGCGCTTTCGGTGCTGTGCAAAGCGCGTCAAGCGCGGGCCAAAACCGGGGGAAACTTCGCGTTATTCCGGTGTCGCGGGCGCCCCAGAGGCGTTTCGCATCTGCTAAAGTGATCGACGAATGATAGCCGCAAGGCCGTCATTCCCTGCTTTTCCTCCCTGAGCAGGTGCCTTACCGTGATGACAGCGTTAAGGCTTTTCAGCCCTGACCTCTGGTTGGGGCTTTTTCTTTCCCCTCGCATCACATGCCCGACGGATAGGTCTCGGGTTCTTCGGTGTGATCGGGCGCAGCAACGTGGTCCAGCGCGCGCACTGCGCGTGTCGTGTCCAGATGCACCAGCGCATCGAACTGGCCCGGCAGCGATGCGCCGAAATAGTGGCTCCAGCGCTCGGTGTCCGGCCGGTAGATGACGCCGATCGCGCGCTGCAGCCGCTGCGGGCGCAGCGCCTCGCGCAGGCCCTCGGGCGCATGGCGCAGGGGCAGCACGAAGCGGTCCAGGCCGCTGTCGTGCATCAGGCGCTCGATGCTGTCCGCGCGGGAGGGCAACACGGCCTTGGTCTCGACCGGCGCGTCCCAATCTGACGCGGCCGCGACGCTGCCGGTGTGGGTGGTGAAGCCGAGCAGGAAGGTCTGCGCGGCGTCGGCGACTTCCTCGCGCACCAGTTGACCCACGTTCCACTGTCCGCGCGACGCGGAGTC
>DATFAY010000143.1:0-6995 GCA_035254085.1 Piscinibacter sp.
GCGGTCGTGTCCGATGTGTGCACGCGCGCGGGCTTCCCGCCGGTGATCCTGTCCGAAGTGAATTTCCAGGCGATGTTCGAGGCGCAACGCGCGCAATCGGCTGCCGGCGGCAACGGCTCCGGGATCATCACCAGCGCCTGACATTTTTCGAGGGTGAACCTCACCGTTCTCGGCGCGGGCGCCTGGGGCACGGCGCTCGCGATCAACGCCAGCGCGCGGCATGCCACGCGGCTGTGGGCGCGCGATGCCGAGCAGGTCCGGCACATGCTCGACCAGCGGCGCAACGAGCGCTACCTGCCCGATGTGGCGCTGCCGGCATCGCTGCAGATCAGCGGCGATTTCGAAGCGTCGGTCGAGCATGCGCGCGGCGGGCTGATCGTCATCGCCACGCCGATGGCCGCGCTGTCCGAGATGCTCGCGCGCCTGCCGAGCGATGCGCCCGGCGTGTTGTGGCTGTGCAAGGGCTTCCAGGAAGGCACCGGCTGGCTCGGGCACGAGGTCGCTCGTGCCGTGTGCCCGGCGGCGCGAGTGGGCGTGCTGTCGGGGCCCAGCTTCGCGGTCGAGGTCGCGCGCGGCCAGCCGACGGCCTTGGTCGCTGCCAGCAGCGATGCCGCGCTGTGCGAGGAGGCGGTGGCCGCCCTGCACAGTGACAGCCTGCGCATCTACACCTCCAACGATCCCGTCGGCGTCGAGGTCGGCGGTGCGGTGAAGAACGTGCTGGCGATCGCCACCGGCATCGCCGACGGCATGGCGCTCGGCCTGAATGCACGCGCTGCGCTCATCACGCGCGGCCTGGCCGAGATGACCCGGCTCGGCATCGCGCTCGGTGCGCAGGCCGAAACCTTCATGGGCTTGAGCGGCCTGGGCGACCTCGTGCTCACCGCGACGGGCGATCTCTCGCGCAACCGCCGCGTCGGCCTGCTGCTGGCTCAGGGCATGCCGCTGCCGCAGATCCTGCGCGAACTCGGCCACGTGGCCGAAGGCGTCTACAGCGCCGCCATGGTGCTGCGGCGCGCCAAGGCGCGCGGCGTCGAGATGCCGATCACCGAGGCGGTGGTCGCGGTGCTCGAAGGCCGCGTCACGCCGCGCCAGGCGGTCGAGCAATTGATGGGCCGGGAGGCCCGCCCCGAGTCCGAATAGCGGCTTCGCGCCGCCGATGCCACTTCACGGAGTCCGCATGCGACGTCGTCATCTGCTGCAAGCATCCGCTGCCCAGGCGGCGCTTCTGGCCATGCCTTCATTTGCGCAGACATGGCCGGCCCGACCCATCAAGCTCGTCGTGCCGTTTCCGCCGGGCAGCTCACCCGACATCATCGGCCGGCTCGTCGCCGAGCCGCTGGGCCAGGCGCTGGGCCAACCGATCGTGGTGGACAACCGGCCCGGCGCAGGGGGCAACCTCGGCACCGGCGTGGTGGCCAAGGCCGAGCCGGACGGCTACACCTTCCTCTTCACCATCCAGGGGCCGCTGGTGACGGCGCCTCTGCTCAGCAAGCGCCTGGGCTACGACCCGGTGAAGGAGCTGGCGCCGGTGTCGCTGGTGGCCACTTCGCCCAACGTGCTGGTGGTCGATCCGAAGCTCGGGGCCAACACGCTCGCCGATTTCGTGCGCATCGCGAAGCAGCAGAAGGGGCAGCTCAACTACGGCAGCGTCGGCAACGGCAGCGCCTCGCACCTGGCGATGGAGTTGTTCAAGGCGCGCGCCGGCATCGACCTGGTGCACGTGCCCTACCAAGGCTTTCCGCAGGTGGTCAATGCGATCCTCGCCGGCCAGGTGCAGGCCGGCTTCATGGTGCCGGGCATCGCCATGGGCCAGGTGCGCGCGGGCAAGCTCAAGGCGCTGGGCGTGACCACGCTCGGCCGCGCGGCCTCGCTGCCCGAGCTGCCCACACTGGTGGAGCAGGGCTATCCGGGCTTCGAGGCGATCTCGTGGCAGGCGGTGCTGGCGCCGGCGAAGACGCCCAGGCCGATCATCGAGCGCGTGTCGAACGAGCTTGTGCGCATCATCAAGGGCGCCGACGTCCGCAGCAAGATGCTCGGCCAGTATTTCAGTGCGGCGGGCACCGCGCCCGAAGGCCTCGACGTGCTCATGAAGACCGAGCGCGAGCGCTGGGCAAGGGTTATCAAGGCAGCGGGTGTGCAGCCCGAATGAATGACGACCCCTCGGTCGACGAGTACGTCGACCGAGGGGTCGTCATCACACCGAGCCGGCGTAGGCGTTTTGCCGCCAGGCCTCGAACACGGCCACCGCGACGGCATTGCTGAGGTTCAGGCTTCGCTGACCCGGGCGCAACGGCAGGCGCACGCGCTGTGCGGGTGCGAAGCCATCCTTCACCGCCTGCGGCAGGCCGGCGGACTCGCTGCCGAACACCAACCAATCGCCCGGCTGCCACGCCACCTCGGCGAAGCGCCGCGTGCCGCCGGTGGTGAAGGCGTACAGGTGCTGCGGCGACGGCGCCTCGGCACGCAGCAACTCGCCCCAGGACGCATGGCGGTGGACGCTGGCGTACTCGTGGTAGTCCAGCCCGGCGCGTTGCAGCAGCTTGTCTTCCATCGAGAAGCCCAGCGGCTCGACGAGGTGCAGCGTGCAGCCGGTGTTGGCCGCGAGCCGGATCACGTTGCCGGTGTTGGGCGGAATCTCGGGCTGGACGAGGACGATGTGGAACATGGCGCTCAATCGGTGGGCGCCGGCGTGCGTGCCAGCGCCCACAGGTGGACTTGCGACGCGCCGGCCTGCTTGAGCACGCGCGCGATCTCGGAGGCGGTCGCGCCGGTGGTGAGCACGTCGTCGACGATCGTCACCGAGCGGCCGCGCAGCTCGCCGGCGCGCACGGGCTCCACCGCGAAGGCGCCACGCACGTTGGCCGCGCGCCGATCCACGGGGAAGGCGAGCTGGTGCGGCGTGTTCTTGATGCGCAGGAGCAGTCGCCCGTCTGCTGGTGCGCCGACATGGCGCGCGAGCCGCCGCGCCAGCTCCCACGATTGGTTGTAGCCACGCTCCTTCAGCCGTTCGTCGCTGAGCGGCACCGGCAGCAGCCAGCCCGGTGCGGGCAGGCCGCTTTCGCGCCACGCGTGGGCGAGGCTTTGCGCCAGGCTGTCCGCCAGGTCGAGCGCCGCATTGAACTTGAAGCGTGCGATCAGCTGGTCCCATGGATGCGCGTAGTCCATGGCGGCGAGCGCGCTGTCGCAGGGCGGCGGGTCCTTCAGGCAGGCGCCGCACACGCTCACGCCATCGGGCACGCGCAGGGCGCAGCGCGTGCAGCGCGGTCCCGCTGAGTTGAAGCGTTCGCGGCACGCCGCGCACAGGCGCTCGCGCGACCAGCCGTGGCAGACGGCGCACTGCGTCGGCGGCACGAGAGTGGAAAGGCGGGGCAACCAGCGGCTGAGCAAGGGGATCGTCGATGAGGCGCGAGGCGGGTCAATATACTGCCCGCCCATGTCCGAACACGCCGCCGAAGTCCGCCGCCTCGACGCCGCGGCACTGCACTCGGTGCTGCCGCGGCTCGCGGCCCGGCCCGAGCCGCCCTGGCTGCACGGCGAAGTGGCGCGCCGCATGGCCGAGCGCCTGCAGATCATCAGGCTGCAGCCCGAGCGGATCGTCGATTGGTGGTCCTTTCTGGGGGCGAGCGGGGAACTGCTCGCACGGGCCTATCCGAAGGCGCAGCGGGTGCTGGTCGAACCCGACGAGGCGATGGCCGCGCGCACGCGCGAGGCGCATCGCGCCGCGTGGTGGTCGCCGCGGCGCCTGCTCGGCGAGGCCGTGCAAGTGCAGCCCGAGAACGCGCCGCTCGAAGCGAGTGCGCAACTCGTGTGGGCCAACATGATGCTGCATGCAGTGGCCGACCCTCCGGCGCTCATCAGGCGTTGGCAGCAGGCGCTGTCGGCCGACGGCTTCGTCATGTTCTCCTGCTTCGGGCCCGACACGCTGCGCGAACTGCGCGAGCTCTATGCGCGCCTGGGCTGGCCCGCGCCGACGATCTCGTTCGTCGACATGCACGACCTGGGCGACATGCTCGTGCATGCCGGCTTTGCCGATCCGGTGATGGACCAGGAGACGATCACGCTGAGCTGGCCCGACGCGGGCGCCTTGCTGGGCGAGTTGCGCACGATGGGAGGCAACCTCGCACCCGATCGTTTCGCGGGCCTGCGCACGCCGCGCTGGCGTGCGCGCCTGGAGCGCGAGCTGCAAACGCTGGCCGGCGCCGATGGCCGGCTGGCGCTGCGCTTCGAGATCGCGTACGGTCATGCGTTCAAGGCTTTGCCGCAGATCAAGTCCGGCGAGCCCACCACCATCTCCCTTGCCGAGATGCGCACGCTCGTGCGTGCGCGCCGGGATCACCCTTAAGAGGTTTGTTTGCGCTAGGTTAAACTCCTTCGGTTGACGGTGGAGTACCCGGGCGGCCCGGCCGCAGATGCGCACAACGCACAGCGGAAGAGGCACTTGGGCGCTCGCGGAGCAGCAGCGCAGCAGTATGTCGGCAACCACCTCGCCCGGTGCGCCTCGTGCGTCCCGTTCGACCGGACCGTCCCCTGCATCCCGTGCCTATCGATTCGGCCTGGAGGCCACCGATGCGGCGGGACAGCGGACAGTCGTGTGGACGCTCAAGCGCAATTGCTCTCTGGCACCTCGTCAGCTGTTCGGGTTCTACTCGGCGCTGTGCGTCTTGTCGCTTGCCGTGGCCGGCTTCTTCTGGTGGCTGGGCGCGCACATGGTGATGCACTTCACCTGGCTCGAATTGCTGGCAGTCGGTGCCGCCATGCTCGTGTACGCGTGGCACGCCGCCGACAGCGAGTCGATCGCGCTTCATGCGGACCGCTTGACGGTCGAGCACGCATGGGGCGCGCGGGTGGAGCGGGTGGAATTCCAGCCGCCGTGGGTGAGGGTCGGGCCCGAGGCCGGCGACGGATCGTTGATCGAGCTGTCGTGCCGAGGGTGCCGCGTCGAGGTCGGTCGCTATCTGCGGCCGGAGTCGAGGCGGCAACTGGCAGAGGAATTGCGGATGGCCCTGTTGCGCCATTCGAGCCTGGGCGGCCAAGATGCCGCGCAGTGAACGGATTTGAAACTGAAGTGACGACGATGAAGACGATGAAAGCACTTTGGAGCAGGCTGGGGCGGGTGGGTCTGGCCGTGGGCGCCACGCTGGCCACCGGCGCCGCACTCGCGGTCAACGACCTGCCGGGCGGCCCGTCGGTCAACCAGATCGACCTGCATTCGCCCGTGACGGCCATCGCCGCCGAGCAACGCTGGCTGCACTACTTCATGCTGATCATCTGCCTGGTGATCTTCGTCGGCGTCTTCGGCGTGATGTTCTATTCGGTGTTCAAGCACCGCAAGTCCAAGGGCGCCAAGGCCGCCAACTTCCACGAGAGCACCACCGTCGAGATCGTCTGGACGATCGTGCCCTTCATCATCGTCATCGGCATGGCCCTGCCGGCCACCAAGGCCGTCGTCGCCATGAAGGACACCAGCGCGGCCGACCTCACGATCAAGGCCACCGGCGTGCAATGGAAGTGGGGCTACGACTACCTGAAGGGCGAGGGCGAGGGCATCAGCTTCGTCTCGACCCTCGACGTCACGCAGCGCGAGATGTCCGACGCCGGCAAGCCCCAGGGCGACGACTACCTGCTGCGCGTGGACAACCCGCTGGTGGTGCCGGTCAACAAGAAGATCCGCATGATCACCACGGCCGACGACGTGATCCACGCCTGGATGGTGCCGGCCTTCGGCGTCAAGCAGGATGCGATCCCCGGCTTCGTGCGCGACACCTGGTTCAAGGCCGAGAAGATCGGCACCTACTACGGCCAATGCGCCGAGCTGTGCGGCAAGGAACACGCCTACATGCCGATCCAGGTGAAGGTCGTGTCGGCCGAGGACTACAGCAAGTGGGTCGACGAGCAGAAGAAGAAGCTCGCGGCCGCCGCCGACGACCCCAACAAGGTCTGGACGCTGCCCGAACTCGTCGCGCGCGGCGAGAAGGTCTACAACGGCACCTGCGCGGCGTGCCACCAGCCCAACGGCAAGGGCGGCGGCCCGATCAAGCCGCTCGACGGCTCGCCGGTCGTGCTCGACGCCGACAAGCTCAAGCAACTGCACACCGTGCTCAACGGCACGCCCAACGGCATGCCCTCGTGGAAGGCGCTCTCCGACACCGAGATCGCCGCCGTCGTGACCTTCACGAAGAACCACTGGTCCAACGCCACGGGCCAGATCGTGCAGCCGACCGAGGTCGCCGCCGCGCGCAAGCAGTAACGCTCGCCGTCAGAACGAAGCCCTAGGAAACCGAACCGCCATGAGTGCTGTACTCGACCATCCCGCCGGCCACGGCCACGATCACGCGCATGACCATCCGCACGGCTGGCAGCGCTGGCTCTTCGCGACGAACCACAAGGACATCGGCACGATGTACCTGTTGTTCTCGTTCACGATGTTCATGATCGGCGGCATCCTCGCGCTGCTGATCCGCCTGGAGCTGTTCCAGCCCGGGCTGCAGTTCTTCCATCCGCAGATGTTCAACCAGCTCACGACCATGCACGGCGTGATCATGGTGTTCGGCGCGATCATGCCGGCCTTCGTGGGCTTCGCGAACTGGCTGATCCCGCTGCAGATCGGCGCGGCCGACATGGCCTTCGCGCGGATGAACAACCTGAGCTTCTGGCTGCTCATCCCGGCCGCGCTCATGCTGGTGATCTCGTTCTTCATGCCGGGCGGCGCGCCCGCCGCAGGCTGGACGCTGTACGCCCCGCTCACGCTGCAGATGGGCCCGTCGATGGACATGGCGATCTTCGCGCTGCACATCATGGGCGCTTCTTCGATCATGGGCGCCATCAACATCATCACTACCGTACTTAACATGCGCGCACCCGGCATGACGCTGATGAAGATGCCGATGTTCTGCTGGACCTGGCTGATTACCGCCTATCTGCTGATCGCGGTGATGCCGGTGCTGGCCGGCGCGATCACGATGACGCTGACCGACCGCCACTTCGGCACATCCTTC
>DATFAY010000144.1:0-6089 GCA_035254085.1 Piscinibacter sp.
CGCGTCGGCCGCGTCCGAGGCGCGTGCCGCCGTCTTCCACAGGATGGAAGCGCAGCCTTCCGGCGAGATCACCGAATAGATCGCGTATTGCAGCATCAGCATCTGGTCGCCGACGCTGATCGCCAGCGCGCCGCCCGAGCCGCCTTCGCCGATGATCGTGGTGATGATCGGGACCTCCAGCTGCGCCATCTCGAAGATGTTGCGCCCGATCGCCTCGGATTGCCCGCGCTCCTCGGCGCCGATGCCCGGGTAGGCGCCCGGCGTGTCGACGAACGTGAACACCGGCAGGCCGAACTTCTCGGCCAGCTTCATCAGACGCAGCGCCTTGCGGTAGCCCTCGGGGCGCGACATGCCGAAGTTGCGCAGGGCACGCTCCTTGGTGTCGCGCCCTTTCTGGTGGCCGATCACCATGCAGGCCTGGCCGTTGAAGCGCGCCAGGCCGCCGACGATGGACTGGTCGTCGGCAAAGTGCCGGTCACCGTGCAGTTCCTGGAACTCGGTGAAGATCTCGCTCACGTAGTCGAGCGTGTAGGGCCGCTGCGGGTGCCGGGCGATCAAGGTCACCTGCCAGGGCGACAGGCTGGAATAGATGTCCTTGGTGAGCTGCAGGCTCTTCTTGCTGAGTCGATCGATCTCTTCGGAGATGTCGACGGCCGACTCGCTTTGCACGTAGCGCAGTTCTTCGATCTTGGTCTCGAGCTCTGCCACCGGCTGCTCGAATTCGAGGAAATGTCGTTTGCTCATTCGAAGGGATTCCTTCCTTGTTCTACGGCCTCACGACCACGGCCGCCAACGAAACCCGGCAACGGCCCCCGGGCAACTCAGTAGTCTACCGGCAGCGGGTCGAGGCTTCTCCAGATGTACCAGGTGGCCACCGAGCGGAACGGCGCCCATGCGTCGCCGACCTCCCGCGCCTCGGCACGCGAGACCGGCTCGCCGCTGAAGTAGTTGACGCTGATGCCCTTGATCAGGCCCAGGTCGTCCAGGGGCAGCACGTTCGGGCGCATGAGGTGGAAGATGAGGAACATCTCCGCCGTCCAGCGACCGATGCCGCGGATCGCCACCAACTCCTCGATGATGGCCTCGTCGTCCATCTGCTGCCATTGCGGCACATGCACCGCACCGGATTCGAAGTGCGCAGCCAGGTCGACCAGGTACTCGATCTTGCGGGCCGACAAGCCGGCGGCGCGCATGTCGGCGGCAGCCAGCGCGAGCACCGTCGAAGGATGGATGTGCGTCGGCTCGCATGGCGTCAGCGCGGCAAAGCGGTCCCAGACCGATTGCGCTGCCTTCACGGAGATCTGCTGTCCGACGATGGAGCGCGCCAGCGTGGTGAACGCATCGCCGCGGCTTTGCAGCCGGCCCTCGCCCAGCTGCGGGATGAGCTTTCGCATCACGCGGTCGCGCTTGGCGAGGTGCCTGCACGCGTCGTCCCAATAGCCCGGCGTGATCGCCGGGCCGTCGAGATGCCCTGGCGCCTGACTCACGCCTTCACCCACGTCGTGCCCTGCGGCGAGTCCTGCAGCACGATGCCCTGTGCGAGCAGGTCCTTGCGGATGCCATCGGCGCGCGCGAAGTCGCGCGAGCGCTTGGCGGCCGCGCGCTCGGCGATCAGCTCGGCGATGTGCGCCTCGTCCAGCTGGGCGCCGCCTTGCAGATAGACGCGCGGCGACTGCTGCAGCAACCCCAGCGTGGCCGCGAGCGACTTGAGCAGGCCGGAGCTCGCCGCGGAGCGGGTGCGATTGACCTCGCCGGCCAGGTCGAACAGAACCGCCATCGCGCCGGGCGTGTTGAAGTCTTCGTTCATCGCATCGCGAAACGCCTTGGCCTGCGGCAATGCCCAGTCCACCGGCGCGTCGTCTGCCGGCACGGCGTCCAGCGCGGTGTACAGGCGGCGCAGCGCATTGCGCGCGTCGTCGAGGTTGGCGTCGCTGAAGTTGAACGGACTGCGATAGTGCGTGCGCAGCATGAAGAAGCGCACCGTCTCGCCGTCGTAGTGCTTGAGGACGTCGCGGATGGTGAAGAAATTGCCCAGCGACTTCGACATCTTGACGTTGTCGACGTTGAGGAAGCCGTTGTGCATCCAGTAGTTGACGAAGGTCTGGCCGGTCGCGCCCTCGCTCTGCGCGATCTCGTTCTCGTGGTGAGGGAACTGCAGGTCCATGCCGCCGCCGTGGATGTCGAAGTGCTCGCCCAGGATGGCGCAGCTCATCGCGGAGCATTCGATGTGCCAACCAGGCCGACCCTTGCCGAAGGCGCTGTCCCACTTGGCGTCCTCGGGTTCGCTCTGCTTGGCGCTCTTCCACAGTACGAAGTCGAGCGGATCCTCCTTGCCGTCGAGCACGGCGACGCGCTCGCCCGCGCGCAACTGGTCGAGCGACTTGCCGGAGAGCTTGCCGTAGCCGGGAAACTTGCGCACCGAAAAGTTGACGTCGCCGTTGCCTGCCCGATAGGCCAGGCCCTTTTCCTCGAGCTTGGAGATCATCGACAGCATCTGCGGCACGTAGGCCGTGGCGCGCGGCTCGTGGGTGGGCGCCGCGATGCCCAGCGCAGCCACGTCTTCGTGCATCGCCTGCGTCATCTCGTCGGTGAGCTGGCGGATCGGGATGTTGCGCTCGAGCGCGCGCTTGATGATCTTGTCGTCGATGTCGGTGATGTTGCGCACGTAGGTGACCTGGTAGCCCGTGGCCTGGAGCCAGCGGTACACCATGTCGAAGACGAGAAGGAATCGGGCGTGGCCGACGTGGCACAGGTCGTAGATCGTCATTCCGCAGACGTACATGCGCACGCGCGGGGGGTCGATCGGCTTGAAGACTTCTGTCTCGCGGGACAGCGTGTTGAAGATGCGCAAGGTCATGAGACGGTCGGGCCCGCCACAGGGCACGGAAGAAACGTTGCCACGTCGGTTGGATGCGGAAGTCTGGCCGCGCCCTGCCTCCCTGCGGGCGCGACGGCAAGCCGAGAAGAGGCTGCTCTACAATCAAATCAGTATAGCGGGGCCGCCCGAATCCGGCGGTCGTTTGCGCAGCCTCGCGCTGCGTGTCTTCCCGCCTACGCCAGCCGTCACCCCACCCCACGCCGCCCGATGATCCGTACCCTCGTTCGCGCCTTCGGCCTCTTGCTGCTGTGCGGGGCGGGCCTCGTCGGCGCGGCACGTGCGGACGACGCGGGCGACATCAACCGCCTGTTCGCCACCGGCCACGCCGACGAGGCTTTCGCCCGGCTGGACAAGCTGCTGGCCGACAAGCCTCACGATCCGCAATGGCGCTTCCTCAAGGGCACGCTGCTCGCCCAGGCGCAGCGCCGCGCCGAGGCCGCCGCCATCTTCGAGCAGCTGAGCATCGACTATCCGGACATGCCCGAGCCGTACAACAACCTGGCGGTGATCCAGGCCGCGCAAGGCGAGTACGACAAGGCGCGCCTGTCGCTCGAGGCGGCGCTGCGTGCACAGCCGGGCTACGCGGTGGCGCACCAGAATCTGGGCGACATCTACGTGCAGTTGGCGCGGCGGTCCTACGCGAAGGCGCTGGAGCTCGATCCGGCCAACACCGCCCTGACTCCCAAGCTGGCGCTGCTGCGCCAGCTGGTCCAACCCGTCGCCGGCGCTGCCAGCGCAGCGGCATCCAAGTAGAGGACAAGAGAAACGACCATGAAGAGCACCTCGTTCCCCACTCGCCTTCCCGCGATCGCCGCGCTGTGCCTGGGCCTGTGCGCCTCGCCATGGGCGCTGGCGCAGAAGGTCAAGCTCGCCACCACGATGGGCGACATCGTGCTCCAGCTCGATGCCGCCAAGGCGCCGAAGACGGTCGACAACTTCGTCCAGTACGTGAAGGCCGGCCATTACAACGGCACCGTCTTCCACCGGGTCATCCCGAACTTCATGATCCAGGGCGGCGGCATGACGCCCGATCTGAAGGAGAAACCCACGCGCGCGCCCATCCCGCTCGAAGCGCGCAACGGCCTGAAGAACGCGCGCGGCACGGTGGCCATGGCCCGCACCATGGATCCGAACTCGGCGACCGCGCAGTTCTTCATCAACGTGAAGGACAACGATTTCCTCGACGCAGAGAACGCACGCGACGGCAACGGCTACGCGGTGTTCGGCAAGGTCGTCGCGGGCATGGACGTGGTCGACAAGATCCGCAACGTGCCCACCGGCAGCAAGGGCCCCTACGAGAACGTGCCCGACACGCCGGTGATCATCAAACAAGCCACCGTGGAGAAATGAACATGAGCCAGCAAGTCGAACTGCAGACCAACAAGGGCAACATCCGCATCGAGCTCGACGACGCGCGCGCGCCCGAGTCGGTCAAGAACTTCATCTCGTACGTCAAGGCGGGCCACTACAACGGCACGGTGTTCCACCGCGTCATCAAGGGCTTCATGGTCCAGGGCGGCGGCTTCGAGCCGGGGATGAAGCAAAAGCCTACCAGCGCGCCGATCAAGAACGAAGCCAACAACGGCCTCAAGAACGACAAGTACACGCTCGCCATGGCGCGCACGTCGGACCCGCACTCGGCGACCGCACAGTTCTTCATCAACGCGACCGACAACGCCTTCCTCAACTTCAAGTCCGAGAGCCCGAGCGGCTGGGGCTATGCGGTGTTCGGCAAGGTCGTGGCCGGCCAGGACGTGGTCGACGCCATCGAAGGCGTCAAGACCGGCCGCAAGGGTTTCCACGACGACGTGCCGCTGGAGGACGTGGTGATCCAGCAGGCCGTCGTGCTCTGAGAATCGCTTGCCGATGGCCCCTTCCGGCGACGCGCCGCTGCCGGCCTTTGCGCAGTTCGACGCGCCCGCGCACTGGGCGACCATCGACTTCCTCAGCGACCTGCACCTGAGCGAATCGACGCCGCGCACCTTCGCGGCGCTGGCGCAGCACCTGCGTCACACCGAGGCGCAGGCGGTGTTCATGCTGGGCGATCTCTTCGAGGTGTGGGTCGGCGACGACGCGCGCCACGAAGGCTTCGAGGCCGAATGCGCGGCGATGCTGTCCGAGGCGAGCGGGCAGCGCTTCCTCGCCTTCATGGCGGGCAATCGCGACTTCCTCGTCGGCGAGGAGATGCTGCGGCACTGCGGGGTCGCGCGGCTGGCCGACCCCATCGTCGTGCACGCCTTCGGGCAGCGGGTGCTGCTGTCGCATGGCGATGCGCTGTGCCTGGCGGACCGGACCTACCAGCAGTTCCGCGCCGAGGTGCGCAGCCCCGCATGGCAGCAGCGCTTCCTGGCCCAGCCGCTGCCCGAGCGGCGCCGCATCGCCGGCGAGATCCGCGCCGAGAGCGAAAGACGCAAGCGTGAGCAGCCCAGCGGCGAATGGTTCGACGTCGACGCCGCCGAGGCCCGCCGCTGGCTCGAGGCCACCGGTGCGCGCGAACTGGTGCACGGGCACACCCACGCGCCCGCGAGCCATGTGCTCGGCCCGGGGCTGGTGCGCCACGTGCTCAGCGACTGGGACTTCGATCATGCCGGTGCAGCACGAGGCGACGTGCTGCGCTGGCAGGCTGGCGGATTCACCCGCGTTTCGCCGGCGACGGCGCGTTGACATGCTCGATCGCCTGTGGTCCGGCTGGCGTCGCCGCCGCGAGCAGCGAACGCTCGAGCGGCGCGCCATTCCGGACGCGCTGTGGCAGCTCACGCTGTTGCGCTATCCCTTCCTCGCCCGGCGCGACGACGCCGACCAGGCCCAGTTGCGCCGGCTGGCCACCTTGTTCCTCGCCGAGAAGGAATTCCATGGCGCGCAGGGCCTTGTCGTCACCGACGAGATCGCCGTCGCCATCGCCGCGCAGGCCTGCCTGCCGGTGCTGCGCCTGGGCCTGCAGCTGTATGCCGGCTTCGTCGGCATCGTGGTGCACCCCGACGAGGTCGTTGCGCAGCGCGAGGTGATGGACGAGGACGGCATCGTCCACCAATACGACGAGACGCTCGCCGGCGAGGCCATGGGCGGCGGCCCGGTGATGCTCTCCTGGCACGACGTGCAGGCCGCGGGCGAGTCGGCCGAGTGGGGCTACAACGTGGTGATCCACGAGTTCGCGCACGTGCTCGACATGGGCGACGGCGAGGCCGACGGGGTCCCGCCCCTGCCCGATCGC
>DATFAY010000145.1:0-7926 GCA_035254085.1 Piscinibacter sp.
TCGATCGCCGATAGAGGCCGGGATGGCCGGCGCTCGCCGTGCCGCGCGAACTCGGGTTGCTCCACATGAAGTGCCTCTGGGGCCTGCCGGCCTTGTTGACCGCCGCCTGCGCGCATGCCGCCACGGTCGAGCTGCGGGTGAGCGACCGCGCGGGCCACCCGCTCGCCGATGCCGTCGCGACGCTGGAGCCGGCGCAGGGCAGGCTGGCCGTCGCGCCGATGAAGGGTGTCGAGATCTCGCAGGCGCATCGCGAGTTCGCCCCGAGCGTCACCGTGGTCACCGTCGGCACGGCGGTCGCGTTCCCGAATTTCGATCGCGTGCGGCATCACGTCTATTCGTTCTCGCCGGCCAAGCAGTTCGAGCTGAAGCTGTACTCGGGCGTGCCGGCGGCGCCGGTGGTGTTCGACAAGCCCGGGGTCGTGGTGCTCGGCTGCAACATCCACGACCAGATGGTGGCGTGGGTGGTGGTGGTCGACACGCCGCTGCATGCCACCAGCGGCGCCGACGGACGCGTGCGGCTCGCCTCGGTGCCGCCCGGCGACTACCGCCTGCGCGTGTGGCATGCGGGCCTGCCGCCGGGCGACGCGCCGGCCGCCACCGCCCTCAACGTGGCCGCCGATGACATCGCGCAGGACGTGCGGTTGCCGGTCGGGGAGACGGCGCAGTGAAGCGACTGCGCGCGCCGCTGGGCCGGGCCGCGCACTGGATGCGTGCCTCGATCGGCGCGCGCGTCATCGCGCTTTTCCTCGGCCTGCTGCTGATCGTGCAGGTCGCCAGCTTCACCGCCTTGCAGGCCAGCCTGGCACGTCATGCACGCGGCGTGCTGCCCGACAAGCTGCAGGTCGGCGCACGGGTGCTGCAGAACCTGCTCGATCGGCAGGCGCAGACCCTCAGCGAAGGCGCGCGCCTGCTGGCGGCCGACTACGGCTTTCGCGAAGCGGTCAGCAGCAACGACCGCGACACCATCGTGTCGGTCCTGGCCAATCACGGCGCGCGCATCGGCGCGACCGAGGCGGCGCTGATCAGCACCTCGTTCGAGCTGCGCGCCACGACGAGTCCCGACCCGCTCGAGCTGTCGGCGCTGGTGGCGCACCTGTCGACCGCGGCGCTGTCGAACGGGCGCGCCACGCAGATCGCGCTGCTGTCGGGCCGGCCGCACCAGGTCGTGATGGTGCCGATCAAGGCGCCATTGACGGTGGGCTGGGTGCTGATGGGCGTGCCGCTGGACGACGGTCTGGCGCGCGACATGCGCAGCCTCTCGGACTTCAACGTGACGCTGCTGGCCGACGCCTCGGGCACCGACGCATGGACCGCCGCGGTGTCGAGCCTGCCGGTGCAGCAGACCGCAGGACTGGCGGCGCAGCACTGGACGGCGCTGCGCGTACCGGCCCGCGGCACGCAGTCGATACCGCTGGCAGGCGAGGAGTTCTGCCTCTATCCGGTGTGGCTGGGGCCGCCGGCGGGCCCAGGCCAGGCGTCGCCGGTGCTGGCGGTCGTCTCGCTGTCGGTCGACGAGGCCGTGCGGCTGCCGCGTGACCTTCAGTTCGCGCTGCTGGCGGTCACGCTGCTGGGCTTCATCGCGTTCGGCGTGTTCGGTGTGCTCACCGCCGGCCGCGTGACGACGCCGCTGCGCCGGCTGTCCGCCGCCGCCGACCGGCTCGGCGCAGGCGACTACAGCACCCCCGTGACCACCGGCGTGCGCCGCGACGACGAACTCGGCCACTTGGCGCAGGCCTTCGAGCAGATGCGCGTCAGCGTCGCGGACAAGCAGGCGCAGATCCTCAAGCTCGCGTACTGGGACAGCCTGACCGGCCTGCCCAACCGCATGCAGTTTCGAGACGCCGTGCGCGACGCGATCGGCGAAGCGCAAGCGCTGGGCGACGTGGGCACGGTGTCGGTGATCATGCTCGACCTGGACCGCTTCAAGCATGTCAACGACGTGCTGGGCTACCGCTTCGGCGACCTGCTGCTGTGCCGCGTCGCCGAGCGGCTGTCGCAGCAGTCGGTGCGCGGCGCCGACCTGGTGGCGCGCCTGGGCGGCGACGAATTCGCGGTGCTGCTGCGCGATGGCGACCTGGAGCTGGCGCGCGCGGTGGCGCAGCGCATCGAGCGCGCCTTCGACGTGCCGCTGGTGCTGGAGGAGCACACGGTCGACATGGGCGCCGGCATCGGCCTCGCGTGCTGGCCGCAGCATGCCGGCGACGCCGACCTGCTGCTCTCGCGCGCCGAGGTGGCGATGTACAGCGCCAAGCGCCGCACCAGCGGGCCGCTGGTCTACGACCCGTCGATCGACCTGTCGAGCGCGCAGACGCTGTCGCTGCTGAGCGAGCTGCGCCAGGCGCTGGGCGAGGGGCAGCTGCGCCTGTACCTGCAGCCCAAGCTGGCGCTCGACAGCGGCAACGTGGTCGGCGCCGAAACGCTGGTGCGCTGGCAGCATCCGCAGCGCGGGCTGGTGCCTCCGATGCAGTTCATTCCCTTCGCGGAGCAGACGGGCTTCATCCGCACCATCACGCTGTGGGTGTTCGAGGAGGCGGCGCGCCACTGGCGCATGCTGCACGCCGAGGGCACGAACATCACGCTGTCGGTCAATCTCTCGACGCGCGACCTGCTCGACCCGGAGCTGCCGCAGAAGTTCGACATGCTGCTGGTCAAGCACCGCGTGCCTGCCGAAGGCTTCTGCCTGGAGATCACCGAGAGCGCCATCATGGACGATCCGCAGCGCGCGCAGGCCACGCTGGAGCGGCTGTCGGCGCTGGGCTTCAAGCTGTCGATCGACGACTTCGGCACCGGCTATTCGTCGCTCGCGTACCTCAAGCGGCTGCCCGTGGACGAGCTGAAGATCGACAAGAGCTTCGTGCTCAGCATGGAAAGCGACGCCGACGACGCGAAGATCGTGCGCTCCACCATCGACCTGGCCCACAACCTCGGGCTCACGGTGGTCGCCGAAGGGGTGGAGAACGCCACCGTGTGGAGCATGCTGCGCGAGTTGAACTGCGATCAGGCGCAGGGCTTCCACATGGGCCGCCCGATGGCCGCCACCGAGTTCACGACCTGGTCGACCGGCTGGCTGGCGCGCCAGCGCAACAGCGAGCCGCAGGCCCGGACGCTGCTGCACTGAGCCGATCGACCGCCAGGACGCGCGGCGACGGCATACTGCAGCATTCCGCGATGACCGGCCGCGCCCGAACATGTACCTGCCCGCCTCCTTCGAAGAGACACGCACCGAGGTGCTGCACGAGTTGCTGCGCCGCCATCCGCTGGGCCTGCTGGTGACGCATGGCCCCGGCGGGCTGGAGGCCAACGCGCTGCCCTTCCTCCTCGACCCGGCGCGCGGCCCGCACGGCACGCTGCGCGCCCACGTGGCACGCGCCAACCCGGTGTGGCGCGAGGCCGCCGAGAGCGAGGCGATGGTGGTGTTCCAGGGCCCGCAGGCCTACGTCTCGCCGGGCTGGTACGCGACCAAGGCCGCCACGGGCAAGGTGGTGCCGACCTGGAACTACGTGATGGTGCAGGCGCGCGGGAGGCTGCAGGTCAAGGACGATGCGGCCTGGGTGCGCCGCCTGGTGGGCGAGCTCACCACGCGCCACGAGGCCGCGATGGCGTCGCCCTGGAAGGTGGAGGACGCGCCGCCCGAGTTCATCGACACGCTGCTGGGCAGCATCGTCGGCATCGAGATCGAGCTGGCCTCGCTCACCGGCAAGTGGAAGGTGAGCCAGAACCGCCCGGCAGCCGACCGCGAAGGCGTCATCCAGGGCCTGTCGTCCCTGGCCGCCGGCGGGCCGGCCGGCGATGCGGCGGCGATGGCACGCCAGGTGCGGCAACCGGGCGCCGCCGAAGCCGGTTCGGACTGAGCGCTGGAAAGGGCGGCCGCGCTGCTGCATCATGTCGGCGGGAGTCCGTGCGCAAGGATCTTATGAAAACAAGGAATGGCAGGGTGGTCGGCGCGATGCTGGCGGCCGGCCTCGCGCTCGGCGTGGTGACGTCGGTGTCGAGCCAGGCGGCGCCCGAGGTCGGGAAGCGGCTGCGCATCGTCGGTGGCCTGGCGGGCGTCAACCAGTACACGCGGCAGGAAGAGCCTTTCTGGACCAAGGAGCTGCCGCGGCTGACCGGCGGCAAGGTGACGGCCGAGATCGTGCCCTTCGACCGTGCCGGCATCCGCGGCCAGGAGATGCTGCGCCTGATGCAGCTGGGCGTGGTGCCTTTCGGCACGGCGCTGCTGGGCCTGTCGTCCGCGCAGGAGCCCGAGTTCGGCGCGCCCGACCTGGCCGGGCTCAACCCCGACATGGCGTCGGTGCGCAAGTCGGTGGCTGCCTTCCGGCCGGTGCTCGACAAGACGCTGCGCGAGCGCTACGGCATCGAGCTGCTGGCGGTCTACGCCTACCCGGCGCAGGTGATCTTCTGCGACAAGCCGTTCGCCAGCCTGGCCGACCTCGCGGGGCGGCGCACCCGCACCTCCAGCCCGCCACAGGCCGACTTGATCGAGGCGCTGGGCGGCGTGCCGGTGCAGACCGGCTTCGCCGAGATCATGGCCAACATGAAGAGCGGCAACATCGAATGCGCGATCACCGGCACCATGTCGGCCAACACGATCGGCCTGCCTGAGGTCACCACCCACATGCACACGATGGCGATCAACTGGGGACTCTCGGTGTTCGGCGCCAACCTGGGCGCGTGGAACGCCCTGCCGCCCGAGGTGCGCACGACGCTCAAGCGCGAGCTGCCCAAGCTGGAGCAGGCGATCTGGCTCGAGGCCGAGCGCGAGACCAGGGAAGGCATCGCCTGCAACACCGGCGCCGCCGGCTGCACCCAGGGCCGCAAGTACCAGATGACCGCCGTCACGCCGTCGACCACCGACGACGCCCGGCGGCGCGCGATCTTCTCGGGCACCGTGCTCTCGCGCTGGGTGCACCGCTGCGGCGCGCACTGCGCCGAGGTCTGGAACAAGAGCATCGGGCCCGTCACCGGCTTCGAGGCCAGGGCGAAGTAGCGCGCATGGGCTTGCCGCGCCGAGTCCAGGCCACCCTGTGGGGCCTCGTCACGCTGTTCGTCGTGGCCGTCGTGGCGGCCGCGGCCAACCTCATCGCGCGCGGCGAGCGCGACGCGCTGGCCGAGAGCGAAGGGCGCGCCACCCGCTTCGTGAGCGGCGCGGAGGCCGCGCTCAATCGCACCATGCTCGGTGTGGATGTGCTGCTGGCCGGCACCGACTCGCTGCTTCGGCCCGCCATCCGGTCCGACGGCACGCTGGACGCCGCCAGCGCCAACCGGCTGCTGCTGGAGATGACAGGGCGCAATCTGCTCGTGCGCGACGTCGCCTTGCTCGCGCCGGACGGCAGCGTGCTCGCCGCGGCACAGGCCAACAGCCAGCGCATGGGCGTGGACCTTCCCAAGGGCTTCGCCGCCGAGGTGCTGGCCCAGGCCGCGCCCCAGATGGCGATCAGCGCGCCGGTGGTGAACTTCGCGACCTCCGAGCGCGTGGTGTATTTCGCGCGGCCGCTGCACCTGCCGGGCGAGCGCGCCAGCGTGGTGGTGGGCGAAGTGCCGGTGTCGCTGATCGGTACCGTGCTCGCGCAGGCGATCGAGATCCGCGGCCTGATCGCGACCTTCGAGCGCGAGGACGGCCAGCTGATCGCCAGCGTCCCGCCCGACGAGCGCTTGATGGGGCAGAAGCTCTCGCCGCCGCTGGACGCGCGCAACGCCACCGGCGCGCCCTTGCGCGCACCCAGCCGCCTGGGCGGCGCGCCGGCGATCGTCGTGGCACGCCCGACGCTGTACCGCTCGCTGCTGGTGGCCGCGAGCATCCCGCTGGACGCGGCGCTCGCCGAGTGGCGCAGCGACCGCAGCGACATCGCGCGCGTGGCCGCGGCCTTCATCGCCATGTTCCTCGCCGCCGGCGCCTTCATCCAGTGGCACATGGCGCGACTGGCACGGGCTCGTGCCGAGATCGCCACCGCCAAGAACACGCTGGACCAGGCGCTCGGCTCGATGGGCGACGGCTTCCTGCTGTGCGACGCGAACGACTGCGTCGTCGCCTGGAACCGCCGCTATGTCGAGATCTTTCCGTGGGTGCGCGACACCATCGCGCCCGGCGTGCATTTCAAGCGGCTGATCGAGCTGGCGGCGCCCGCCATGCTGCCCGAGGGCAGCGAGGACGAACGCAATGCCTGGATCGAGCGGCGCATGGCGATCCACACCAGCGGCCGCGGCATGTACGAGCAGGAGCTGGCGCACGGCATGGTGGTGCACGCGATCGAGCGGCGCACGCCGGACGGCGGTGTGGTGAGCGTCACCCGCGACATCACCGCCGCGGAGCGGGCCCTGGCGCGCGCCAAGGCGGCGGCCGAGGCGGCCAACGAATCCAAGTCGCAGTTCCTGGCCGCCATGAGCCACGAGATCCGCACTCCGCTCAACGGCGTGCTGGGCATGAACGGCCTGCTTCTCAACACGGCGCTGACGCCCGAGCAGCGGCGCTTCGCCGAGCTGATCCGCAGCTCCGGGCAGACGCTGCTCACGGTCATCAACGACATCCTCGACCTGGCCAAGATCGAGGCCGGCCGCATGGAGCTGGAGATCGCCGAATTCGACCCGGCCGGCACGCTCGACGAGGTGGTCTCGCTGCTGACCGTGCGCGCGCAGGCGAAGGGCCTGGCGCTCACGCTCAAGCTCGCGCCCGACCTGCCCGGCGCGCTGCTGGGCGACGCCAGCCGGCTGCGCCAGGTGATGTTCAACCTGATCGGCAACGCGCTCAAGTTCACGGAGCACGGGCGCGTCGAGGTCGAGGTGTCGCACCGGCCGCTGCCTGACGACGACGACAAGGTCGAGCTCGCGATCGCCGTGCGCGACACCGGCATCGGCATCGCGCCCGATGCGATGCCCAAGCTGTTCGACCGGTTCATGCAGGCCGATGCCACCACCGCGCGGCGCTACGGCGGCACCGGGCTGGGCCTGGCGATCAGCCGCGAGATCGTCGACCTGATGGGCGGTCGAATCGAGGTCGAAAGCGCGGTCGGGGTGGGCAGCACTTTCTCGGTGCTGGTGCCGATGGCGCGCGGCGACGCCGAGCGGCTGCGCCAGGCCGAGTCGACGCTGATGGGCGCGTCCGACCTGGCCGGCCTGCGCATCCTGGTGGCCGAGGACAACGGCGTGAACCAGATCCTGATCAAGGCCATCCTCGACCAGATGGGCCACTACAGCGACATCGTCGGCAACGGCATCGAGGCGGTCCGCCAGATCCAGGCGGCGCACTACGACGTGGTGCTGATGGACATCCAGATGCCCGAGATGGACGGCGAGGCGGCCACCCGCGCCATCCGCTCGCTGCACGGCTCGGTCGCCACCATCCCGATCATCGCGATGACGGCCAACGCGATGGTCGAGCATCGCCACGCCTATCTCGCCTCGGGCATGGACGACTACGTCTCCAAGCCCATCAATGCACGGCTGCTGGCCGGCGCGATCGCGCGCGTGATGCAGGCGGCCAACGCGACGTAGCCGCGTCGGCCGTTTCGCGGCTCACGCGCGCTCGGGCGAGGGCTGCTCCTTGCGCTGGCCCAGCAGCTTTCCGACCACTTCGAGCAGGCGCTCGGCGGTGACGGGCTTGACCAGGTGCTCGTCGAAGTGCGTCGCCAGCGCACGTGCGCGGTCGGGGTCGCGCCCGTAGCCGGTCAGGGCCACCAGGCGCAGGCCTTGCAGCCGCGGGTCGGAACGCAGGCGGCCTGCGAGCTCGTAGCCGTCCATGCCCGGCAGCCCGATGTCGAGCAGCGCCAGCTCGGGCACGAAACGATCGATCGCGGCCAGCGCCGACGGGCCGTCCAGCTCGCAATGCACCTGGTGGCCGTGCTCCTCGAGCAGCAGGCGCAGCATCTCGGCCGCATCGGCGTTGTCGTCCACCAGCAGGATGCGCCCGCCGCGCGAGGGCGCCGGCGGCAG
>DATFAY010000146.1:0-10416 GCA_035254085.1 Piscinibacter sp.
CCGATGTTCATCAATGCCGAGCCGCTCATGTCGTCGTCCTTCTCAAGCCATGCTGCGCTGCAAACGCAGGGTCGTGTTGATGACGCGAGTCAACTTCTCGGCGTATTGCGGATCGGTCGCGTAGCCCGCGCGCTGCAGGCCTTGCGCGAATCCCTGCACCGAGCCGGCGCCGGCCAGCACCTGGCTGTAGCGCGGGCTGTCCTTCATGAGCCGCGCGTAGTCGGCGAACGACGCGGCGTACGAGTCGTAGGCGCGGAACTTCGCCGTCACCTTGCGCGCGACGCCGTCGACCACTTCGGTCGTGGTGACCTCCGCGACCTTGCCCTTCCAGCCCGCCCCGGCCTTGATGCCGAACAGGTTGAACGAAGGCGTGCCGTCGGCGTTGCGGATCTGGTGCTGGCCCCAGCCGGTCTCGTGCGCGGCCTGCGACACCATGAAGGCGGCCGGAATGCCGGTCTGCGCTTCGGCCGCGCGCGCGGCGTCCTGGTGCCGCGCCAAGAAGTCGGCCTGGTGCTGCGACACCTTCTGTGCGGCCGGCTCTCGCGCCGGCGCGCCGGCAGCGGCGGCGGGCGGCAAGGGCGCGCCGGCGAGGGCGTCCGCACCGCCGGTCTGCCGCTCCAATTGCCTGGCGATCGCCTCGCTCAGGCCGCCGGGCAGGCCGGTCATCTTGCTGGCGAACTGCTGGTCGAGCATCTCGGTGCCCATCTGCGTGCCGGAGTTGTCGAACATGCCGGTGGCCATCGACTGCTGCGCCTGGCGCATGCTCTTCATCAGCTCCTGCATGAAGAGCGCCTCGAACTGCTTCGCGGCTTCCTTGATCGCCGCCTTGGGGTCGGTGGCCGCGCGCGAGCGCAGCGCGTCGATGCCGTGCGTATCGGTCGCGAGGCGGGCGGTCGAGGGAAGATTCATATCACCTCGAGTTCCGCGTTGAGCGCGCCGGCGGACTTCATCGCCTGCAGGATCGCGAGCAGGTCCTGCGGCGTCGCGCCCAGCGAGTTGAGCGCCTTCACCACATCGGCGAGCTTGGTGCCAGCGGCCATCTGGATCAGCGAGCCGGCCTGCTGCGCGATGGTGATGTCGGCCTTCTCGGTCACCACCGTCTGCCCGCCGATGGACAGCGGATTCGGCTGGCTCACCTGCGGCGACGAGCTGATCGTGACCGAGAGGCTGCCGTGCGCCACCGCGCAGGCGGCCAGCGTGACCGCCTGGTTCATCACCACCGAGCCGGTGCGCGCGTTGATCACCACCTTGGCCGCGGGCGCGGCCAGCTCGATGTCGAGGTTCTCGATGTCGGCCATGAAGCCCACGCGCGAGCCGGCCGCCTCGGGCATGCGCACGCGCACCACGCGGCCGTCCACCGGCCAGGCGGTGTTCTCGCCCATGCGCCGGTTGATGGCACGCGCCACTTCGCGCGCGGTGTTGAAGTCGCTCGAGTTGAGGTCGAGCTGCAGGGTGTCGCCCTGGTTCAGCGGCGTGGGCACCGCGCGCTCGACCGTCGCGCCCTCGGGGATGCGACCGGCGCTCAGGTGGTTGATCTGGACCTTGGAGCCGGCGGCCGAGGCGCCGGCTCCGCCGACGATCAGGTTGCCCTGCGCCAGCGCGTAGACCTGGCCGTCGGCGCCCTTGAGCGGCGTGGCGATCAGCGTGCCGCCGCGCAGGCTCTTGGCGTTGCCCATCGAGGACACGTTGATGTCGATCGTCTGGCCGGGCTGCGCGAAGGCGGGCAGTTGCGCGGTCACCATCACCGCCGCGACGTTCTTCAGCTGCATGTTGGTGCCGGCCGGCACGGTGACGCCCATCTGCTGCAGCATCGCCGTGAGGCTTTGCGTGGTGAAGGGCGTGGAAGTGGTCTGGTCGCCGGTGCCGTCGAGGCCCACGACCAGCCCGTAGCCGACCAGCGGGTTGCTGCGCACCCCCTGCACCGAGGCGACTTCCTTCAGGCGCGTGGCGTGGGCCGGGGCGGGCCACCAGACGGCGGCCGATGCCGCCAGCCAGGCCAGCAGGATCAGCGCGCGCAGAAGCTTGTGGGATCGGTCCATGTCGGAAACACCTCGTGGTATTTCCGATTCTGGGCAGACTTAAATCGGCAGAACGTTCAAAAAGAACCGGGCGAGCCAGCCTATTCCCTGCGCTTCGGCCTGAGCACCGCGCCCGCGGTGCTCGATGCGCACATTGGCGATCTGCGCCGAGGCGACGGTGTTGCCCGGCTGGATCGCGCGGGGGTCGACCTGGCCCGAGAAGCGCAGGACGTCGACGTTGTGGTTGACGCCGATCTGCTTCTCGCCCGCGATCAGCAGGTGGCCGTTGGCCAGCACGCCGGTCACGGTGGCGGTGATGGTGCCGGAGAAGTCGTTGGTGTTCTCGGTGCTGCCCTTGGCGTCGAAGGTGTTGCTCGAGCTGCCTGCCGCCGAGGCGCGGCCGAAGGAGTTTCCGGCGATGCCGGGCAGCGCGGTGATGCCGGCGCTCAGCTTGCCTTCCTTGTCGATCGAGCTGGTGCTCTTCTGGCTGGCGCTCACCTTCTCGACGATCTGCACCGTGATGGTGTCGCCCACCAGGCGCGCGCGATGGTCCTCGAACAGCGGACGGTACTGCGAGGCCTGGAAGATCGCGCCGTTGTTGAGCGCCGGCGCGGGCAGCGGCTGCGGCAGCGCCGTCGTGGGCTCGGCCACGTCGACCTTGGGGGCCGGATTGAGGGTGGAGCAGCCGGCGAGCGACAGTGCGGCCATGACCGTCATCCCAGCGAACGACGGGATCCATTGCGTGAACGTTCTGCCACCTCGTGGGTCCCGGCGTTCGCTGGGATGACAGGACATGCGGGTCGTGCGGTTCATCACAGTTGGCCGAGCTTTTGCAGCATCTGGTCGGAGGTCTGGATCGCCTTGGAGTTGAGCTCGTAGGCGCGCTGCGTCTGGATCATGGCGACCAGCTCCTCGACCACGTTGACGTTCGACGTCTCGACGAATCCCTGGCGCAGCGTGCCCAGGCCGTTCTGCCCCGGGGTGCCGCTGTTGGGGCTGCCCGAGGCCGCGGTCTCCGCAAACATGTTCTGCCCCTTGGGATCCAGGCCGGCAGGATTGACGAAGCTCGCGATGCTGATCTGGCCCACCGTCTGCGCCGCCGCCTGGCCGGCCAGCGTGACGCTCACGGTGCCGTCGGAGCCGATGGTCACGCTCTGCGCCGCGGACGGGATGGTGATGCCGGGCTGCACGGTGTAGCCGTTGTTGGTGACCAACTGGCCGGTGGAGCTCACCTGGAACGAGCCGTCGCGGGTGTAGCCCGTGGTGCCGTCGGGCATCTGCACTTCGAAGAAGCCGTTGCCCAGCACCGCCACGTCGAGGTTGTTGCCGCTTTGCTGCAGGTTGCCCTGGCTGAACGAGCGCGAGGTCGCGACCGCGCGCGTGCCCAGGCCCACCTGCAGGCCCGCCGGCAGCGTGGTCTGCTCGGTGCTGTTCGCGCCGGCCTGCCGCAGGTTCTGGTACATGAGGTCCTCGAACACCGCATGCGCCTTCTTGTAGCCGTTGGTCGAGACGTTGGCCAGGTTGTTCGAGATGGTGTCCAGCTGGGTCTGCTGGGCCTCCATGCCGGTCTTCGAGATCCACAGGGAACGCATCATGGCGGTCTCTCCTTCAGGTCAGTCAGCTCATCGACAGCAATTGAGCGGCGGCCTTCTCATCGCCTTCCGCGGTCTGCAGCATCTTCATCTGCGCCTCGAACTGGCGCGCGGCGGTGATCATGGCGACCATGGTCTCCACCGAGCTCACGTTCGAGCCTTCGAGCGCGCCGTCTTGCACGCGGGCATTGGGGTCGGCCGGCAGGTCGCCGTCGGCCGCGCGGAACAGGCCATCGGTGCCGCGCTGCAGCGGCACTTCGGGCGTGACCAGCTTGAGCTTGCCGATCGGCGTGTTCTTTCCGTCGGTGCCCTTGGCCGTGACCGTGCCGTCGGCGCCGATCTGCACCGTGGCGTTGGGCGGCACCTGGATCGGGCCGCCGTCGCCCAGCACCGTGAGGCCGCCTTGGGTGGTGAGGGTGCCGTCGGTCGACACGTCCAGCGAGCCGGCGCGGGTGTAGGCCTCGGTGCCGTCCAGCCCTTGCACCGCGAGCCAGCTGTTGCCCTTCATCGCGACGTCGAGGTTGCGGCCGGTGGCCGTCACCGAGCCGGCGCTGGCGTCGTAGCCGGGCGTGCTCTCGAGCGCATAGACCCGCGTGCTCGCGCCGCTGCCTTGCACGGGCACCGCGCGAAACGCCGCCAGCTCCGCCCGGAAGCCGACGGTGGACACGTTGGCCAGGTTGTTGGCCAGCGTGTCCTGCCGCTGCATCGTCGCCTTCGCGCCCGACATCGACAAGTAGATCATCCGATCCATGCTGGCTCCTCAGACGGCGGGTCGGTCAGCGCAGGTTGACCAGGGTCTGCATCACCTGGTCCTGCGTCTTGATGGTCTGCGCATTGGCCTGGTAGACGCGCTGCGCGGTGATCATGTTGACCAGCTCGGCGGTCATGTCCACGTTCGACTCCTCCAGCGCGCCCGACTGCAGCGCACCCAGGTTGCCGTCGCCCGGCACGCCGACGATCGGGTCGCCGGTGGCGTAGGTGCGTGCCCAGGAGTTGCCGCCCATCGGCTGCAGGCCCTGCGGATTGCGGAAGGTCGCGATCTCGACCTGCCCGGCCGGCTTGGACTGGCCGTTCGAGTAGCGCGCGGTGACCACGCCGTTGGCCTCGAACTGGATGCCCACGAGCTGCCCCGCGGCATAGCCGTTTTGCGACAGGTCCGTCACGCCGAAGGGCGAGCCGTACTGCGTCGCGCCGGCCACGTTGAGCGCCACGCCCGAGATCGGCAGCGTGACCGCGCCGGCCGAGTTGGTGGAGCTCGGGATGTTGAGCGACACCGTGCCCACCGGCGCCGTCGGCGTGCCGCCGTTGGACGGGAACACGATCTGCGTCGATGCGGCCGGGTTACCGCTCGCGTCGGTGGCCAGCGGCGTGCCGTTGGCGGTGATGTAGACGTTCCAGGTGTCGGTGGCGGCCTTCTGGAAGTAGTAGGTCAGCGCCACGTCCTGGCCCTTGGCGTCGTAGACGGTCAGCGAGGTCGCGTTGTTGTAGGTCGACGGGTCGGTCATGTCGATCGCCGGGCCGGCCGCCGGCAGCGTGACCGCTGCGCGCGCATCGAGGTTCATCTCGAGCTTGATCTTGTCGGTGGCCTTGGGCGTGATGCCCGCGGTGGGCATCTGCAGCGGCGCCGCCTGGCCCGGCAGGATGGTGCCGGTGCCGTCGGCCGCGTAGCCCATCAGCTTGTTGCCCTGGCCGTTGACGACGAAGCCGTCGCGATCGACCTTGAACTGCCCGTTGCGGGTGTACATGGTCGGGTTCTTGCCGTCGCTGATCTGGAAGAAGCCCGCGCCGTTGATCGCGAGGTCCATGGGGTTCGAGGTCGACGCGATGTTGCCTTGCGTGAACTGCTGCGACACCGCCTCCAGCGCGACGCCGATGCCGATGCTGTTGGCGCCCGCGCCGTTCATCGCGCTGGCGTACATGTCGGCGAACTCCGCCCGCGAGGCCTTGGCGCCGTAGGTGCTGGTGTTGGCGATGTTGTTGCCGATCACCTCCAGGTTCTTGCTGGTGGCGTTGAGACCGGAGAGACCTTGTTGGAAGCCCATGGGAAGTCCTTGCTGGTGGTGATCAGTTGAATGCCTTGATGCCGCTGTACGGCGTGCTGCCCGAGCGTGCGAGCTCCAGCGTCAAGGTGTCCCCGCCGGTGCTGACGGCCAGCACGCGGTCGCGCATCAGCGCCGTCGACGACAAGGTCGTCGCGCCGCTGGTGGCGGTGACGCGGAACGTGAGGTTGGTGTCGGTGCCGGCCTTGCTCGCGTCCCAGGTGAAGCCCTGCATGCCGGCGCTTTGCGCGCCGAGCTGCATGGTGTCGATCACATGGCCGCCGGCGTTGAGGATCTCGACCTTCACGTTGTCGGCCGGCGAGGTCAGCTCGAAGCCGCCCTGCCCCGCGCCGTTGCTCAGGTCGAGCTGGTTGCCCGGCACGACAACGTCGCGGCCCACCAGCGCCGCGCCTTGCAGCGCCTGCATCTGCGTGAACTGGCTGGAAAGGCTCTTCACCGTGGTGTTGAGCTGCTGGATGCCGTTGACGGTGTTGATCTGCGCCATCTGGCTCGTGACCTGCGCGTTGTCCATCGGATTCAGCGGGTCCTGGTTCTGCATCTGGGCGACCAGCAGCTTCAGGAACCGGTCGGCGCTGGAGGCGTCGCCCGCACCGGTCACCGCGGAGGCCGCCGGCGTGCTCGTCGCGTTGGTGGTGATGTTGCCCACGGCCATGATCAGGATCCCATCTGCAGCGTCTTCAGCAACAGCGTCTTGGCGGTGTTCATCACCTCGACGTTGTTCTGGTACGAGCGCGAGGCGGAGATCATGTTGACCATCTCCTCGACCGGATTGACGTTGCTGTACGTGACGTAGCCCTCGGCGTCGGCCGCGGGGTTCTTGGGGTCGTGCACCCGCCGGCCGGGGCTCTGGTCCTCGGTGACCGTGCTGACCTTGACGCCGGCCGCCCCCACCTCGCCCATCAGCTGGGTCTGGAAGGTGACCTGGCGCGCCTTGTAGGCCTGGCCGTCGGGCCCGGCCAGCGTGTCGGCGTTGGCGAGGTTGGAAGCCACCACGTTGAGCCGCTGGCTTTGCGCACTGATCGCGCTGCCCGAGACGTTGAAGATGTTCAGCATCGACATCACTGCTCTCCTTACTGGCCGCGGATCGCGTCCAGCGTGGTCTTCACGTTCGCGTTGATGAAGCGCAGCGTCGCTTCGTACTTCACCGAGTTGTCGACGAAGTTGGCGCGCTCGCGGTCCATGTCGACGGTGTTGCGGTCGAGGTTGGTCTGGCTGGGCGTCGCGTACAGCAGGTTCGGCTCCGAGCGCGCGCCCGGCGTGCCGGTGATGTGGCCCGGCTGGCTCACCGCGAGCGAGCGCGCCGGCTGCGCCGCACCGGTCGCTTCCTTGAGCGCCTGCGCGAAATCCATGTCGCGCGCCACATAGCCCGGCGTGTCCGCGTTGGCGATGTTGCTGGCGATCAGGCGCTGCCGCTCCGAACGCAGCACGAGGGCCTGCGCCTGGAAGTCGAGGTTGTCGGTGAGTCGGTTGATCATGTGACGCCTTCCGTGAGCGAACCCACGAATTCGATGTGAAGGCATTGTGTTGACCGACTTCCAAAACATAAGCGGGAATAAGCGCGGGATTGGCGCCCATTTCGCCGCAACGATGCGGTGCGGCCGCTCCTACAGTGGCGGCATGGAAAGCTCGGGCTTGTTCTCGCTGCGTCTCGCGCGTGTCGGCGCGTGGCTGTTGCTGCTGGCCGCGTCCTTGGTGCACGCGGCGCCCGCGGCATCGGTGAGCGGCGCGGTCGATGACGGCATCGCGCAGCAGGTGCGCGAACTCGCGCTCGCCGGCACCCAGCATGCCGGTCCCGGCGTGACGCGCATCGAGGTGCAGGTGGGCCAGCTCGATGCGCGGCTGCACCTGGCGCCGTGCCAGCACATCGAGCCCTACCTGCCGCCGGGCACCCGCCTGTGGGGCAAGACGCACATCGGCCTGCGCTGCACGCAAGGACCCTCGCGCTGGAACGTGTACCTGCCGGTGGCCGTCAAGGCCTACGGCCGCGCGCTGGTCGCCGCCGCGCCGCTGGCGGTCGGCTCGGTCATCGCCGCGGGCGACGTGACTCAGGCCGAGGTCGATCTGGCCGAAGACAGCTCGAAGGCGATGGCCGACACCGAACTCGTGGTCGGGCGCACCGTCGCGCGCGCGCTCAACGCCGGTCAGAGCGTGCGTTTGGCGAACCTCAAGCCGCGGCAGTGGTTCGCCGCCGGCGACATGGTCAAGGTGACGGCCGTGGGCGAAGGCTTCAGCGTGGCCAGCGAGGGCCAGGCCCTGTCGCCCGGCATGGAAGGGCAGCCCGCCCGCATCCGCACGGAAAGCGGGCGCGTGCTCACCGGCATGCCGGTGGGCGAGCACAAGGTGGAGCTGGTGCTGTGAGAGACGAGATGCCGCCCGGGGCGCGCCGATCCGAAAAAAGACCTAAAGTCGATCCGAGCCCGGCCGATACACCGTCCATGTTGAATGGGCCGGGCCTCGAACCGACCCGCTGGAGAGCATCATGAAGATCGGCAGTCCCGCAGACAAACTCCCGGTGGCCCCCGCGACCACCGGTCGCACCGAATCGGGCGAAGCCGCGAGCAAGACCGTCGTGGCGAAGAACGACGCGGCCGAGCCGAGCGCACAGGTCGAGATCTCCAACGCCGCCGCCGCGCTGTTGTCCGGCGTCGGTGCCTCGAGTGCCGAATTCGACGCCGAGAAGGTGGCGCGCATCTCGCAAGCCATCGCCGACGGCAGCTTCAAGGTGGACCACGCGGCGATCGCCGACAAGCTGATCGCCAACGCGCAGGAACTGCTCACCAAGGCTTCGCACTGAACCTTCCCGCCGTCCGTCCTCGCCTTCCGGCCTCGCCCATGACCCAACCGCAGCTGCCGTCTCCGCCGTTCATCGATCCGTCGCTGGAGGACACGCTGGCGGCGGTCGAGTCGCGGCTGGCGGCGCTGGGCGACGCCCTGCGCGAGCGCGACGCCGCCGCCATCGATCGCCATTCCACCGAACTGCACCGCGCCCTCGCGCGTGCGGTCGATCATTTCACCCACGCCGCCCGCAGCGGCGCGGTGCCGCCCGTGCTGCGCCGCCGTCTCGCCAGCGCGAGCGGCCAGGTTGCCGCGCAGCGCGAGTCGCTCGCGCGTGCCACGGCGGCACTCGACCGCGCCATCGAAGTGCTGATGCCGCGCGACACGCCCGGCCTGTATTCCTCGATCGGCAGCACCGACCGCGGCCTGCGCGGCGGCTCGATCCAGGCCTGAACCCCCTTCGCCGCTCGCCGGTATCGCCCGGCGAGACCCGCGGTCGCGGCGCACGCCGTGACGCCTCTCCCGCCTCGCCGCCATGCGCCGCTGTCGTTACGATGGCCGGGCCCCGCTTGGCGGGCTCGGGGGGACCACGAATGGAATGGCGGCTGGCGTTGTACGACTGGGTGATCGCGCACCGGCTCGATGCCGACGGTGAACGGGCGTTGCGGCGTGTGGCGGGGCTGGAGCGCGAGCCGGCAGGGCTTGCCCGCTGGCTGCCGCGCGGCGTGGCCGTGCTGGCGGCCGCGCTCGGCGCGCTCGGCCTGGTGTTCTGGATCGCGGCCAACTGGGAATCGCTCGGGCGCTTCGGCCGCTTTGCCTTGCTGCAGGGCGTCGTCCTCGTGATGTGCGCCGGCGCCCTGTGGCGGCCCGCGGCGCGCACCCCGCTGGCCCTGATGGCGCTCGCGGCGATCGGCGGCCTGTTCGCCTACTTCGGCCAGACCTATCAGACGGGCGCCGACCCCTGGCAGCTGTTCGCGCTGTGGGCCGTGCTGGCCCTGCCGCTGTGCCTGGGCGCACGCAGCGACGCCGTGTGGACGCCGTGGGCCGTCGTCGCGATGACCGCCATTTCGCTGTGGGTGCATGCCCACACCGGCCACCGCTGGCGCGTCGAGCCGCAGGACCTGAAGGTGCATGCGCTGGGCTGGCTGTCGGGATTGCTGCTGGTGCTCGCGCTCGGCGCGGCGGCGCGCCGCTTCACCGGCGCCGGTGTCTGGTCGCTGCGCTGCGCGCTCACGCTGTGGGTGGTGATGCTGGGCGCGAGCGCGCTCGGGGGCTTGTTCCACAGCCCGGTGGCGCCGCACTACGCGCTGGGCCTGGTGGTGCTGGGTCTGGCCGCGGCCACCCTCGCCTCGCCCCGCTTCGCCGAGGTCTATGGATTGAGCGCCGTTGCCCTCGGGCTGGACACGCTGCTGGTCGCGGGCCTCGGGCGGCTGCTGTTCGACAACGCCGCCGGCGATCCGATCGGGCGGCTCACGATGATCGGCCTGGCCGCGGCCGGGCTGCTCGCAGCGACCGTGACCGCCGTGCTGCGCGTGGCGCGGCGCATCGACGCCGCGGAGGCCGCACGATGAGCCGCGATCGCCTGACGCAGATCCTCGGCGACGCGGTCGCCGCCGGCGTCCTCCCGCCCGACGCGACCGTGCCGGCGCAGGACAGCCGGCCCTGGCCGGTGGTCCTCCTGACGGCGCTGGGCGCCTGGCTGGCCGCCGTGCCCTTGCTGAGCGTGGTATCGCTGCTGCTGGGCGACCTGATGCAGCGCCACGGCGGGCCCTATGTGATCGGCGTGCTGGTGCTGGGCGGCTCGCTCGTCGTGCTGCGTTCGCGCGGGCTCACGCTGTTCGTCGAGCAACTGGCGGTGCCCGGCCTGCTGGTCGGCGGCGGCGCGCTCGGCTTCGGGTTGTTTCGCGACCTCTCGCCCCAGGCCGCCGCCGCAGTGCTGGCGCTGGTCGCGCTGGGCGTCGCGGCGCTCAT
>DATFAY010000147.1:0-21759 GCA_035254085.1 Piscinibacter sp.
CCGCCCGGCGGCGTCGCTGCATCCGGCCGGATGGCGGGTGCTCCCGCACCTCGTCGGCCTGTACTTCCGCGAGACGATCAAGAACGTCTACTTCAGCGTGCTGGTGCTCGCCGGCGTGCTGTTCCTGGTGTTCGCGAGCACCACGCTGGGCGAGGTGTTCGGCACCAAGACGTGGCCGCACACCTTCCAGATGGTCGAGCTGCTGGCGGGCACCTTCAAGCTGTTCATGCTGGTGATCATCGCCTTCTATGCAGGTGAGCTCGTGTGGCGCGAGCGCGAGGCGCGGCTCGATCAGATCGCCGACACGCTGCCCACGCCGACCTGGCTGCCGATGCTGGCCAAGCTGGTCGCGCTGATGCTCGTGCCGGCGCTGCTGCAGGCGGTGCTGATGCTGTGCGGCATGGCGATCCAGCTCGCCCAGGGCTTCACGCGCTTCGACATCGCCGTCTACCTGCAGGCGCTGTTCGGCATCGACCTGGTGAACGACTGGTTGCTGTGCGCGCTCGCGATCGCGGTACACAGCGTGGTCAACCAGAAGTACGTCGGCCACTTCGTGATGATCGTGTACTACCTGGTCCTCACCTTCTCGGGGCCGCTGGGGCTGGAGCACCACCTGCTCAAGTTCGGCAGCGTGCCCGACGCGGTGTACTCCGACATGAACGGCTGGGGTCCGTTCCTGCCGCGGGTATGGGCCTTCCAGGCGTACTGGGGTGCCGCTTCGCTGCTGCTCCTGCTGGCCGGCTACCTGGCGTGGACACGGGGCACGGTGAGCGGCTGGCGCGAGCGCCTTCGCGTCGCGGCAGCGCGCGCCGACGGCCGCCTGCTCGGGCTCGCGTCGCTGGGCCTTGCCGCGTTCGCCGGCCTGGGCGGCTTCATCTTCTACAACACCAACGTGCTCAACCACTACGAGTCGACCCACCAGCGCATGCAGCGCCAGGCCGACTACGAAAAGCACTACAAGGCACTGCTCACCGCCGAGCCGCAGCCCAAGGTCAGGGGCGTCAGCCTGGATGTGGCGCTGTATCCGCGCGAGCAGCGCGTGCGCGTGCGGGGCAGCTTCGCGCTGCGCAACAAGAACGCGGTGCCGGTGGACACGCTCAACCTGCAGTTCGGTGCCTGGCAGACGCTCGAAATCCACCGGCTCGAGCTCGGCGTGCCCAGCCACCTGGTGGAGGACAACCGCAAGCTCAGCCTGCGCCGCTACAAGCTGGCGCAGCCGCTGGCGCCGGGCGCCACGACGACGCTGAGCTTTGACCTCGAGCAGCCCACGCATGGCTTCGAGAACGACAGCGCCAATACCGCGGTGGTGGGCAACGGCAGCTTCCTCAATGGGCGCGTCGTGCTGCCTGTCATCGGCTACCAGGCGCAGGGCGAGCTCGAGCGCGACCAGGACCGGCGCAAGTTCGGCCTCGCGCCCAAGGAGCGGCTGCCCGACCGCGATGACGTGAAGGCGCTGCAGTTCAACCCCCTGACGCACGACGCCGACTGGATCGATTTCGAGGCGACCCTCAGCACCGAGCCCGACCAGATCGCCATCGCGCCGGGCTACCTGCAGCGCGAGTGGACCGACGGCGGCCGGCGCTTCTTCCACTACAAGATGGACGCGCCCATCCTCGACTTCTATGCCTTCCAGTCGGCGCGCTACGCGCTGCGCAAGGACGTCTGGCACGGCGGCGCCAACGACGTGGCGATCGAGGTCTACTACCAGCCGGGGCACGAATACAACATCGCCTCGATGATCGAGGCGGCGAAGGCCTCGCTCGACTACTGCAGCACGCACTTCGGCCCGTACCAGTACCGGCAGTTCCGCATCGTCGAGTTCCCGCGCTACGAGGCCTTCGCGCAGTCCTTCCCGAACACGATTCCCTACTCGGAAGGCATCGGCTTCATCGCCCGGGTGCGCCCCAATGACGAGCAGGACATCGACTATCCGTACTACGTGACCGCGCACGAAGCCGCGCACCAGTGGTGGGGCCACCAGGTCATGGGGGCCGACGTGCAAGGCGGCACCATGCTGATCGAGACCATGGCGCAATACTCGGCGCTGATGGTGATGAAGCGCAAGGTCGGCGAGGCGAAGATGCGCAAGTTCCTCGCCTACGAGCTCGACCGCTACCTCACCGGCCGCGCCTTCGAGCAGAAGAAGGAGCTGCCGCTCGCGCGCGTGGAGAACCAGCCCTACATCCACTACCGCAAGGGCAGCCTGGTGATGTACGCCCTGGCCGACTATCTCGGCGAGGAGCGCCTGAACCAGGCGATCCGGCGCTTTCGCGACGCGCATGCCTTCCAGGGCCCGCCCTACCCGAACACGACGCAGTTCCTCGCCGCGGTGCGCGAGGTGACGCCGCCCGAGTTGCAGTACGTGATCGACGACCTCTTCGAGCGCATCGTCGTCTACGACAACCGCGCGGTGAGCGCGGTGGCCAAGCCCCTGCCCGGCGGGCGCTACGAGCTCACGCTCGACGTGATCGCCAAGAAGCGCGTGGCCGACGAACTGGGCAAGGAAAGCGATGCGCCGCTGGCCGACCTGATCGACATCGGCGTGCTCGACGAGCACGGCGATCCGCTCGTGCTGCAGCGCCAGCGCATCGACAAGGAGAAGATGCGCTTCACCTTCACGCTCGACAAGAAGCCGGCCAGCGCGGGCATCGATCCGCTCAACAAGCTGATCGACCGCCGGCCCAAGGACAACACGGTCGCGGTGAGCTTCGGCTAGGAGTCCGCGCGGCAGAAGCCGCGCGGGCTCCTAGCCTGCGGCTTTATGCACGGCTCCCCCGAGCCCCCTCCGCGAGGGAGCTCTAGCGTGGTCGACCGCACCCTCCAGCCTCCCTCCGCGAGGGAGGCTCCAGTCAGTCTCACGATCGGTTTGCCGCCGTTCAGTTCGCGCCGCCGGCTCGAGGGGGCGCCGAAGGCGCTCGGGGATGGTTCACTTCAGGCCAGCCGAAGCGGCGCGCGAGCCGTGGGCCACACCGGCCCGGCGCGCGTGTGCTGAGCAAGCAGCTCGCCGATCGCGGCCGCATCCACCGCGGGGCTGAACAAGAAGCCTTGCGCGCAGTCGCAGCCGTGCTGCGCGAGGAAGCTGCGCTGCGCCTCGGTCTCCACGCCTTCGGCCACCACCGTGAGCCCGAGGCTGCGCGCCATCGAGATGATGGCCAGCGCGATCGCGGCGTCGTCGCTGCCGTGCGGCAGGTCCTTGACGAAGGTGCGGTCGATCTTGAGCTTGTTGATCGGCAGGCGCTTCAGGTACGCGAGCGACGACAGGCCGGTGCCGAAGTCGTCCACCGCGACGCGGATGCCGAGGCTTCCGAGCGCCACCAGCTGGGCCACGTTGGACTCGATGTCCTCGACCATCGAATGCTCGGTGATCTCGATCTCCAGGCAGCGCGGGTCGGCGCCGGAGGACGCGAGCGCCTCGTCGATCTGGCTGCGCAGGCCGCGTCGGATCTGCCGCGCCGACACGTTGACCGCGACCCACAGCCCGTCATGCCCCTGGTCGGCCCAGGCCTTGATCTGCGCACAGGCGGTGTGAAGAACCCAATGCCCGATGTCGACGATCAGGCCGCTGGCCTCGGCCAGCGGAATGAACTCCGCCGGCGAGACGCTGCCCAGCACCGGATGCTGCCAGCGCAGCAGGGCCTCGACGCCGACCATGCGCAGCGCCGCGATGTCGACGATCGGCTGGTACAGCAGGCGCAGCTCGCCTTGCTCGACCGCGCGGCGCAAGTCCTGCTCCAGCCGCATGCGCCGCAGCGCGCCGCGCTCCATGTCCGCGCGGAAGATGGCGAAGGTGTTCTTGCCCTGGTTCTTGGCGTCGTACATCGCGGTGTCGGCGGCACGCACGAGGTGCGCCGCATCGGGCGCATCGCTCGGGAAGTGCGCGACCCCCACGCTCGCGCGCACGCGGATCTCGTGCGTTCCGACGGTGAGCGGCGCCTCCAGCGCGAGCATGGCGGCCGTGCCCAGCAGCTGCAGCTGCACGCGGCCGGCCACCCGCGGCGCAAGGATCACGAACTCGTCGCCGCCGAAGCGGTAGGCGACATCGGTAGGCCGCATGCATTCGGTGAGCCGGCCGGCGAGCTGGCGCAGCAGCTGGTCGCCCACGTCGTGGCCGAGCGTGTCGTTGACGACCTTGAAGTCGTCCAGGTCGAGCAGCAGCAGGGCGAAACCGTCGCTGGTGCGCCCCACGCTGGCGATCAGCCGCTCGATCTGCTCGTTGGCCGCATGCCGGTTGCGCAGGCCGGTGACCGGGTCGAAATACGCGAGGTAGTCGAGCCGGCGCTCGGTGGCATCGATGTCGCGGCGGATGCGCAGCACCAGCACGAAGGACAGCGCGAACGCGGCCAGCGTCGCCACCACCGTCATCGCCACGTGCATCGCGACGCGCCCGTACAGCGGATCGAGGCTGGCCACCAGCACCACCGAGCCGACCAGCCGCTCCTCCTCGCGCACCGCCTGGCTCACGACCAGCCGGTTGTTCACGAAGGCGTGCTCGCCCGGCGCGGGCACCGGCAGGTTCTCGCGCGGGCCGAGCTGCGTCTGCGGCGAGCTGTAGCTGGCGAGCAGCCGGCCATGAGCGTCGCGCACCTGCGCCTGCAGGATCGCCGGCGAGGCCTGCAGCCCGGCCAGCGTCTGCGAGGCGGCCTTGCCGTCGTCGAAGAGGATCGCCGCCGAGCTGTTCTCGGCCGCGATGCGCGCCTGCACGGTGAGATCCTCCACCAGCGCATCGCGCTGCGAGAAATAGACGAAGACGTCGAAGATCAGGCCGGCCACCAGCAGCGCCGCGCCGGCCGTCATCACCAGTGCGCGGCCCAGCCGGTTCCCCAGCCGCGGGCCCAGGGGCACGCGAAACGGATCGCTGCGACGCTCGTTCATTCGCGCACCACCCGCGCCAGCCGCAGCAGCTTGGAGCTGAGCTGCAGCCGCGCCTGGCGCACCGGCTGCAGATTGACGTCGAACGCGATGCGCGCGCCCACCGGCTGCAGCACGATCGCCGTGCTGTCGGCCGGCGCGTCGGCGTCGTCGCTGAGGACGAGCGCGCCGCGGGCGCGCTGCATCTTCAGGCTGGCCGCCAGGCGCGCCCGGTCCGCCGCGTCGACGAACACCGCATGGCAGGCGCTCGCATCGTCGGCCTTCAGCTCGCGCACCTCCAGGCGGAAGCCGCGCAGCGGCCGGTGGTTGAGCGCCTTGAGCGGCGCAGCGATGCTGCTCGCCGGGGTCACGCACAGGCTCAGCGGGCCGCCCGCTTCGGGCAGGGCCTCGTGCGGCCATTCGACGAACAGCAGGATGTTGTAGACGATCGCCGCCTTCAGCTCGCCCTCGTCCACCGCATGCGCCGCGCAGGGCACCAGGCTCAAGGCGAGCCAGTGCACCAGGACGGCCAGACGCGGGCGCAGCGAGCGGCTCATGGGCGTCAGAAGTCGAACTGCAGCCTCAACCCCAGGCTGCGCCGGTCCTGCGGCGCGGCCGACTGCAAGGCGGAATCGCCGCCCGGGTCGAGGGCGCGCCGGTCGAACAGGTTGTAGATGCTGGCCGAAAGCTGCGCACCGCCGCGCGTGCGGCGCGACAGCGTGAGATTGGTGATGCCGTAGCCGGGCACGCCGCCGCGGTGCGCCACGAGCACGGTCTCGCTGCCCAAGGTCCAGCGCTTGGGCAGCGGCGCGATGGCAACGATCTTCGCCAGGTGCTGTGCGTTGCGCAGGTCCAGCGCCTGGCCGGATTCGTCGTGGAGGTCGTGCACGCTCGCGCCCACGCGCAGCTGCGCACCGTTGTGGAAGCTCTGCTCGGCTTCGATCTCGACGCCGTGGGCGTGCAGCGCGCCGACGTTGCGGAACACCAGCAGGCCATCGGCCGGGTCCACGTTCTGCACCAGCGGGTCGTGCAGCCGGTTCGAGTAGGCGCTCAGCGTCCAGCGGCTGGTCGGCGTGGGCCGCAGCTCGAGCACGAACTCGTCGGCCGTCAGGCGCTCGCTGTGCAACGCGGCGTTGCCCTTGTAGGAGCCCACGGCGGCGTAGTACAGCTCGTAGGCGTTGGGCGGACGGAAGGCGTCGCCGTGGATGTACTTCAGCACGAGGTCGTTGGTCGGGCGGCCGACGACCGCCAGCCGCGGGCTCCACTGCCCCTTCATGCCGTCGATCGCGTCGTAGCGCAGGCCCAGCGTCGCCGAGAGCGCGGGCAGCAGCGTCCATTGGTCCTCGGCGAAGAGCGCATGGCGGCGCGTGCGGTGGCGGTCGTCCAGGTAGACCGCGGGCATCGGCGCGATGTCGGCGTTGCCCTGGTCGCGCCGCGGCGAGTACTGCAATTCGCCGCCGACCACGAGCTTGTGCGCGTCCCAGCGTTCGGTGACCAGGTTGCCCTCGACGCCCCACCAGCGCGACTCCGCCGTGTCGCGGTTGAGCACCGGCGTGCTGCCTTCGACCAGGTAGTCGCCGATGAAGCTGTAGGCGCCGCCGTACAGGCGCAGCGTCGAGCGGCTGAGCGCGTCCAGGCGATGCTGCCAGGTGAGGTCGGCCAGCGTCTGCGTGTCGCGCAGCTTCGAGGCCGGATCGTCGAACACGGTGTCCGGATAGGCGCTCAGGCCCTTGACCCGGTCGCCGTGGATCAGCGTGGCCGAGAGCTCGCCGAACTCGGCCTTTGCGAACAGCTTGTTGCCGCGTTCGTGATCGGTGCGGTGCGTCACGCCGACCGGGTAGGCGGCGTCCGTGCCGGCCGCGCGCGCGGTGGTGGCCGACACGAGCAGGCTGGCGTCGGCGCCGAACTGCCGGCTGGCCGACACGCGCAGCTGGCGCATCAGGCCTTCGCCCACGCTGGCGGCCACTTCGGTGCCGGCCGCTGCACTGGCGCGCCGGGTCACCACGTTGACGGTGCCGAACAGCGCGTTGCCGCCATGCACGGCCGAGCCGGGGCCAGGGATGAACTCGACCCGCTCCACGAGGTCGAGGTCGAGCGGGAATTCGCTGCCCAGGAAGCCCTGGTCGTAGACCGTGTCGTTGACCCGGTTGCCGTCGATGAGCACGAGCACGCGGGTGTTGTAGTCGCCGGGTGCCGAGAACCCGCGCACGCCGAGGTAGGTGTAGGTGCGGTCCGAGGACACCATCAGAGCGCGCACCGATCGCAGCACGTCGGCCAGGGTGCGGTGCCCCAGCGCACGCATCTGCTCGGCAGTGATCACCGTCGCCGACGAGGGCGACTCGCTGATGCGCAAGGCGAGCTTCGAGGCGCCCGACACCTCGAGGTCGAGCAGCGCGCCGAGGTCGTTCGACGCCAGGTCGTTCGAGGCCTGCGCGGGAGCCGCGAACACGGCGGCCAGCACGACGGCTGCCGACGAATTCGCCATGCCTTGCCTCATCGCCGCACGGCGCTCCAACGACTTCTTGTACATCTCGATACGATCCCCGGCCCGCATCGAGCTTATCGCGCGGGCCCCGCGTGCGCCGCCCGCAGCCGCGCCGACTTCGTGAAGGAAGACACTCGCCCCGCCCCTTCGGTCCTTGCCCCTGCCTCAGCGAGGGCGCGCACCGCTCCCTACAATCGACCGGTGAACTTTCCGCGCGACAGGATCAATGCCGATCTGCACTGCCATTCCTGTGTCTCCGACGGGACACTCGAACCCGAAGCACTCGCCGCGCGCGCCGTCGCCAACGGCGTGACCCTGTGGGCCCTGACCGACCACGACGAAGTCGGCGGCCAGCAGCGCGCCATGCAGGCCGCGCGCTCGCTCGGGCTCGCCTACCTCACCGGCACCGAGATCTCGGTCACCTTCGCGGGCACCACGGTGCACATCGTGGGGCTCGGCTTCGACCCCGATGACCAGGCGCTGGTGTCGGGGCTGGCCGCCACGCGCGGCGGCCGGCACGAACGCGCGCTGGAGATGTCCGAGGGCCTGGCACGCGCGGGCATCGCCGACGCCTACGACGGCGCGCTCAAGTACGTGGGCAATCCGCAGCTGATCTCGCGCACGCATTTCGCACGACATCTGGTGGACAGCGGCGTGTGCCAGGACACGCACGAGGTGTTTCGCCGCTTCCTGGTCGACGGCAAGCCCGGCTACGTGCCGCACCGCTGGGCCTCGCTGCGCGACGCGGTGGGCTGGATCACCGGTGCGGGCGGCATCGCCGTCATCGCCCACCCCGGCCGCTACAGGTTCACCGCCAACGAGGAGTACGCGCTCTTCACCGAATTCAAGACGCATGGCGGGCAAGCGGTGGAGGTCGTCACCGGCAGCCACAGCGCGCCGGACTTCTCCAAGTACGCCGACATGGCGCTCGAATTCGCCCTGTACGCCTCGCGCGGCGCGGACTTCCACAGCCCCGAGGAGAGCCACATCGACCTCGGCGCCCTGCCCGAGCTGCCGCCGCGCCTCACGCCCGTGTGGGAGCCGCTCGCCCACCGCGTGCTGCAGCCCGCATGAATTCCGGCGGGCGCTCGGCGCTCGGCGTCGGGCTGATGGTGGCGTCGGCCGCGTGCTTCGCCACCATGGACACGACCACGCGCTACCTCGGCGCCTTGCTGCCGCTGCAGCTCATGCTGTGGGCGCGCTATGCGCTGCACGCGCTGGTGATGGCGCTGTGGCTCGGCCTCGCACGCGCGACGACCTTTCGCACGACCAACGTGCGCTTCCAGGTGCTGCGCGGCGTGCTGCTGCTGGGCTCGTCCACCCTCGCGTTCCATGCGCTGCAGCACATCCCGGTGGCCGAGTTCACTGCCATCGTCATGCTCACGCCGGTGCTGGTGACCCTGTTCGCCGCCTGGCTGCTGCACGAGCATGTGTCGCTGCCGCGCTGGGCGCTGGTGGGCGGCGGCTTCATCGGCGCATTGATCGTCATCCGACCCGGCAGCGGCTTGTTCGGCTGGGCGGTGCTGCTGCCCCTGGCCGCGGCCTTCACCAATGCCGGCTTCCAGGTCATCACCAGCAAGATGGGCTCCGGCGAGAGCGCGCTCACCACCAACTTCTATACCGGCCTCACCGGCACTGCCTTGCTCACGCCGGTGCTGCTGGCCAGCCCGGTCGACGCGCGGGCCACGCTGGCGGCGGCGCCGCCCTTGCAATGGGGGCTGCTGGCCGGCATCGGCCTGCTGGGCACCGGCGGGCACCTGCTTCTCATCATGTCCCTGGGCAAGGCCAAGACGTCGACGCTGATGCCCTTCCTGTACACGCAGATCGGCTTCGCCGCGCTGGTCGGCTGGCTGGTGTTTCGCGCGGTGCCCGACTTCTGGGGCTGGGTCGGCATGGCCGTGATCGCCACCTGCGGCGCGGCGAGCGCCTGGCTCAACGTGCGCGCCGCGCCCAAGCCGGTATCCGAAGTCGAGGCCGATACCATAGTGGATTGAGCCCAAGCGAGCGCAGCGAAGCGCCCCCAAGCCACGCGCGAGGGTCCGGCTTTGCCGGCCTGAGGAGCGGCGTCCCTCGGGGCAGGAGCGAAGCGACTGGGAGGCACAATCCTCTTATGTCGCAGTATTTCGAGGTTCATCCAGACAATCCGCAGCCGCGGCTGCTCAAGCAGGCCGCACAGATCCTGCATTCCGGCGGCATCGCGGCGGTGCCCACCGACTCGAGCTACGCGCTGGTGTGCCACCTGGACGACAAGGCCGCGGTCGAGAACCTGCGGCGGGTGCGCGGCGTCGACGAGAAGCACCACCTGACGCTGCTGTGCCGCGACCTGTCGGAGCTGGCCAACTACGCGCGTGTCGACAACCGCCAGTACCGGCTGCTCAAGCTGGCGACGCCGGGGCCCTTCACCTTCATCCTCGAAGCGACCAAGGAAGTGCCGCGGCGGGTGTCGCACCCTTCGCGCCGCACCATCGGCCTGCGGGTGCCCGATCACCGGGTCACGCAGGAGTTGCTCGCCATCCTCGGCCAGCCGCTGCTCGCGACGACCTTGATCGCGCCCGGGCACAGCGAGCCGATGAACGACCCGCACGAGATCCGCGACCATTTCCAGAAGCAGATCCAGGCCGTGGTGGACGCCGGCGCCTGCCCGCGACAGCCCACCACCGTCATCGATCTGAGCGGCGACGAGCCCGTGCTCGTGCGCGCCGGCCGCGGCGATGCGTCGCAGCTGGGCCTGGCGATGTGATGTGAAGCGGGCGGCGAGGCTCGTCAGCCGCGCCGCAGCGCCTGCGCGACACGCTCCGCGCTGAAGCCGACTTGCCGTTCGCCGCGCACGACCAGCGTCGGCGTGCCCGGCGCCTGCAGCGCGTCGTAGGTGGCCTTGCAGGCGGCATCGCGCTCGATCGAGCATTCGCCGAACTGCACTTGGTGCGCCTTGAGCCAGGCGCGCGCCTGCTTGCAGTACTCGCAGGTGTCCGACGACAGCATCATGATGTCGCCCGGCTTGGCGTTGGCCGCCAGCTCGCGGCCGATGCGCTCGCTGCCGAAGCTGCCGAGCAGTTGCACGCCGATCCAGCCGGCAAGCACCAGAAGGGCCAGCGGGGCGATGCGTCGCAGTGCTGCATTCATCTCAGGCTCCGGGGGAGATCGCTGCGGTGACGACCACTTCGATCTTCCATTGCGCACGCGCCAGGCGCGCCTGCACGGTGGCGCGCGGCGGAGCGTCGCCGGGCGCCACCCAGTCGTCCCACACCTCGTTCATCGCGTCGAAGTCGGCCATGTCGGCGAGGTAGATCTGCGCCATCAGGATGTGCGCGTTGTCGGTGCCTGCCTCGGCGAGCAGCCGGTCGATGGCGGCCAGCACCTGGCGCGTCTGTCCGCGGATGTCCTGGCCGGCGTCGTCGGCGACCTGGCCGGCCAGGTAGACCGTGCCGTTGAAGACGGCCATCTCCGACAGCCGGTCGCCGACGTGGAAGCGGTGCAGACCCTGGTTCATCGCTTGGCTCCGTGGCGGTGTCCATGCCCATGCCCGTGCCCGTGACCGTGCCCATGGCCATGCTTCTCGGCCGCCGGTGCCGGCGCGGCATGCGCCTTCTGGCCGATCTTGCTCTCGGTGCCCTTGAGCAGCTTCTGGATGTTGGCCGTGTGGCGCCACACGAGCAGCAGCCCCATCAGCGTGACGGCCCCCGCGATCGGGCCGCCGCCCCAGATCAGCATCTGGTAGAACGGCGCGAACACCGCCGAGACGATCGCCGCCAGCGACGAATAGCGGAAGAAGAAGGCGATGACCACCCAGGTCACCAGCGTGGCCAGGCCCAGCAGCGGCTCGAAGCCGAACAGCACGCCGGCCGCGGTGGCCACCCCCTTGCCGCCCTGGAAGCGGAAGAACACCGGCCACAGGTGGCCGAGGAAAGCGGCCAGGCCGACCAGCGCGAGCGCCCCCTCGCCCAATCCATGCGGCTCACCGAACTGCTTGACCAGGAACACCGGCAGCCAGCCCTTGGCCGCGTCGAGCAGCAGGGTGAGGACGGCCGCCTTCTTGCTGCCGGAGCGCAGCACGTTGGTCGCGCCGGGATTGCCCGAGCCGTAAGTGCGCGGATCGTTGAGCCCCATCAGTCGGCTGACGATGACGGCGAAGGACAATGAGCCGACGAGGTAGGCGGCCAGGGTGGCCGCCGCGGCGAGGACAGTCTCCATCGGGTGGTGAGCGGGCTGAGTGACTCGTGAGCGCATTGTGCATCGACTGCGCCGGATGAAACCCGGTGTGCGAGCGTCGCTCCGAAGCGCAAGTTCCCCTCGCTAACCCGCATGCGCGGGGCGACCATCGGCGGGAAACTGCTCACGAAACAGGCGGCGGTCGGCCGCCAGGGAGAACAACAAGATGCGCATCCTGGTTGAAAAGTCGCGGCGTCCGAGGCGCTGGGCCGGCGTGGCCGTCTTTGCGGCCCTGGTGCTGGCGGGCCTGTATGCCGAGCGGCGCGACGTCGCCACGGACGACACCGCCGTGATCGCCAACGGCTCGGGCAGTTTCCAGGATCGCCTGGAGCCGCCGGGCGCCACCCGCGCCGACAACGTCGGCGAAGCGACGCCTGCCGAGCCGGCTGCCTCCGCCGCCGATCAGAGCGCGCAATGGACGGCGGTCGCGCCCAGCAACTCGGTCAGCACGCCCGGCGCCAAGCCGACCAGGTAGCCGCGGCGCCCGCCGTTGATGCAGATCGAGGCCAGCGCCAGCACGCTCGCCTCGACGTACACCGGCATCTCCTTCCTGGTGCCGAAGGGCGAGGTGCCGCCGACCTGGTAGCCGCTGTGGCGTTGCGCCACCTCGGGCTTGCACGGCTCGACCGACTTGGCGCCGATCTGCCGCGCGAGGTTCTTGGTGCTCACCTGCTTGTCGCCGTGCATCAGGACGATGAGCGGGCGGGCGCGTTCGTCCTGCATCACCAGCGTCTTCACGACCTGGTGCTCGGGCACGCCGAGCTGGCGCGAAGACTCCTCGGTGCCGCCATGCTCGACGTAGTCGTACACATGCTCGGTGAACGCCACGCCGTGGCGGCGCAGGAACTGCGTCGCGGGCGTTTCGCTGACGTGGGTGTCTTTCTTGGCCATTCGGGTGTCACTGGGCGGGGTCGCGCAGGCGCCAGCGGATGGCGTCGATCTGCGCGAGCAGCTCGGGCGACAGCGTCGTGCCCCAGGCGTCGAGATTCTCGTCGAGTTGCGCTTGCGTGGTCACGCCGATGATCGTGCTCGCCACACGCCAGCTGCCGTAGCAGAAAGCCAGTGCCATGCGCGTGGGCGTGAGGCCGTGCGCGCGTGCCAGCGCGTTGTACTCGCGCGCGGCGGCCAATGCCTCGGGCCGCGCCCAGCGCTGCTTCTTGACCGTCTCGAAGATGCTCAGGCGCCCGCGGGGCGCCTCGGGAGCGTCCAGGCCCACTGCGTCGTACTTGCCGCTGAGCGCGCCGAAGCCCAGCGGCGAGTAGGCGAGCAGCGACACGCGCAGCCGGTGCAGCACTTCATCGAGCCCGTTGTCCAGGGCGCGGCTGACCAGCGCGTACGGGTTCTGCACGCTGGCGATGCGCGGAAGGCCGTGCTGCTCGGCGATGCGCACGAACTCCGCGACGCCATAGGGCGTCTCGTTGGACAGGCCGATGTGGCGCACCTTGCCCGCCTTGACCAGACGCGCCAGCCCTTCCAGCTGCTCGTGGATGGAGCTCATCTCGCGGTCGAGCGCGGGGTCGAAATACAGCGCGCCGAACATCGGCACGTTGCGGTTGGGCCAGTGGATCTGGTAGAGATCGATGCGGTCGGTGCGCAGCCGCGCGAGGCTGTCGTCGCAGGCCTGCACGATCTCGTCCGCGGTGAGGTTGGTGCTGCCGTGGCGCACCCAGTCCATGTTGCGCGAGGGTCCGGCCACCTTGGTGGCGAGCACGACCTTGTCGCGCACGCCGGGCCGCGACGCGAACCAGTTGCCGATGATGCGCTCGGTCGCGCCGTAGGTTTCGCGCCGCGCGGGCACGGCATACATCTCGGCGGTGTCGAGGAAGTTGACGCCGCGTTCCAGTGCGCGGTCCATGATGGCGTGCGCGGCGGCTTCGTCGACCTGCTCGCCGAAAGTCATGGTGCCCAGGCACACGGGCGTCACGCGCAGGTCGCTCGTACCCAGGGAGATGAGTTGCATGAGATGCTGTCCGAAGGCGAAGGCGCGAGTGTGCCTCAGCGTCGACAGGGTTTGCAGCGGTCGGACTTTCGATGCGCCCGCTCGCGGCCGAGCTTCAGCGCCCGGCCCGCTCCTCTTCCTGCAGGCGCAGCACGCGCCGCTGCACCTTGCCGGTCGTGGTCATGGGCAGGGCCGCGATGAACTCGATCTCCTTCGGGTATTCGTAGGGCGCGAGCTTGCCGCGCACGTGGCGCTGCAGTTCGTCGACCAGCGCGGCATCCCCCTCGAACCCGGGCGCCAGCACGACGTAGGCCTTCACCACGGCGCCGCGCTCGGCGTCGGGCTTGGGCACCACCGCGGCGTTGGCCACGGCCGCGTGCTTGACCAGGCAGTTCTCGATCTCGCTCGGGCCGATGCGGTAGCCGGCGGCCTTGAACACGTCGTCGCCGCGGCCCTGGTACCAGAGGTAGCCGTCGGCATCCATGACCGCGGTGTCGCCGGTGCGGCACCACGAATCGGCCGGGTCGCCGGTGTACTTGGCGCGCGTGGCGTCGTCGTTCTTCCAGTAGCCGAGGAAGAACACCGGATCGGGATGGCCGTGGATGTCGCGGCGGTGCACCGCCACGTCGCCCGGCGTGCCGCGCGGGCACTCGCGGCCGGCGTCGTCGATGACCGCGACGCGGTGCCCCGGATAGGGCCGGCCCATGCTGCCCGGCCGCGCCGGCCAGCGTGCGGCACAGTTGCCGACCACGTAGTTGATCTCGGTCTGACCGAACATCTCGTTGACCGTGACGCCCAGCTGGCGCTGGCAGTACGCGAACACCGCGTCGCCCACCGCCTCGCCCGCGCTCATGATCGCGCGCAGCCTGAGCTGGTAGTGCCGGCGTGGCTCGGGCACCGCCTTCATCATCGCCTTGAGCGCCGTCGGAAAGAGGAAGGTGTGCGTGACGCGGTAGCGCTGCATCAGCTCGAACGCCTTCTCCGGCGCGAAGCGGCCCTGGTAGGCGACGATGGTGCGGCCGAAGTACAGCGTGGGCAGCAGCGCGTCCATGAGGCCGCCGGTCCACGCCCAATCCGCGGGTGACCAGAAGACCTGGTCACTCGCGGATTGGGCCGGGGGCCCGTTATTCACGACCCCCTTCCCCCGCTCCCCCTTCCCCGGGGGAAGGGGGCCTGAGTGGTCGGCGAAGCCGAACCAGTTCTGGCTGCAGACGAAGCCGCTCAGGTTGCCGATGAGCGCGCGGTGGGGAATCAGCGCGCCCTTGGGCGGTCCGGTGGTGCCGCTCGTGTAGATGAGCACGGCCGCCTCGTCCGCCTTGGTGGCGACCGCCGTGAAGCGACCGTCGGCCGCGGCCATGGCGGCCAGCCAGTCGAGGTCGCCGCGACCGCTCGCGCCGCCCACGGCGAGCAGGTGACGCAGCCCCGGGCAGGCCGCCCGTGCGGCCAGCAGGTTGTCGATGCCGCTTTCGTCGACGATGGCGACGTGTGCCTCGCCGTGGTTGAGCCGGTACTCCAGCGCCTCGGGGCCGAACAGCATCGACAGTGGCATCGCCACCGCTCCCAGCTGGAAGACCGCCATGTTGGCCACCGCCGTCTCGAAGCGCTGCGGCATGACGATCGCGACGCGGTCGCCGCGCCCCACGCCCAAGCCGCGCAGCACGTTGGCGAGGCGGTTGGCGTCGTGCTGCAGTTCGGCGTACGTGCGGCTCACCGCACCGCCGCGCTCGTGCTCGTAGCGCACCGCCACCGCGGTGGGGGCGTCTCGCGCCCAGCGCGCGCAGCAGGCTTGCGCGATGTTGAATTGCGCCGGCACCAGCCAGCGGAAGTCGCCGTAGAGCTCGGCGTAGCGATCGACGGTGGGACCGGTCATGCGGGCGGCACGCAGTGCGAAGATGCGCGCAGCTTACGCCGCGGCGGCGCCCGGCCCATCGGGTCTAGCACCGAAGCGCGGCGCGCCTCAGGCCTGCCCGATCGCCTTGAGCGCGTCGCCGGTCACGCGGCAGATGCGCCAGTCGGGCATCACGGTGGCGCCCAGCTTCTCGTAGAAGCGAATGGCGTTGTCGTTCCAGTCGAGCACGCTCCACTCGAAGCGGCCGTAGTTGCGCTCCAGCGCGAGCTTCGCCAGGCGCAGCAGCAAGGCGCGGCCGATGCCGCTGCCGCGGTGCGATGGCTTGACGTAGAGGTCTTCGAGGTACAGCCCCGGCTGCGCGAGGAAGGTCGAGAAGTTGGTGAAGTACAGCGCGAACGCCACCACAGGCTGCTCGCCGTCGGCAAGCTGGTCGGCAGGCACCTCGGCGACCATCGCCTCGGCCACCGGCCTCTCGCCGAACAGGTGTGGGCGCAGCTTCTCGGGCGTGACCTGCAGCAGGTGCGTGAGCTTTTCGAACTCCGCGAGCTCGCGGATCAGTTGCACGATGGGCGCCACGTCGCGAAGCTCGGCGGGCCGCAGGGTGAAGGGAACAGGAGAACTCATGCGCGCGATTCTGCGGCACTTCGCCGTGCCGCGCGTCCCCTAGGACGGGGTGGACACGCCGGGCTCGCAGCCCCTCAACCGATGCTGTCGCTCGCCCGACAGCGCGATCGGCCGTGCGCTCCTATAGTGCGGCCCCATGAGTGCCCCTGCCTATGCCGTGCGGCGTGCGAGCCGCAGCCTCTTCCTCGACGTGCGCGGCCTGCGCACCCATGTGCTGCAATGGGGCGATGCCGGGTTGGTCACGCCCCGGCGCCCGCCGGCGGTGATGGTGCACGGCTGGATGGACGTGGGCGCGTCGTTCCAGTTCGTGGTCGACGCGCTGCCCGAGGACCGCCTGGTGTTCGCGCTCGACTGGCGCGGCTTCGGTCTGAGCGAATCGCCTGCCGCCGACTGCTACTGGTTCCCCGACTACCTGGGCGATCTCGAGGCGGTGCTGGACGCGCTGGCGCCGGCGCAGGCCGTCGACCTGCTGGGCCACAGCATGGGCGGCAACGTGGTGATGATCTACGCGGGCGTGCGCCCCGAGCGCGTGCGGCGCCTCGTCAACCTCGAAGGTTTCGGGCTGCCGGAGTCCAAACCCCATCACGCGCCCAAGCGCTACGCCGCCTGGCTGGACGAACTCAAGCAGCCGGTGACGCTGCGCAGCTACGACAGCCTGCAGGCGGTGGCCGAGCGGCTGCGCAAGACCAACCCGCTGCTGCGCGAGGAACGCGCGGCGTGGCTGGCCGCGCACTGGTCGAGGCGCCGCGAAGACGGCCAATGGGAGATCCTCGGCGACCCGGCGCACAAGCGCACCAACCCCGTGCTGTACCAGAAGGCCGAGGTGCTGGAGTGCTGGAAGCGCATCACCGCGCCGGTGATGTGGGTCGAGGGCGACCAGACCGACGTCAGCAAGTGGTGGGGCAACCGCTACCCGCGCGAGGACTTCGAAGCGCGCCTGGGCGTGCTCGCCCGGCTCGAGCGGCACGTGCTGTCGCCGGCCGGGCACATGCTGCACCACGACCAGCCGGAGCAGCTGGCTGCGCTGATCGAGGCGTTTCTCGACGGCTAGTCAACGAAGGACGGCCGGCGCGCGCATGTCATCCCGGCGAAAGTCGGGATCCACGCGGTCAGCCCTGAGTGGATCCTAGCTTTCGCTGGGATGACGGCCCCCGTGCGATCGGCCGCGGCACTCAGTCCTCTTCGGCCACGCCGAACTCGCGGTCGAGGCGGTCCATGCGGCGCGCGTAGGTCCAGACGATGGCCACGTAGACGATGAGCGCGCCCTGCGCGGCGACCCAGAAGCTGAAGGGCCAGCCGAAGAAGCGGAAGCTCAGCTCGCGCGCGAACCAGGTGACGACGAAGCTCGCCACGAACCAGATCGCCAGCAGCAGTGCGGTGAGCTTCAGGTTGCGCTGCCAATAAGCCTCGAGCTTGTCGGCTTGCAGCTTCTCGCCGTCTTTCATGCCCTTGTGCCCGTCGGGGAAGGTGGGCTGCCAGTCTACCGGGTGCCGGCGCCCGTGCGAAAATGCGCCCCCTTCAGAAGGACCGTCCATGGACATCGAACGCATCAACGCGATCGGCACCAAGCTTGCCGATCTGACCCAGCGCACCGAAGCGCTAAGGGGGTATCTTTGACTACGACCGCAAAGCACTGCGGCTGAACGAGGTCAACGCGGCCCTCGAGAATCCCAAGGTCTGGGACGAGCCCAAGCGGGCCCAGGAGCTGGGCCGCGAGAAGCGCCAGCTCGACACCGTGGTCGAGACCATCGATCACCTGACGAGCAACCTCTCGGACAACACCGAGCTGTACGAGATGTCCAAGGCCGAGGACGACTTCGACGGCCTGCAAGCCATCGAAGCCGAGGCCGACAAGCTCGAGGCGATCGTCAAGGACCTCGAGTTCCGCCGGATGTTCAACAACCCGGCCGATCCGAGCAACTGCTTCATCGACATCCAGGCCGGCGCCGGCGGCACCGAGGCCTGCGACTGGGCGCAGATGCTGCTGCGCCAGTACCTCAAGTACTGCGAGCGCAAGGGCTTCAAGACCGAGGTGATGGAAGAGACCGAGGGCGACGTGGCGGGCATCCGCAGCGCCACCATCAAGGTCGAGGGCGACTACGCCTTCGGCCTGCTGCGCACCGAGACCGGCGTGCACCGCCTGGTGCGCAAGAGCCCGTTCGATTCCTCGGGCGGGCGGCACACCTCGTTCGCGTCGCTGTTCGTCTACCCCGAGGTCGACGACTCGATCGAGATCGAGATCAACCCGGCCGACGTGCGCACCGACACCTTCCGCGCCTCGGGTGCGGGCGGCCAGCACATCAACAAGACCGACTCGGCCGTGCGCCTCACGCACATCCCGACGGGCATCGTGGTGCAGTGCCAGAACGACCGCTCGCAGCACCGCAACCGCGACGAGGCCTGGCAGATGCTGCGCTCGCGGCTGTACGAGCACGAGATGCGCAAGCAGATGGCCGAGCAGCAGAAGCTCGAGGACAGCAAGACCGACGTCGGCTGGGGCCACCAGATCCGCAGCTACGTGCTCGACCAGAGCCGCATCAAGGACCTGCGCACCAACGTCGAGATCTCGAACACGCAGAAGGTGCTGGATGGCGACCTCGATCAGCTGATCGAGGCGAGCCTGAAGCAAGGTGTATAGGTGAGCGTCGCGGCGCTTCTCTTCGATCTCGACGGCACGCTGATCGACAGCATGCCGCACCATCACGTCGCGTGGCAGGAATGGCATCGCCGGCGCGGCCTGGCGTTCGACGAGGACGGCTTCTTCAGCGCCACCGCCGGGCGTGCCAATGCCGAGATCATGCGCACCCTCGTGCCGGGCCGCACCGCCGAGGACTACCTGGCGATGGCCGACGAGAAGGAAGCGCTGTACCGCGAGATCGCCTCGCACTCGCTCGAGCTGATCCACGGCTTTCACGCGCTGCGCGACGCGGCGCGCGCGCGCGGCCTGAAGCTGGCCATCTGCACCGCCTCGACGCCCGAGAACATGGCGCTCGCCTTCGAGCGCTTCGGCCTGGACGCTCAGATGGACACCGTGGTGAGTCCGGCCGACGGCGTGCGCGGCAAGCCGCATCCGGACATCTTCCTGGAGGCGGCCACGCGGCTGGGCGTGGCGCCCGCCGAGTGCATCGTCTTCGAGGACGCACCGCTGGGGATCGAGGCCGCGCGCCGCGCCGGCATGCCAGCGGTGGCGCTCACCACCACCTTGCCCGACTCCGAGTTCATGGCCTTCGACAACATCGTCGCCATCGTTCCCGATCTGACCGCGATCGACCTGGCAGCGCTCGAACGAGCCGCCCTCAAGAAAAAGGAGACCCCCCATGCGTGAAGGCAGCACACCCGTGATCCGCCGCGAGGACTACGCCGCGCCGGCGTTCTGGATCAGGACCGTGGACCTGAGCTTCGACCTCGACCCGGCCAAGACGCTGGTCATCAACCGCATGCAGCTCGAGCGCAACCCGGACGTCGCGCCGCAGCCGCTCAAGTTGCACGGCGAGGAGCTGAACCTGACGCGCGTGCTGGTCAACGGCGAGTCGGTGTCGTTCAGGCACGAGGACGGCCTGCTGGTGATCGACTCGCTGCAGGGCGTGCCGCCCGGCCCCTTCACGCTGGAGATCCGCAACACCTGCGCGCCGGAGAAGAACACCCACCTGTCGGGCCTGTACACCTCCAGCGGCGGCTTCTTCACGCAATGCGAGGCCGAGGGATTCCGCCGCATCACCTACTTTCTCGACCGCCCCGACGTGATGGCGGTCTACACGGTCACGCTGCGCGCCAGCAAGCAGGCCTACCCTGTGCTGCTGTCCAACGGCAACCTGGTCGAGCAAGGCGAGCTCGACAACGGCCGCCACTACGCCAAGTGGCACGACCCCTTCCCCAAGCCGAGCTACCTGTTCGCCCTGGTCGCGGCCGACCTGGTCGCGCGCGAGCAGTGGGTCACCACGCGCTCGGGCAAGAACCACCTGCTGCAGGTCTACGTGCGCCGCGGCGACCTCGACAAGACCGAGCACGCGATGAACTCGCTGATCGCCTCGGTGGTGTGGGACGAGGCCCGCTTCAAGCTGCCGCTGGACCTCGAGCGCTTCATGATCGTCGCGGTGGGCGACTTCAACATGGGCGCGATGGAGAACAAGGGCCTCAACATCTTCAACACGCGCTACGTGCTGGCCAACCCCGCCACCGCGACCGACGCCGACTACCAGGCCATCGAGAGCGTGGTCGGCCACGAGTACTTCCACAACTGGACGGGCAACCGCATCACCTGCCGCGACTGGTTCCAGCTGAGCCTGAAGGAAGGCCTCACGGTCTTTCGGGACCAGGAGTTCAGCATGGACATGGCGGGCGGCGCGTCGGCGCGCGCCGTCAAGCGCATCGACGACGTGCGCACCCTGCGCAGCGCCCAGTTCCCCGAGGACGCCGGCCCGATGGCGCATCCGGTGCGCCCCGACAGCTACGCCGAGATCAACAACTTCTACACCGCCACCGTCTACGACAAGGGCGCCGAGGTGGTGCGCATGATGCAGACGCTGGTCAGCCGCGAAGGCTTCGCGCGCGGCATCACGCTGTACTTCGACCGCCACGACGGCCACGCCGTGACCTGCGACGACTTCGCCCAGGCGATCGCCGACGCCAATCCGCAAAGCGACCTGGCGCGCCTGCTGCCGCAGTTCAAGCGCTGGTACAGCCAGGCCGGCACCCCCAAGGTCAACGCGCGCGGCCGCTATGACGCGCCCTCGCGCACCTACACGCTGCTGCTCGAGCAGAGCTGCGCGCCCTCGCCCGGCCAGAGCGAGAAGCTGCCCAGCGTGATCCCCATGGCCATGGGCCTGGTCGGCCGCGACGGCCTGCCGCTGCCGCTGCAGCTCGAGGACGAGACACTGCCGGCCTCGGGCGCCTTCCCGACCGAGCGGGTGCTGGTGCTGTCGGAGGCGCGCGAGTTCTTCACCTTCGTCAACGTCGACGCCGAACCGGTGCCTTCGCTGCTGCGCGGCTTCTCGGCCCCGGTGACGCTGGTCGACGGGCTGGCCGACGCGGACCTGTTGCTGCTGCTGCAGAACGACCCCGATCCCTTCAACCGCTGGGAAGCCGGCCAGCGCCTCGCGCTGGCGCGCCTCATCGACGCGGTCAAGGGCGACGGCTCGCTCACGCTGGACGAGCCCTTCATCGAGGCGATGCGCAGCGTGCTGCGCCACCCGGCGCTGGACGCCGCGTTCAAGGAGCTGGTGCTCACGCCGCCGAGCGAGATCTACGTCGCCGAACAACTCGACGCGGTCGACCCGCAGCGCGTGCACCAGGCCCGCGAAGCGATGCGCCTGCAATTGGCGCAGGCGCTGCGCGACGACTGGGCGGGCGCCTACGACGCCAACCAGGTGCCGGGCGGCTACAGCCCCGACCCGGTGTCGGCCGGCAAGCGGTCGCTGGCCAACCTCGCGCTCTCGATGCTGTGCCTGGACTCGGTGGTGCGCGGCGATCCGGTGTGGCCGGGCCGCGCCTACCAGCGCTTCAAGGACGCCGGCAACATGACCGACCGCCAGGGCGCGCTGAGCGCGCTGGTGAACGCGCATTCGGAGCTGGCCGAGGCCGCCCTGGCGCGCTTCTACGAACTGTTCAAGAACGAGCCGCTGGTCGTCGATAAGTGGTTCACCATGCAGGCCACCGCGCCCGAGGCCAACGGCCGCGTGTTCGCGCGCGTGAAGGCGCTGCTGAACCACCCCGACTTCACGCTCAAGAACCCCAACCGCGCGCGCAGCCTGATCGGCGCGCTGTGCATGGGCAATCCGGCGGCGTTCCACCGCAGCGACGCCGCGG
>DATFAY010000148.1:0-9971 GCA_035254085.1 Piscinibacter sp.
GCTTCGTGGGCGCTGAAGCGGTATCCGTGCATGAAGACGATCGCCACGCTGCGCAGCCCGGCGTCGAAGGCCGCCCACAGCCGCTCGCGCAGGTGGTCCTCGTCCAGCGGCTGCACCACCGCGCCGTCGGCGGCGACACGCTCCTGCGCCTCGATGACCCGGGTGTACAGCAGCTCCGGCAGCACGATGTGGCGGTCGAAGATGCGCGGTCGGTCCTGGTAGGCGATGCGCAGCGCATCCCGAAAGCCGCGGGTGGTGACCAGCAGGGTCGGCTCGCCCTTGCGCTCGAGCAGCGCGTTGGTGGCGACGGTCGTGCCCATCTTCACGCAGGCCACCCGGTCCGGCGTGATGGGTTCTCCGGGCTTCAAGCCGAGCAGATGCCGGATGCCGGCCACCGCGGCGTCGCGGTATTGCTCGGGGTTCTCCGACAGCAGCTTGTGGGTCACCAGCGTGCCGTCGGGGCGCTTGCCGACGACGTCGGTGAAGGTGCCGCCACGGTCGATCCAGAATTGCCAGCGGTCGGGCGTCGGGGAGCTTGCTTGCATCGCTTGTCTCATTTCAATGACGCAGCCCGGCCGCGCCCGCGGTGGCGGGGACGGCGAAGCGCTGCTTCGGTTTCTCGAGGGCTTGTGGCCGCGACGGCATCGTACCGCCGCACGCGGTGAACTGACGACACCCCTCTCGCCGGGTACGGCGAGCGACCCGCCGAGAGGGTCGGGCCTTGCTTGGGGCGGCCCGGCGCAGCGGCCCGCCCGGTTGTCTAGACCATTTTCATATCACCTATCCCTGGGTGAAGTAGGGCACGAAGATCTCGTTCGCCTCCGGCCCGACCTGGTGGATCCATTCGAGCGAGAAGCGCTCGCCCATGCGCTTGAGCTCGCGGCCGAACTCGGGCGGCACGCGCTCGATCTTCACCCCGTTGCGCCGCAGCTCGTCCACCGAGCTGGCGGCCGCCGCCTCGCTCGCGGCCCAGCCGCGCGTCTCGGCCGCGGCGGCGGCGCGCAGCAGCGCATCGCGCTCGGCGGGCTCCAGCGCGGCCACCGCTTTCGCGTTGGCGAAGACCAGGTTCTTGGGGAACCAGGCGTTGACCTCGTAGTAGTGCTTCACGTGAGCCCAGACCTTGTTCTCCACGCCGGTGACGGCCGAGGTGATCATGCTGTCGACGCGACCCTCGGCCAGTGCGCGGCCCACTTCCGCCATGGGGACGTCGACCGGCTGCGCGCCGAGCATGCTCGCGATGCGCGCGGTGGTGGCGTTGTAGCTGCGCATGCGCGCCCCCTTGAAGTCGGCCGCGCTGGCGATCGGCCGGCCGCAGTACAGGCCCTGCGGCGGCCAGGGCACCGCGTACAGCACCTGCAGCCCGTGCGCGGCGAAATGCCGGTCCAGGAGCGGTCGCTGGTGGCGCCACATGCGCCGCGCGTCGGCGTAGGAGCCGACGATGAAAGGCACGGAATCGGCGCCCGCGATCGGCATCTCCTGCACGAGGCTGCTCATGATGGTCTCGCCGGCCTCCACCCGGCCGGCCTCGACCGCCGCGCGCATCTCGCCCAGCTTGACCAGCGTGTTGTTCGGGTACAGCTCGATGTCGAGGCCGCCGCGGGTGGCGGCGCCCACGTCCCGTGCCATCGCAGCGAGGTTCACCGTGTGGAACGATTCGCTGCGGTAGCCGGTCGCCAGCCGCCAGGCGCTGTGCGCCCGCACCCGTGGGGCGGCCAGGGCCGCGCAGGCGAGCACCGAGAATTCCCTGCGGCCCATCGAGGCGGTTGACACGTTCATGGCATGGCTCCTTATGCAGCTCAGAGGCCGAGGTAGGCCTTCTTGATACCCTCGTCGGCCAGCAGCTCGCGGCCGCTGCCCTGCATCACGATGCGGCCGGTCTGGATCACGTAGCCGTGGTGCGCGATGGCCAATGCCTTGTGCAGGTTCTGCTCGACCAACAGGATCGCCACGCCCTGCTCGTTGATGTGCTGGATCGTGTCGAGCACCTTGGTGACGAACTTGGGCGCGATGCCCCACGAAGGTTCGTCGAGCATGAGCAGGCGCGGGCGCGCCATCAGGCCGCGACCGATCGCGAGCATCTGCTGCTCGCCCCCGCTCATGGTGCCGGCCAGTTGCGTGCGCCGCTCGCGCAGGATGGGGAACCAGCCGAACACCTGCTCCAGCGTCTCGGCCACCTCGGCCTTGTTGCGGCGGGTGTAGGCGCCGAGCTCGAGATTGCGCTGCACCGACAGCCGCGGAAAGAGGCGCCGCCCCTCGGGCACCAGCGACAGGCCCAGCCCCACGCGGTCGTGCGCGGGAAGCGACCGCAGCACCGTGTCCTCGAAGCGGATCTGGCCGGCGTCGGCGCGGTTGAGCCCGGCGATCGCGCGCAGCGTGGTCGACTTGCCGTTGCCGTTGCCGCCCACCAGGGCCACGATCTTGCCGGCCGGCACTTCCAGGTCGACCGACGAGACGGCGAGCACCCCGCCATAGCTCACCCTCAGGCCGCTGACGCTCAACATGCTCATGACGACACCCCGATCGACGAGTACATCGATCGACCCTCCAGGAGGGTCGGGCCTTGCCTGGGGCGGCCCGGCGCGGCGGCCCGCAGAATCACTTCGCTCATGCCTGCCCCCCTTCGTCGCCCAGGTAGGCGGCGATGACGCGCTCGTCGCGCGAAACTTCCTGCGGCGTGCCGTCGGCGATCTTCTTGCCGTAGTCGAGCACGACGATGCGGTCGGCGATCGGCATGATGCCTTCGAGCACGTGCTCGACGATCAGGCAGGCGATGCCCTGCTGGCGGATCTTCAGCACCACGTCAACCGCGTCGCGCACCTCGGACGGATTGAGCCCGGCCATCACCTCGTCCATCAGCAGCAGCTTGGGCTCCAGCGCCAGCGCGCGCGCGACCGCGAGGCGCCGCTGCTCGCTGACCGTGAGGCTGCCCGCCGAGCGGTCGGCGTGGCGCGCGAGGCCGACGAAGTCGAGCAGTTCCATCGCCTTGGAGCGCGCGAGCGTCGTGCTCCGGCGCAGCATGAGCGCGCCGACCATCACGTTCTCGCAGGCGCTCATGCTGGTGAAGGTGCGTGCGACCTGGAAGGTGCGGGCGATGCCGATGCGCGCGCAGCGCTCGGGCGGCAGGCCCTGCACCGGCCGGTCCTCGAGGCGGATCTGCCCTTCGGTGGGCGCGAAGGCGCCGGCGATGCAGTTGAAGAGCGTCGTCTTGCCGGCGCCGTTGGGGCCGATCAGCCCGACGATCTGCCCGCGCGCGACGCTGAAGGACACGTCGTCGTTGGCCACCAGGCCGCCGAAGCGCTTGGTGACGTGCTGCACGTCGAGGAGCGTCATGCCTGCTCTCCCTTCGCCGTCCGGCGGGCCCGCCACGCGGCGGCGATGTCCTGGGCCCAGCCGGCCAGGCCGCTGGGCTTGTAGACCGCGATCGCGATGATGATGGTCGCGTAGACGATGAGATCGGTGCCGCGCCCGGTGCCGCCGAAGGACATGCGCGAGCCTTCCTCGATCACCGTGAGCGCGGCCGCGCCCACCACCGGCCCGAACAGCGAGCCGACGCCGCCGAGGATGCCCACCAGCGCCATCTTGATCGACAGCCCCGTGTGCAGCACCGAGCCCGGATCGATGTAGAGCTCCTTCTGCGCATACAGGCTGCCGCCCAGCGCCGCGAGGAAGCTCGACAGCGCCAGCGCCACCAGCTTGTAGCGCGTGAGGCTCACGCCCAGGCTGCGCGCCGCATCGGGCTCGTCCTTGATGGCGCGGAAGTAGTAGCCGAGCCGGCTGCGCTCGACCCACCAGTTCACCGCCAGGCTGATCGCGAGCAAGCCGAGCGCGAGGTAGTAGTACGGCGTCTTGGACGCGAAGACGAGCGTGCCCCAGCCCTGCTTGTCCATCGGGATGGTCAGCCCCACGGCCGCGCCCGCCAGGTCCCAGTTGTTGAACAGGGTCTGGATGATCTCGCCCACCGCGATGGTCGCCATGGTGAAGTAGTGGCCCTTGAGCCGGAAGCACGGCCATCCGATGACCAGGCTCGCCAGCACCGCGCAGCCGCCGCCCGCCAGCGCGCCCAGCCAGGGGTTGAGGCCGAACTGCACCAGCAGGATGGTCGAGGTGTAGGCGCCGATGCCGAAGAAGGCTGCATGCCCGAGCGACACCTGGCCGGCATAGCCGCCGAGGATGTTCCAGGCCACGCCGAGCTGCGCGGCCATCAGCACGAGGATCAGGATGTTCTGGTAGGAGGGGCTGTCCACCGCCAGCGGCAGCGCGATCAGGGCGGCGCCCGCGGCAGCGAGCAGCAGCAGCTTCCAGTTCCATCGCGAGGGCGCGTCGTCGCGCGCGGTCGGGTTGAGGGCGAGTGTGTCCATCGAGATCTCTCGTTGCGTCGCAGCCGGCTTCATGCCTTGCCCAGAAGCCCCTGCGGCCGCCACACCAGCATCGCGAGGAAGAGCGCCAGCACGATCGCGGTCTTGAACTGCGGCCCGAGCAGCAAGCCGCCCATCACCTCGACCACGCCGACGATGATCCCGGCCCAGAAGGCGCCCGCCACGCTGCCGAAGCCGCCGAGGTTGACCACCACGAAGGCGATCAGCACGAAGTTCGCGCCGACCTCGGGAAAGATCGGAAAGAAAGTGGCCAGCAGCGCCCCAGCCACGCCGGCGCACCCCGCGCCCAGGCCCCAGGCCAGGGTGAACATGCGCTGCGAATCGATGCCCATGAGCTGCGCCGCCTCGCGGTCGGCCGCGGTCGCCTCGAGCGCCGCGCCGGCACGGGTGCGGTTGAGGAACAGGTAGACCGCCAGCGTGGTGAGCACGGCGCCCACCCCGGCCACCACCTGAGGCAGGCCCAGCTGGATGCCCAGCAGCGAGACCTGGCCCGACACGCTGGAGTGGTCGATCGAGCGGAAGTCGGGCTTCCACAGGAACTGCGCGATGCCGCGCAGCAGGATCATCAGGCCGAAGGTCGTGAACACCTGCGCCAGCGGCGGCGCGCCGATGATGCGCTTGATGACCAGCCGATACACCGTCGCGCCGATCATGAACAGTCCGATGGCCGTGATCGGCAGCGACCACAGCGGATCGAAGGCCCACAGCGCATACATCCAGAAGGCGCCGTACATGCCGAGCATCAGGAACTCCCCGTGCGAGAAGTTCACGATCTCCATCACGCCGAAGATGAGGGTGAGGCCCACCGCCACGAGCGCGTAGATCAGGCCGATCAGCACGCCGGAGGCAAGGGTTTGAAGAAGGATGTCGGGTGTCATGTCACTGGTGCATCAAGCGGCCGCCGCGGATCCGGCTTCGCCGGTCCGCTGGGGGCGCCCCCTTGAGGGGGAGCGCCGAAGGCGCTCCGGGGGTGGTCATTTCACTGTTGCTTGCGCTCGCTCCACTTCGGCATCGGCCAGGTCACTTCGCGGCTGGCCATGCTGAACGGCCACACGGTGTTGTACTTGCCGTCCACGATCTGCACCAGGATGCCGCGGCCGAGCACGTTCTGCCCGGTCTCGTCGAACTTGACGCCCTTCCACGGCATGATGAGGTGATCGGCCGTGATGTTGGTTTCGGCCAGCGCCTTGCGGATCGCCTCCGGCTCGGTCGACCTGGCGCGGTTGATCGCATCGGCGATCACCATCAGGCCGGTGAAGGTGCGCGACGAGTTGCCGGTGAAGTTGGCGCCGTAGCGGCTGTGGAAGAGGTCGTTGACTTCCTTGATCAGCGGGTTGCGGTTGGCCAGATCCAGGCACCAGACCTCGCGCGTGATCACGAACTCGGCGTCACGCCCCAGCGTGCGGATGAACTCGGTGTCCGTGAAGCCGGCGTTGTTGGCGAGGATCATGTCCGGCGAGAAGCCCAGTTCCTTGTAGGTCTTCATCGACAGGATCGCATCGCCCAGGTACGACGACTGCATCACCAGCGTCGGGTTCGCCGCCTTCAGGGTCTGCACTTCCGAGGTGAGCTGCGTGCTCTTGGCCGGGTAGGTGATCTGCTTGACGAGCTTGTAGCCGCTTTCGGGCGCGAGCTTGGCCTGCAGCTTGGTCGTCTCGTTGCCCCACAGCGTGTTCTCGTTGAAGCTCGCGATGGCGCCGATCTTGATGCCCTTCTTCTCCTGCAGCTCCTTCAGGAATTCGAACTGGTTGTGCACGAACAGGTCGTCGTGCGGCGTGGTGCGGAAGAACCACTTGAAGCCGCGCGCCGTGAGCGAGGCCGAGGAGGACTCGGGGTTCAGGAACGGGATCTTGTAGCGCTCGGCCACCTGGCTCGCCGTGGCCGTCACGTTGCTGAAGTAGCAGCCGACCAGCGCCACCACCTTCTCCTGCGTGATCAGGCGCTCGGCCTCGGAGGCCCCGACCTGCGGGTTGCCCTGGTGGTCGGCGAAGATGAGCTTGATCTTCGCGCCCTTGAGGTTGGGCAGGCCGCCGCCCGCGGCGAATGGCAGGTCGCGGATCTTGGCGCCGTTGTTGATGATGTCGGCTGCCATCTCCAGGGCGTGCTTCAACTCGGCGCCGGTCGACGCGGCCGGGCCGGTCAGCGGGTAGATGACGCCGATGCGCACCTCCTGCGCCGCCTGCGCGAAGGCGCCGCGCCCGAATGCGAATGCGACGCCGGCGGCGATCGCGGTCTTGAGGAAGTTTCTGCGCATGGCTTGTCTCCTTGTCTTTGGACGAATCGGGTTCAGAACGCCGCCAGCTGGTGGTTCAGCAAATCGGTGATGAGCATCGCGCCGGGCGCGTGCGTGATGCAGAAGTCGGGCCGCGCCTGCGTGATGGCCGCCTGGGGTGTCACGCCGCAGGCCCAGAACACCGGCAGTTCGTCGCGCATCACGTCGACCGGGTCGCCGTAGTCGGGCAGCGAGAGATCATTGATGCCGATCAGCGCCGGATCGCCCACGTGCACCGGCGCGCCGTGCACATCGGGGAATCGCGAGGTCACCTGGATCGCGCGGATCGCCGCCGCGGCGCGCAGAGGGCGCATCGACACCACCATCGGCCCGTGGAAAGGTCCCGCCGGGACGGTGGGGATGCTGGTGCGGTACATCGCGACGTTGAGGTTCTGGTCGATGTGCCGCATCGAGAGGCCCGCATCGAGCAGCGCCTGCTCGAACGAGAACGAGCAGCCGATCACGAAGGTCACCAGGTCGTCGCGCCAGAGCTGGCGGATGTCCACCGGCTCGTCGATCAGCTCGCCGCGGCGCCACACGCGGTAGCGCGGCACGTCGGTGCGGATGTCGATGTCGGCACCCAGCGTGGGCAGCATCGGGTCGCCCGGCTCCGACACGGCGAGCACCGGGCAGGGCTTCGGGTTGCGCTGGCAATAGCGCAGGAAGTCGTCGGCCAGCGCCTTCGGAAGGATCACCACGTTGCCCTGCACGTGGTCGCGGGCGATGCCGCTGGTGTGGGAGGCGTACATGCCTTCGCGGATCTGTTCGCGGGCCTGGCGCACCGCGGGATCCACGGGCTGGTTGTGCGGTGTCGTCGCCTTCAATTCGCTGCCTCGAATGTGTCTCTTGGATGACATGGGGCGGATTGTGTTGGCCGTCGCGCCGCAGCATCAAACAAGAAATTTTTCGATCAGCTCATCGCTTTTTTCGATGATTAGTGGAAACCCGAAGCGACGCGCCGACGTAATCGAGCACCGCGTCGACCACGCCTTGCGCGACCGCCGACGTGGGGTCGTCGCGGTAGCTCGCGTGCACCGGCAGCGGCGGCAGCGGCACCTCGCATTTCAGCGGCTTGAGCGGCAGGCGCTCTGCCAGCCGCTCCACCGCCGCCAAAGGCAAGGTGGCGATGCCGAAGCCTCCCTCGACCAGCTGGACCATGGCCGAGATCGACGAGATGTTGTGCACCCGCTTCAGGTCGAGGCCGGCGTCGCGAAAGAGATCCATCAGCGCGACATGCGGCTGGGAGCCCCGCTGGAATGTGAGCAGGTCCACGCCGGCCAGCTCCTCGAGGCTGTAGCGGCGCTTGCGGTGCAGCGTCTTGTGGCCGACGAAGACCATCTCCATCGGCGGCAGCGCGCGGCTGCGCAGGCGCTCGCCCACCGATGGCAGCGCGGCAAAGGCGATGTCGAGTGCGCCGCGGTGGATCTGGTCGACCAGCACGGGCGTCGTCTCGACCGTGAGCTCCAGCTCGAAGTCGGGATTGCCGCTGCGCGTGTGATGCACCCAGGGGATCAGCCACGAGTGCAGCACCGACTCGATGGCCCCGATGCGCAGCGACACCGCGCGCTGCGCGCCGCCGGCGCCCATCTCGCCCTTGATCTCACGCTGCAGGGCGAGCAGCCGCTGCGCGTGGTTGAAGAAGCGCATGCCGGCGACCGTGAGGCGGAACTGCTTGTCGCGCCGGTCCAGCAGCAGCACGCCGAGCTCGTCCTCGAGCGCCGCGATGCGGCTGGACATGGCCGATTGCGTGATGAACAGCTTCTCCGCCGCGCGCGAGACGCTCTTGAGGGAGACGACCCAATAGAAGGCCTCGACGAAACGCAGGTTCATGCCGACACCGCCGGGCCGACCCAAGGTGTTGGCAGCCCCCTCGGGGGGCAGGAGCGAAGCGACGCGGGGGTCATGTGGATCGCACTCCGGGTGAAGCCCTATCTTGCCGCAAGCGCGCCCGGGCTTATTCTTCCGGCTTGCCTCGACTGGAGATTCTCGTATGCGCGTGACGTCACCGCTCGCCCTCGCCGCCCTGGCCTTCGCCGGGAGCGCCTTCGCCCAGACCCGGTGGGACCTGCCCTGCGGCTATCCCGCGTCGAACTTCCACACCGAGAACCTGGCGCAATTCGCCGCCGACGTCGACAAGGCCACCGCCGGCAAGCTCAAGATCACCGTGCACGCGAACGCCTCGCTGTTCAAGGCGCCCGAGATCAAGCGCGCGGTGCAAGGCGGCCAGGCGCAGATCGGCGAGATCCTGCTCACCAACTACTCCAACGAGTGGCCGATCTTCGGCGCCGACGGCCTGCCCTTCCTCGCCGACAGCTACGACGCCGCCATGAAGCTGTACAAGGCGCAGCGACCGTTGCTCGAACGCAAGCTGGGCGAGCAGGGCATGATGCTGCTGTACGCCGTGGCGTGGCCGCCGCAGGGCATCTACGTGAAGAAGCCCATCAACTCGGCCGCCGACCTGAAGGGCGTCAAGTGGCGCGCCTACAGCCCGGCGACTGCGCGCATCGCCGAACTGGTGGGCGCGCAGCCGGTCACCGTGCAGGCGGCGGAGCTGTCGCAGGCCATGGCCACCGGCGTGGTGGAAAGCTACATGTCCTCCGGCTCCACCGGCTACGACACCAAGACCTACGAGCACATCAAGTACTTCTACGACACGCAGGCCTGGCTGCCGAAGAACGCCGTGATCGTCAACAAGGCCGCCTTCGACGCGCTCGACAAGCCGGCGCAGGGCGCGCTGCTCAAGGCCGGCGCCGATGCCGAGGCGCGCGGCTGGGCCTTGTCCAAGGCGAAGAACACCGAGTACCTCGATCTGCTGAAGAAGAACGGCATGTCGATCATCCAGCCGTCGGCGCAGCTCAAGGCCGACCTGAAGAAGGTGGGCGAGACGATGCTGCAGGAATGGCTGCAGAAGTCGGGCGCCGAGGGCCAGGCGCTGGTCGACGCCTACAAGAAGCAGTGATGCCGGGAGCCACCGACCGCTCGCTCCCGCGCCGCGCGCTCGATGCCCTGTACGACGCCGCCGCCGCGCTGGCGGCGCTGTTCATGGTCGGCTTGCTGGCGATGGTGACGCTGTCGATCCTCGGGCGGCAGTTCCATTTCAACTTCTCGGGCGTCGATGCCTACGCCGGCTACATGATGGCCGCGGCGGGCTTCCTGGCGCTGGCCCACACCCTGAAGAAGGGCGAGCACATCCGCGTCACGCTGATCGTCGCCTCGCTGCACGGCAAGGCCCGCCGCGCGCTCGAGCTCTGGGCGCTGGCCCTCGCCTCGCTGCTCGCGACGCTGTTCGCCTTCTACAGCACGAAGCTCGCCTGGCAGTCGTA
>DATFAY010000149.1:0-12530 GCA_035254085.1 Piscinibacter sp.
CGCGGCTTCGTGCTGTCGGACCATGCCGATTGGCCGGGGCTGCAGCGCGCCATCCGGGCCACCGGCGCGCAACGTGTCATCGTGACCCACGGCTACGAAGCCGTGATGGTGCGCTGGCTGCAGGAGCAGGGCCTGCAGGCCAGCGCTTTTCGCACCGAGTACGACGATGAGCGGCACGACGCTACGCAGCCGCCGGGCGCGTCGAGCGACACCGCTGCCGATGCCGAAGAGGCCGCCGAGTGAAGCGCTTCATCCAGCTCTTCAACGACCTCGACGCGAGCACCGCCACCAGCGCCAAGGTGGAGGCTCTCAAGCGCTACTTCGCGCAAGCGGACGACGCCGACGCCGCCTGGGCGGTGTACTTCCTCGCCGGCGGCAAGCCGCGCCAGGTGGTCCCGACGGCCGTGCTGCGCGGGATCGCCTGCCGGCTTGCCGGCATTCCCGATTGGCTGTTCGACGAGTGCTACCAGGCCGTGGGCGACCTCGCGGAGACGATCGCCCATGTGCTGCCGCCCGCCTCGGCGCCGAGCGATGCGCCGCTCTCGGTGTGGGTCGAAGAGCGCCTGCTGCCGCTGCGCGCGCTGCCGCCCGACACGCAGGCGCAGCGCATCGCCGCCTGCTGGGACGAACTCGATGCGTCCGGCCGCTTCCTGCTGACCAAGCTGATCGGCGGCGGCTTCCGGGTCGGCGTGAGCAAGCTCCTGATGCAGCGCGCGCTGGCCGAGCACGCCGGCCTGGACGCCAAGCTGATCGCCCAGCGCATGATGGGCTTCACCGACAAGGCGGCGCGCCCGGACGCGGCCGCGTACCGGCGGTTGCTGTCTCGCGATGCCGCGCCGGCGGCGAGTTCCGGCCAGCCTTACCCCTTCTTTCTCGCGCACGCGATCGACGGCGCGCACGGCGACTTCGAGCAGCGCATCGGCCCGCCCGCCCACTGGCTGGTCGAATGGAAGTACGACGGCATCCGGGCGCAGGTCGTCAAGCGCGCCGGCCAGGTGTGGATCTGGTCGCGCGGCGAGGAACTGATGACCGAGCGCTTTCCGGAGATCGTCGCGCTGGCGCAGCCGCTGCCCGACGGCACCGTGCTCGACGGCGAGATCCTCGTCTGGAAAGACGGCCGCCCGGCGCCTTTCGCCCTGCTGCAGCAGCGCATCGGGCGCAAGCTGCTGAGCAAGAAGGTGCTGGCCGAGGCGCCGGTGAGCTTCATCGCCTACGACCTGCTCGAGTGGGGCGGCGAGGACGTGCGCGCGCAGCCGCAGGCCGAGCGGCGCCAGACGCTGCTGCGCATCGGCGATCGGTGCGGCCTGGCGGTCTCGCCGCTCGAAACGCGCGCCACGTGGGCGGAGCTCGCCGCCCTGCGCGAGCAGTCGCGCGAGCGCGGCGTCGAGGGCTTCATGCTCAAGCACCGCGAGGCCCGCTACGGCAGCGGCCGCACCAAGGCCGAGGGCACCTGGTGGAAGTGGAAGATCGAGCCGCTGAGCGTGGACGCGATCCTGGTCTATGCGCAGGCCGGGCACGGCCGCCGCGCCAGCATCTACACCGACTACACCTTTGCCGTGTGGAATCGCGCGCCGCGGGACGCCGGCGAGGTCGCCGACGCGATAGAGGCCGTGGCCGCGCGCCGTCCGGCCGAGCCCGATGCGCTGCAGCTGGTGCCATTCGCCAAGGCCTACTCGGGCCTCAGCGACGAGGAGTTCCGCGAGGTCGACCGCATCGTGCGCCAGACGACGCTGGAGAAGTTCGGGCCGGTGCGCAGCGTGCGGCCGAGCCTGATGTTCGAGCTGGGCTTCGAAGGCATCAACCGCAGCACGCGCCACAAGAGCGGCATCGCAGTGAGATTCCCGCGCATGCTGCGACTGCGTCGCGACAAGCCGTTGCACGAGGCGGACACGCTGCAGACGCTGGAGGCGCTGCTGCAAGAGCGATGACTGCGTGGATCCCGGCTTTCGCCGGGATGACCCGCGCCGATCACCAGAGCGCCGGGTCCACGCGATAGAAACCCGCGAGTTCGCGGTACAACGCCGGCGCCTCGTCTCGCAGCTGCTGCGGCTGCTCGAAGAACACCTCCGACGCCACCGCGAAGAACTCGGCCGGCTCGCTGGCGGCGTACTCGCCCAGCAGCGACGGCACGCCGGCATCCAGCTCCTGCCGCAGCCGCGCGTACTCATCGTTGAACACGCGCGACCAGCGGCGCAGGCGCGCGCGGCTGGGCAGCCACGGCGCCCCGTTGGCGCGGCCGGTCTCCTGGTCGAGCTGGTGCGCGAATTCGTGGATCACGACGTTGCGCCCGTCGTCGGCCACCGCGGCGCCGTCCAGCGTGTCCTGCCACGACAGGATCACCTGTCCCTGCGACCACGATTCGCCGGACAGCACGCGGCGCTGGTCGCGCAGGACGCCGCCGCCATCGTGGTGAACGCGGTCGACCACGAACGCGCCGGGGTAGACGAGGATCTGGCGCAGCTCGGGGAAGTAGTGCGGGCGCGGATGATTGAGCAGCAGCAGGCAGGCCTGCGCCGCGATCGTCACCCGCATCTCCTCGGTCACCGTGAGGCCGGCGCAGCCGATGAACGGCTTCTCGGCGAGGAACGCCTGGATGTGGCCCTTGAGCTGCAACTGCAGGTCCGCCGGCAGGCGCCGCACATAGGGCACGCGACGACGCAGCACCCGCCGCCATGCGAGCGGGAAGGGGCGCCGGCGCAAGCGTTCGCGCCGCCACTGCACGAACGCCGGCTCGAACAGCAGCCAGGCGACGAACAACGACACCAGGGCAAGGACGATGAGTAGAGGCACGGCCGGCTTTCTGCCACGCGAGTGGCTCGACCAGCTTAGCTGGATGCCGCGGACGTGGTTTTCAATGGGGCGCCATTTCAATGGAGCGCTTGACCGATCAGCGCGTCGATTCGCCTCGCGACACCTGCAAGGCCGCATCCACCGCGGCCAGCAGTTCGCTCACTTGCACCGGCTTGGTCAGGTAGCGGAAGAAGCCCGCCGCCAGGCCGCTCTCGACCGCGCCCGGCAGGGCGTTCGCGCTGAGCGCGATGACCGGGATGCGCGCGGTGCGCGGGTCGTTGCGCAGGATCGCCTGCGCCTCGCGCCCGCTCATCTCGGGCATGTTGTTGTCCATCAGGATGACGGCCGGCAGATGCGTGCGTGCCAGCTCGACACCGAGCCGGCCGTTCGACGCGGACAGCAGTTGCACGTCGCTGCGCGTGGCGAGCACCGCCTGCACCAACTGCAGGCTGGCGGCGTTGTCCTCGACGCACAAGACGGTCGACACCGTCGAGGAAGGCTCGGGCTTGCTGGCTCCCGCCGGTGTGGCTGCACTGGCGGCGGCCGGGGCCTGCGCCACCGGACCGTCGGCGCGCAGCTCGATCCAGAACACGCTGCCGACGCCGGGCGTGCTGCGCACCCCGATCTGGCCGCCCATCAACTCGACCAGTTGCTTGGTGAGGACCAGGCCGATGCCGCTGCCTTCAGTCGCCCCGGCCTGCTGCCCGAGCCGGTTGAAGGGCTGGAACAGCGCCGCCACCTGCTCCGGCGCGAGGCCGCTGCCGCTGTCGTGCACGCTGATGCGTACGCGCTTCCCGCCCAGGGGCGTGGCCTCCACCGTCACGCTGCCTTGCTCGCGGTTGTACTTGACCGCGTTGGACAGGAGGTTGAGCAGCACCTGCTTGAGCCGCGTGTGATCGGCCAGCACCGACACGTCGCCGTCGGGCGGGAAGTGCATCGCGATGCCGCGCTGCAAGGCCATCGGTTCGATCATCGCCTTGCATTCGAGCAGCACGTCGGACAGCGCGAAGCGCTCCATCATCACCGACAGCCGGCCGGCCTCGATCTGCGCGAGGTCGAGGATCTCGCCGATCAGCGTGAGCAGGTGGCGCCCGGCCTTCACGATGTGGTCGACGAACACCGCCTGACGCTCGGGGGCGCGCAGCCGAGCGTCGGCCGAACTCAGCAGCTGCCCGAAGCCGACGATCGCGTTCAGCGGCGTGCGCAGCTCGTGGCTCATGTTGGAGAGGAACTCGCTCTTCGCGCGGTTGGCGCGCTCGGCCGCCACGGTGGCGTGCGCGAGCTCCTGGTTCGACACCTCGAGCTGCGCGGTGCGTTCGCGCACCCGCTGCTCCAGCTCTTCGTTGATGCGCAGCACACGCGATTCGGCCAGCTTCTGCGCGGTGTTGTCCTGCAGCGTGCTGAACCAGCGGGTGCGGCCCTGCGCGTCGACGCCGTCGATCGGCTCGATCACCTGGCGCATGTGCACCAGGCCGCCGTCGGGCTTTTGCAGCCGGTACTCCACGTCCACGCGCGCGCCGGTGACCGCGGCCTCGATGCTCTTGCCCCGAAACAGCGCTCGATCATCGGGGTGCACGAGGCGCTGCATCCACTCGCGCGTGCTGCGCGGCATCTGCGCCGGCTCGATGCCGGCCAGCCGAGGCAGCGTCTCCGACCAGCTCTCGAACGAGCCGTCGGGCCGCGTGATCACGTGGCCCAGCTGCGCCATCGACTGCGCGCGACGCAACCCGGCTTCGCGCTCGCGCAGCGCGGTCTCGGCGCGGACCCGCTGCGTGACGTCGATCGGGCAGACGAAACGCGCCCGCCGGCCCATGTAGACGACTTCATGCGAGGTGATCTCGACGTGGATCAGCGTGCCGTCGCGCAGCCGGTGGCGCCAGATGCCGGAGTTGAAGACTTCCGGCGGGGTGGTGTGCACCGACTCCTCGACTCGCGGCACGTCCTCGGGCGGGCGGATGTCGCGGATGGTCATCGCCAGGAACTCGTCGCGGCTGTAGCCGTACTTCTGGCAGGCCACCTCGTTCACGTCGAGGAAGCGCAGGCTCTCGAGGTCGTAGATCCACAGCGGCAGCGGATTGGCCTCGAACAACCGTCGATAGCGCTCGCCGCGCGCGTCCGCCGCGAGCGCCGGTGTCTTGCCCTTGGTCATGTGATCTCCCTGCGTCGCAGCCCGGCGCACCGGCGCTGCCGGCCGGCCTGAGCGCTCCAAGGAAAGCGCCGTCGGTCCGACCGATGAGCGCACTCTAGACGATTCGCGCCGCGGTCGCAGTGCAGCCACAATGCCTGCCTGCACTTCGCCCGCTTCGACCCGTGACCTTGGACTCGATCGACTTGACCACGCTCAATCTCGTGCTGCGCAGCGCGCTGGTCGGCCTGCTGCTGTTCGCGGCGGCGATGCTGGTGCGCGACCGCGCGGGCTCGCTTACCGCGCGGCTGGCAGCGGCCTTCGCGCTCGGCGTCGCGGCCTATGCGCTGCTCGGCATGCCCGGCGTTGCTTCGCCGGGGCGGGCGTGGCTTGCGCCCGTGGTGGCGCTGTCGGCCGGCAACGCGGCGGTGTTCTGGATCTTCTCGCGTGCGCTGTTCGACGACGACTTCGTGCCGCGCTGGTGGCATGGCGCGGCTTGGCTGGCGCTGGCCGCGGCGGCGCTGGCCGACTGTCTCGTGCTCGGCCCCGCGCGCTCGCCTTGGGCGGGCGCGATCGGGGTCGGGCTCGACCTCGCGACGCTCGGCTTCGCGCTGCTGGCGCTGGGCCAGTCCCTCTCCTCGTGGCGGGCCGACCTGGTCGAAGGGCGCCGCCGGCTGCGCCTGTTCATCGTCGGTGCGGGCGCGGCCTACAGCGTCTTGCTGGTCGGCGCCCGCCTCGCCCCGGTGCATCCGTTGGCGCCGCAGGCGGGCGGCGTGGTCGACGCACTGGCGCTGCTGGCGATCGTCGTCGTCATCGCGTGGGAATTGCTTCGGGTAGCGCGCTGGGCGCCCGTCGTGGGCGATGCGGCGCCGCCCGCGGCGACGCCGGCGCATGCGAGCGCGGCGGCGCCGGACCCCGCTGACGACCGCTTGATCGCCGCCTTGCGCGCCTGCATGGACGAGGATCACGCTTATCGCGAGGAAGCCCTCACCATCGGTGCGCTGGCGCAGCGGCTGAGCCTGCCCGAGTACAAGTTGCGCCGGCTGATCAATCAGCGGCTGGGCTACCGCAACTTCAACGCCTTCCTGAACCGCTACCGCATCGAGGAGGCCCGGCGCGCGCTGCTCGATCCGGCGCGTTCGGACCTGCCGGTGCTCGCGATCGCGATGGACGTGGGTTTCCAATCGATCGGGCCCTTCAACCGCGCGTTCAAGGCCGAAACCGGCACCACGCCCAGCGAATTCCGCCGCCAGCGCGGGTGCCCCGCACCCGCCGCGGCCCCGCTGGCCCTGGCCGATTCCGAAATCGGCTAGCGGATTCCAGAACCCGGCGAGACGGGCGCGCGGCCAGCGGGCAGGCTGCGTGCCTTCACGCCAACGGTTCAGGAGAAATCCGCATGCAAGGCCTTGCTCTCGTCTTTTCGGCGCTGCGGCGCCACGCCCGCGCCACGACCGCCGCGGCGCTCGGGTTGCTGGTATCGATACTGGCGCTGGTCGGATGCGCCACCGACCAGCCGGCCCGCGCGATCCGCGTCGCGACCGCCTCCACCAGCCACACCCTTTGCTCGGGACTGTTCATCTCCGGCCGGGACCCGGAACGCACCTACCGCGAGGAGATGCGTCCCGAGCACGGCATGGGCCTGATCGACTGGGGACTGCGCTACCGGGTCGACCGCGCGCGGCGAGAAGTGACGACCACCTTCGTGGACCGCTTCGAGGCTCGGGCCGTCTACCGCGAGGGCCTCGGCTGCGTGGTGGTGCACGGCGAACTCGCCGACGAGAGCGCGCCGGCCGACGCGCTGCCCCCGCCTGCACCCGGCACGCTCGCGGACATCGCGGGCGATGCCCCCGTGCTCGCCGCCGATGAGCGCATCCGCGCCGCGATCGACGATGCCTTCGCCGAGCCGGACGCCACGGCGTGGCGCGACACGAAGGCCGTGGTCGTCGTGCATCGCGGGCGCATCGTCGGCGAGCGCTACGCGCCCGGCGTGGGCATCGACACGCCGCTGCATGGCCATTCGGTGTCGAAGTCGGTCGCCAATGCGCTCGTGGGCGTGCTGGTGCGCGAGGGCAAGCTGTCGGCGACGCAGCCCGCGCCGGTGCCCGAATGGCGGGCCGGCGGCGATCCGCGCCGCGGCGTGACGATCGACGATCTGTTGCGCATGACGAGCGGCCTGCCCTGGGACGAGTATTCCGGCGGCTTCGATCCCGCCTCGCGCATGTGGCATGTCGAGCGCGACATGGCGGCCTTCGCCGCACAAGGCGAACTGGCGGCGCCGCCGCGCACCCGCTGGGCCTACAGCAACCGCGGCTTCATCCTCGTCGGCCGCGCAGTGCGCGACGCGGTGGGCGGCCATGCTCCCGACGTGGCGCGGTTCGCGCGGCGCGAACTGTTCGGACCGCTCGGCATGCGGCATGCCGTGATCGAATTCGACGCCACCGGCACGCCGCTGCTGTCCAGCCATGTGTATGCATCGGCGCGCGACTGGGCGCGCTTCGGTCTGCTCTATCTGCACGACGGCGTCGTGGACGGGCGCCGCGTGCTGCCCGCGGGCTGGGTGCAGGCCACGCGCACGCCTTCGCCGGGCACCGGCTACGGTGCGGCCTTCTGGCTCAACAACACCGACACCGCCAACCCGCTCGGCGGGCACTGGGGCCTGCCGGGCGTGCCGGCCGACGCCTTCTTCGCGCGCGGTTATCTCGGGCAGTTCGTGGTCGTCGTGCCCAGCCGCGAACTGGTGGTGGTGCGACTGGGCGTCACCCACCGGCCCGGCGGCGACGTGGGCAGCGTCGCCCGCCTGGTGCGCCAGGTGATCGACGCGCTGTCGCCACATGCGGCCGCGTCTTGAGGCGATGAATTTGCGCTGGCGCAGTGGTGTCAAGCCTTACAGGTTGACGCGCCCGGGTCCCCCGAGGATGCTGCGGTATCGATGGCCCCGCCGGTTGGCCAGCGCCCATTCATGGACAACGGATCCGCGAAGACAACACATCCCTGCCAGCGCAGCGCCGACCTGGCCGCCCACCGGCAACTGGTCAAGCAGATCGCGCGGCGCATCCGGTCGCGCCTGCCGCCCAACGTCGGCCTCGACGAACTCGAGCAGGCTGGCCTGCTGGGACTGAACCAGGCCCTGTCGCGCTTCGAGCAAGGGCGCGGCTCCAGCTTCGAGACCTATGCGGCGCGCCGCATCGAAGGCTCGATGCTCGACGCGCTGCGCGAGCTCGACACCTTGTCGCGCGACGCACGGTCGCGCCTGCGCGAGGTGCAGGCGGTGGTGCAGCGGCTGGAGCACCGGCTGGGCCGGGTGCCGCGAGCCAAGGAGGTCGCCAACGAACTCGGCTGGACGCTGGAGGAATTCCACCGCTGCATGGTCGATGCGGGCGCGAGCGGCGTGCGCACCGGCGAGGACGAGCTCGAGAACCACGAGGACGACGCCGCGATCTGGCGCGAGGGCGGCGTCGAGCAGACGATCGACGAGCACGCCGACCCGCTGCACGCGCTGCAGCAGCGCCAGCGCCATGCCGCGCTCAACGCGGCCTTCGACGCCCTGGAAGAGGCCGAGCGCTACGTGATGCAGTCCATCTACAAGGAGGGCCGCACCTTGCGCGACATCGGGCAGACGCTGGGCGTGAGCGAGTCGCGCGTCTCTCGCATGGCCGCCGACATCGTCGCCAAGCTGCGCATCCGGCTGCGCGACTGGTGAGCGCGCGACTCAGGCCAGCGTGCGCTGGAGCAGCCGCTGCAGCGTGGCCGCATTGCGCTGGCCCTGGTCCTCGAAGTTGTTGTTGAAGATCACGTGCACCCGCGACGCCTCCTGGGCGAGGCGCAGGACGCGCTGCGCGAGCTCTTCCAGTTCGTCGTCGCGATAGTCGTAGTTGAAGCGATCCGACGCCGCGGCGCTCTTGATGTTCCAGGTGGCGGCGTTGCGCCCGTGCAGGCGCACCAGCGCCAGCGCCGGGTTGGTCACTGCCCAGTGCGCGCCGATGCTGTTGGCGAAGCCCTGCGGCTCGTCCACGACGACGTTGCTCACGCCGAGCTCGCGCTCGAAGGCCAGCGTCTGTTCGGCATGGCGCTCGTTGAACCACGACTGGTGGCGGAACTCCACCGCCAGCAGGTCGTCGGGCAGCCTGGCGCGGCATTGCGCGATGTGTTCCTTCGACACCGGCGAGTACATCATCCACGGCGCGAACTGGAAGTGCAGCGCGCCCAGCTTGCCGGCCGCGCGCAGCGGCGCGATGCCCTCGAGGAAGTAGCGCCACATCTCCTCGCGCAACGCGGCCGGCATGTCCTTGTAGTAGATGTTCTTCTTGCCCCAGCCGCCGAGGGCGTCGCGCACCGGCTGCGGCAATGCTTCCAGCGGCGTCTGGTGGCCGGTGAACAGGCGGAACGCCTTGATGTTGAAGGTGAAGCCGGCCGGCGTGCGCTCGGCCCACAGCTGCGCGTTGTGCGGCGTCGGCAGCCCGTAGTAGCTGCTGCTGGCCTCGACCAGCGGGAAGCGGCTGGCATAGAAGGCGAGCCGCGCCTCGGCGCTGGAGCATCCCTTGGGATAGAAGCGGCCGCACTTGATCAGCGTCGGGTCGGTCCACGAGGCGGTGCCCACGAGGACCCGCGAGGCGGCGTCGTGCGTGCGGTCCATCGCCGCCACTGTAGCGAGATCGCCGCCGCCCGTGGGGCACGGCGCTGATCAGCCTGCGGCGAGGCCGATGGCGCCCAGCTGCTGGGCCAGCGCGAGGAACTGGGGCGCCAGCGAGACGCCGGGCTGCACGCCGGGGAAATCGCCGACCACGAAGCTCTCGTTGCCCTTGCGCGCCTCGAAGCGGTAGCCGTCGGTGCCGAGCGCGCGGCCGGAGATCACCATGTCGGTGGTGTCCGAGATCAGCACGCGGTTGCCCACGCGCGACTCGGCTTCAAAGTGCTTGCTGCCCCGCACGACCTGGACGAGGATCCACATGGCGTTCTTTCTCTGGCGTGTGCGACCGAGGGCCGGTTGGCCCAAGGCCTGCCGAGAACGGAATCGGGCGGCAGCACGCGGGTGTGACACAGCATAGCGGCAGGCTTGATCACCGAACGTGCAAAAGCACCGCATCGGCGCGCGGCCGATGCGGTGCCCGATGCGTGGATGCCCGGCGACCTACTTCTTGCCGCGCAGCTTGGCCAGCGCGGCCTGCGTCTCGTTCCACAGGTCCATGCCGACGTTGGTCGCGATGCCGGCGTTCACCTGCGTGAGCTTGTCGCGCATGCGGTTCACCTCGGCCGGCGGCAACTCGTTGACCTGCATGCCCTTGGACTTGAGCTCGGCCAGCGCCTTGGCGGCCTCGTCGCGGGTGTCCTTGCGCTCGAAGTCGCGGCTGGCGCGCGCGGCATCGGCCAGGACGTTCTGCTCGTCCTTGCTGAGCGAATCCCACCATTTCTTGCTCACCAGAACGATCCACGGGCTGTAGACGTGGTTGGTCACGCTCACGTACTTCTGCACCTCGTAGAACTTGCTCGACAGGATGGTGTTGTAGGGGTTCTCCTCGCCGTCGACCGTCTTGGTCTCCAGCGCGCTGAACAGCTCCGAGAAGGGCAGCGGGATCGCATTGGCGCCGAGCGTCTTGAAGCTGTCGAGGTACACGTTGTTCTGCATCACCCGCAGCTTGATGCCCTGCAGGTCCTCGAGCTTGTTGATGGGGTGCTTGCTGTTGGTGAGATTGCGAAAGCCGTTCTCCCAGTACACGAGACCCACCAGGCCGCCGTCCTGCAGCTTGTTCATCACCTTCTGGCCGACCGGGCCGTCGAGGATGGCGTCGGCTTCCTTGCTGTTGTTGAACAGGAAGGGCGTGTCCCACAGCGCCATCTCCTTGGTGATGCCCACCAGCGTCGCGGTGGAGCCGACCATCATCTCCTGCGCGCCGCCGATGAGCGCCTGCTGCATCTGCACGTCGGAGCCGAGCGCGGCGGCGCCGATGGCGCGAACCTTCATCTTGCCGCCCGAGGCCTTCTCGACCTGCTCGGCGAAGAACTTGACGGCTCGGCCCTGGTTGCTCTGCTCGTTCAAGCCGTAGCCGAAGCGAATCAGGCGCGGCTTGATGTCGGCCGCCGACGCGGCGAACGATGCGGCCAGCGCGGCGCAGGCGCAGGCGGCGGCGACGAAATGACGACGGAATCGATTCACGATGGTCTCCTCGGATGAAGAAGGGAAGGGCATCAGCGCATCCATGCGACGGGCGCGGTGACGAGCTGCGGAAACACGATGAACAGCACCAGCACGACGAGGTAGGTGACGAGGAAGGGGTTCACGCCCTTGATCACGTTGTGCATGGACAGCCGGCCCACGCCGGCCACCACGTTGAGCACCGTGCCCACCGGCGGGGTGATCAGGCCGATGGCGCCGTTGAGCACGAACATGAGGCCGAAGTAGACCGGGTCGATGCCGGCCTTGACCGCGATGGGCAGCATCACGGGCGCGAAGATCAGGATCGTGGGCGTGAGGTCCAGTGCGGTGCCGATGATCACCAGCGCGACCATCATCACCGCCATCAGCACGCGCGGCTGCTGCACCAGCGGGCCGAGCCAGGCGGTGAGCACGCTGGGCAGGTCGGCCAGCGTGATCATGTAGCTCGCGACCTGCGCACCGGCGCACAGGAACATCACGATGGCGGTGGTGCGCGCGGCACGCACCAGCACGTGGTGGATCTCGGCAAGCTTCATCTCGCGGTGCACCGCGAGCGCCACCACCAGTGCGTAGAAGGCCGCCACCACCGCCGCCTCGGTTGGCGTGAACACGCCGGTCTTCATGCCGCCGATGATGATCACCGGCATCAGCATCGCCCAGAAGGCGCGCGCCGTGACGCGCAGGCGCTCGCGCATGGGCATGGCCTCGCCCTGGGGCAGCTCGATGCGGCGCAGCACCCACTTCCAGGCGACGATCAGGCCCGCGCCCATGACCAGCCCCGGCACGATGCCCGAGATGAACAGCGCCGAGATCGAGGTGTTGGTGGTGACCCCGTAGATGACGAAGGGCATCGAGGGCGGAATGATCGGCGCGATGATCCCGCCCGAGGCGAGCAGGCCGGCCGAGGTGTTCATCGGGTAGCCCTGCCGGCGCATCATGGGCAACAGGATGGTCGCGAGCGCGGCCGTGTCGGCCAGCGCCGAGCCGCTCATGCTGGCCATCAGCACCGCCGCGCCGATCGCGACGAAGCCCAGGCCCCCGCGGATGTGGCCGACCCAGGCCTGCGCCATGTCGATGATGCGCCGGCTGATGCCGCCCGAGTTCATGAGCTCGCCGGCGAGGATGAAGAAGGGCACCGCCAGCAGCGGAAAGCTGTCGACGCCGGCCACCAGGTTCTGCGCCAGCAGCTGCGTGTCCCAGAAGCCGAGCACGTAGGCCATGCCGGCACCGGTGAGCACGAGCGCGAGCGCCATGTTCATGCCGATGCCCATCAGCACCAGCATGCCGATCGAAAAGACCAGGAAGGCCAGACCCTCGGGACTCATTGCGTGCTCACTCCACCTCGGCGCCGTGACCGAGGTCCAGCGGGGTCTGCCTGACGATCTCGACCAGCGCCATCACGCCGATCGCCGCGGAACTCAGCAGCGCGGGCAGCGGCAACAGCGCCGCCGAATAGCCCAGCAC
>DATFAY010000150.1:0-13348 GCA_035254085.1 Piscinibacter sp.
CCAGCAGGGTGGATCGCATTAGCGACCGCTGTTGATGGATCCTCATGGACCTTGATCTCCGGTTGATGAAATGAACACGTCGTCGGTTTCGTGAACTTCAGTACATCAGCGGCGTCTCGATCGTGTCGATGGCCACTCGGGGAGAGCACCTCGCAGACGGCTCGGGCGTGACGACGGCACACAGTCGCTTGCAGGGGTGACGGGGTGGGAATGCCGAAGCCTGCTTCGTGCGGCGCCGTGCGGGGGTTGCCCGCTTGGAGTCTTGCGGTTCGCGCTTCCCACCCCGTGGGGCGCACTTGTATAGACAACTTTGACTTGGCGCAATGGTCCGGGAAGCCTTTTTTTGTCGGCGTGCGAACGAGCAATCGCCGTGCCTGAAAGATGACCCGAAAGGACAGTTGTGCAGCGCCGGGGTAGCGTGACTGCACGCTCTCAGAGCGAATCGTTTTGTCCAAAAGAAAAGCGCACCGCATGCGGCCATGCGGTGCGCAAGAGAGGTTCTTCGCTTGTGTTCAGGCGAGCATCATGGCTGGCTCCTTCAGCGCATGAAGCTCATGTGGGGCCCGACGATGGTGGTCTCCACGAAGCTGGTGCCGTGGTGGTTGGTCGGACTGAACGCGAGGTCGATGCCGCCGTAGTCCCAGCGCTGGCGCGCCTCGATGGTCTTGACGAGTGCCTCGGAGCTCGGGTTGTGCCCGCAGCGGCGCAAGGCCTCCAGAAGGAAGCGCGCCATCAGGTAGCCGCCGTAGGTGTCGTAGGCCACCGGCACCTTGGCGCGCTCGCATTCCTGCGCGAACTCGCGCGCCATGTTGGTGGTCTGCCGCCACGGATAGGGCACCACCTGCGTCACCGCCAAGCCGCGCGCATCCTCGCCCAGCGCGGGCAGCGCGGGCAACGCGGTCGAGATCGTGTAGACCGGCACGCCGGCATAGCTGCGGTTGGCCTTGACGTAGCCCACCACCGACGGGCCCACGGCGATCAGCAGCACCGCCTGCGGCTGCTTCGCGGCCACGGCCTGCGCCGCGGCGATCGCGTCGCTGCCGTCGATCGCGACCGGCACCGAACCGACCAGCGTGGCGCCCTGCTCCTTGATCGCGGCCTCGACCACCGGCAGCATGAACTTGCCGAACTCGTTGTTCTGGTAGACGAGCGCGATGCGGCTGGAGTTGAGGGTCACCAGGTTGCGCACCGAGTAGAAGACCTCGTCCTTGAAGCTCGCCTGCGTCGTGAAGAAGTACGGGTGGAACTTGCTGCGCAGGTTGGGCGCACCGGTGTAGACGCCCACGAGCGGCACTTTCTTGTCGAGCAGGATCGGCAAGGCGGCGCCGACGCCCGCAGTGCTGCCCAGCCCGGTGAGCGCGATCACGTTGTCGCGCTCGATCAGCGTCTTGACGTTCTCCACCGTGCGGTGGGTGTCATAGCCGTCGTCGAGCTGGATGAGCTCGACGCGCCGGCCGTTGACGCCGCCCTTGCGGTTGACCTGGTCGAAGGCGAGCTTCTCGCCGGCCAGCACGCCCTTGAAGGCGACCGCGACCGGGCCGCTGAGCGGCACCGTCTGCCCGATGAGGATGCGCCCGTCGTGCGAAGGCGTGGCCCACGCCGCGCGCGCGCCCAGCGTGGCCACCGCCGCACCGAGCATGCGGCGGCGATTCAGACTTGCTGTCATTCGTGTGACCCCAACGATCGTTGTTCGAACATGCGGCGCGCGGCTTGCGCCGCGCGCGCTCACTCCACGCGAACCCAGGTCTGCGTGCGGCCCAGCATGGGCATGCCGATGTAGCCGCGCACCTCGAGGCGCTTGCCGCCGTCGACCGGGCGCAGGCGCACCTTGTAGACCTTGCCGTTGTTCGGATCGAGGATGTCGCCGCCTGCCCACAGCGACTCGTCGTCGTGGTCCTTGGTGACGTTGCGCAGGATGGTCAGCCCGACCAGGCGCTTGTCCTTGCGCTCGTCGCTGCACTTGTCGCACACCGCGTCCTTCTTGGTCGCGTCGAACACCGACTCGATGCGCCCGACCAGCTGGCCGCCGGCCTCGCTGATGCGCACGATGGACTTCTCGGTCTTGCCGTCATCGTCGATCGTCTTCCAGGCGCCGACCGGCGTCGCCTGCGCGAACGCGGCGGACACGCCCATGACCAGTGCCAGCGCAGCAAAAGCACGCTTCATTTTTCACTCCTCCTCGTGGTTGGCAAACGCGAAACGCGCGCTGCGCGTGCAGCGGCGTGCGACGCGGACGATACGGGCGAGGAGGGTGTTCGCGCATTGGCCTTCACGGCCAATCGCTTGTCTTGCGCGACGGCGGCGCGAAGCCGCGGCCGGCTTCAGCTCATGCGCTGCGACGCGCCACCGGCGGCGGCCCGCGGCGCTCCAGGTGGCGGAACGTGATGCGGCCCTTGCTCAGGTCGTAGGGCGAGAGTTCCAGCGACACGTTGTCGCCGGCCAGGATGCGGATGTGGTGCTTGCGCATCTTGCCCGAGGTGTAGGCGACCAGCGTGTGGCCGTTGTCCAGCGTCACGCGAAAACGCGAGTCGGGCAGGATCTCGTTGACCACGCCGCTCATTTCGATCAGTTCTTCCTTGGCCATGCGGGGGATTCCTCGGTAAGGGTTGATGGGGTCGATAGGGCAACGCGAGGCCGCGCACACGCACGCGTGCGCGAAAGCGTTGGATCGGGATCGCGCGCCGCGCAGGGCGCGCGAAACGGTCGGCGGGGCCTCGCGCCGGGCGAGCGCTCGCGCGCGGCTCGAGGAAGAAGCGTCCGGGGCGCCGGAGGGCGGCCCGTTGGCGAAGAATCGGATTCGCGGACTCGGTACCGCGCAGGCCGGCATCGCTCGCGTGCCACCCGGGTCGGGCAGCGCGGTGCCGGCAAACGCTCGACTGTACCACCTGGCATCATCGCCCCCTCGACTCTCCGGACATGACCATCGCCCTGCCCCCTGACCTGCTGCAACGCGCCGCCGCCATGATCGCCAGCGGCCGCCGCTTGCTCGGCATCGCCGGGCCGCCGGGCGGCGGCAAGTCGACGCTGGCGCAGGCGCTGCAGGAGCACTTCGCGGCCGACGCCGTGGTGGTGCCGATGGACGGATTCCACCTGGCCAACGCGGAGCTTGCGCGGCTCGGCCGCGCCGGGCGCAAGGGTGCCGCCGACACCTTCGATGCTGCCGGCTATGTCGCCCTGCTGCGGCGATTGCGCGCGCAGGGCGCGGGCGAGACGGTCTACGCGCCGGTGTTCCGCCGCGAGATCGAAGAGCCGATCGCCGGCGCCATTCCGGTCGAGCCGGACACGCGGCTGGTGATCACCGAAGGCAACTACCTCCTGCTCGACCAAGGCCCCTGGGCCGCGGTACGGGCCCTGCTGGACGAAGCCTGGTTCGTCGACACCGACGACGGCCAGCGGCGCGAGCGCCTGGTGCGCCGGCACATGCAGTTCGGCCGCAGCCTCGAAGCCGCACGCGCGTGGGTCGAGCACACCGACGAGCCCAATGCGCGGCTCATCGCCGCCAGCCGCGCTCGCGCCGACCTCGTGGTCGACTGGCCCGCATCCGCCGCCCCTCCCGGCGCTTTAAGAATGCCCTAAGCGGGCGGCCGGACCATGGCGACCAAGGAGTTGCCATGAACCACTTTTCATCGTCCTCATCGTTGCAGTCGACCTGTCGACGCCTCGCCCTTGCCACCTGCGTCGCCGGCGCCGCGCTGGCCCCCGCGGTCCAGGCCGCCACCCCGGCCGAACTGTTGGCCGGATACGCCGCCAAGGCCGGGGCGCCGGGCGTGCCCGCACGCGGCCAGCAATTCTTCACCGCGACCCACGGCCGCGAATGGAGCTGCTCGTCGTGCCACGGCGCCGTGCCTACCTCGACCGGCAAGCACGCCTCGACCGGCAAGCCGATCGGCGCGCTGGCCCCGGGCTTCAACGCCGAGCGCTTCAGCGACCCGGCCAAGGTCGAGAAATGGTTCCGTCGCAACTGCAACGACGTCGTGGGTCGCGAATGCACCGTCGCCGAGAAGGCGGACGTGATGAGCTGGCTGCTCACCCTCAAACCGTGACGGCAGGCCGCCGTCGCATCTTCCCGAGGAATCGATGATGTTCCCCTTCTCTGTGCGCCAAGCGGGCGCGGCCCTGCTCGGCACGGCGCTTTTTGTCTCGGCCTGGGCCGACGACGACCGGCGCGGCCCCCGCGTGCCGCCCTTTCCCAAGTACCAGCAGGAGTGCGCTTCCTGCCACGTCGCCTTCCCGCCGGGCATGTTGCCGGCCGCCTCGTGGCAGCGCCTGATGGGCGACCTGCCGCACCACTTCGGCACCGACGCGTCGCTCGATCCGGCGACGACCAAGGAACTGTCGGTCTGGCTCGGTGCCAACGCCGGCACCTACAAGCGGGTGCGCGAGGAGCCGCCGGCCGACCGCATCACGCGCTCGGCCTGGTTCGTCCGCAAGCACGACGAGGTGAGCGCCTCGACCTGGAAGCTGCCCGCGGTGAAGAGCCCCGCCAACTGCGCCGCCTGCCACGCGCAGGCCGATCAAGGAGACTTCAATGAACACCGTGTCCGCATCCCCCGCTGACGACCGCGCGGTCGCCGCCGAGCCGCGCCGCATCCTCGTGTGGGATGCGCCGGTGCGGGTCTTCCACTGGCTGATGGTGCTGAGCTTTGCCGGCGCCTACCTCACGGCCGAGAGCGAACGCTGGCGCCTGCTGCACGTGACGCTGGGCTACACCATGGCCGGACTGGTGGGCTTTCGCATCCTCTGGGGCCTGCTCGGCACGCGTCACGCGCGCTTCGCGAGCTTCGTGCGCGGCCCGGCCGCCGTGGCGCGCTACCTCGGCTCGCTGCTGCGCGGCCGCCCCGAGCATCACACCGGCCACAACCCGGCCGGCGCCCTGGCCATCGTCGGCCTGCTGCTGCTCGCCCTCGTCGTCACCGCCTCGGGCTGGGCAACCTTCAACGAGATCGCCGGCGACTGGCTGGAAGAGCTGCACGAAGGCGCGGCCAACGTGATGCTGGCGATCGTCGGCGTGCACGTGGCCGCCGTGGTGGTCAGCAGCTGGCTGCACCGCGAGAACCTGGTGCGCGCGATGGTCAACGGCCGCAAGGTCGGCCGGCCCGGCGAAGGCATCCGCCGCGCCTGGCACAGCGTGGCCGCAGTGATGCTCGCCGCCGTGCTCGGCTTCTGGTGGCTGCAGTGGCGCGACGCGCCCACCGGCACCCCGGCCGTCGGGCATGCCACGCAGGTCGAGCACGACGACGACGATTGAGCGCTGCTTCGTCGGACAATCGAGCCATGCGCATCCTGCTGGCCGAGGACGACCCGCTGCTCGGTGACGGGCTGCGGGCCGGGCTGCGGCAACTCGGCTTCCAGGTCGACTGGGTGCGCGACGGCGACGCCGCCGAGCGCGAGCTGCGCAGTGAGCCCTACGCCGCCGCCGTGCTCGACCTGGGCCTGCCGCGCAAGGACGGGCTCGACGTGCTGGCCGCCGTGCGCCGCGCCGGCGTGTCGCTGCCGGTGCTGGTGCTGACCGCGCGCGACGCCGTGCCCGATCGCATCCGCGGCCTGGACACCGGCGCCGACGACTATGTGGTCAAGCCGGTGGACCTCGACGAGCTGGCGGCCCGGCTGCGCGCCCTGGTGCGCCGCGCCCACGGCCAGCCGCAGGAATGCCTGAGCGCCCAGGACGTGGTGCTCGACCCGGCCGCGCGCACGGTGCTCCAGGGCGGCCAGCCGGTCACGCTGTCGACCCGCGAGTTCGACCTGCTGCACGTGCTGATGCTCAACGCGGGCCGCGTGCTCTCGCGCGAGCAGCTCGAGCAGCAGCTGTACAGCTGGGGCCGCGAGGTGGAGAGCAACGCGGTGGAAGTGCATGTGCATCACCTGCGGCGCAAGCTGGGCGCCGCGCTGATCCAGACCGTGCGCGGCGTGGGCTACATGCTCGCGCGCGCCGCCGCGGCATGAAGCTCGCCGGCGCCCCGCATTCGCTGCAGGGCCGCCTGCTGGCACTCGTTCTGGGCATGGTCCTCGCCGTCTGGCTGACGACCGCGACGCTGACCTGGTTCGACGTGCGCGGCGAGCTCGACGAGCTGCTCGACGGGCACCTGGCGCAGGCGGCCGCCCTGCTGGTGGTGCAGCAGGCGCGCGCATTCGACGACGAGCACGACGGCGTGGACGCGCCGGTGCTGCATCGCTATGCGCCCAAGGTCGCGTTCCAGGTCTTCCACGAAGGACGGCTGGTGATGCGCTCGGCCAACGCGCCGGCCGAGCCGATGCTGGCGCCCGGCGCGCCCATGAAGAAGGGCTTCGCCAGCGTGCGCATCGACGGCAGCGCCTGGCGCGTCTTCACCGCGCTCGGCGCGGAGCGCGACATCCGCGTCTACGTCGGCGAGCAGGAGGCTTCGCGTGCTTCCATCCTGTGGGCGATCCTGCGCAGCACCCTGGGGCCGATGCTGATCGCGCTGCCGCTGCTCGGGCTGGGAGTGTGGTGGGCGGTGCTTCGCGGCGTCGCGCCGCTGCGCCGGCTCGGCCGCGCGCTGGGCGAGCGCCAGCCCGATGTGCTCACGCCGGTGGAGCTGGGCGACACGCCCGCGGAGATGGCGCCCATGCTGGACGCGCTCAATGGCCTCTTCGGGCGCATCGGCACGCTGCTCGAATCGGAGCGGCGCTTCACCGCCGACGCGGCCCACGAGCTGCGCACGCCGATCGCCGCCATCCGGGCGCAGGCGCAGGTCGCGCTGGCCGAGACCGACGACGGGCTGCGCCGCCATGCGCTGCACAACACCCTGGCCGGCTGCGACCGCGCCACCCACCTCGTCGAGCAGTTGCTGACGCTGTCGCGCCTGGAAGCTTCGGCGGCGCCCGCACGCCAACTGGTGGACCTCGGCTTGCTGGCGCGCCGCGTGGTGGCCGAGGTGGCGCCGCGCGCCGTCGCCAAGCACCAGGAGATCGAGCTCGACGCGGCGCCAGGCTGCGCCCTGGGCGGCGACGAGGCGCTGCTGGCGGTGCTGGTGCGCAACCTGGTGGACAACGCCGTGCGCTACAGCCCGCCCTCGGCGCGCATCAAGGTGCGCGTCGCGCGGCAGGCGACCGGTGCCGTCGAGCTCGTGGTCGAGGACAGCGGACCCGGCCTGGCCGAGGCCGACCTGCAGCGCCTGGGCGAGCGCTTCTTCCGCGTGCCCGGCAGCGCCGAGAGCGGCAGCGGCCTGGGCTGGTCGATCGTGCGGCGCATCGCGGCGGCGCACCGCCTCGAACTGCATGCCCAGGCCTCCGCCGAGCTCGGCGGGCTGGCGGTGCGCGTGCTCGGTCAGCCGGGCACGGCCAGCGTCTGAGCGCGCCGGCCCGGCCGCAGCGAGATCGCCATCGCGGCGACACCGCTCGCGAGCAGCGGCCAGTCCTGGGGCACGTCGAGCAGGAACGCCGCACTGCCGCCGACGAGCGACCACAGGAGTGGCACGACCAGCAGCGAATGCGGCGCCGAGGCGCGCGCCAGCACCAACAGCCCGAAGGTGAAGATGGTGAGCGGGCACGGCGTGATGCCGAACACCGGCATCTCCGGGTACGCGTGGCCTGACCACACGCCCACCAGCGGGTAGCCGATGCCCGCGTAGCCCACCAGCGCCCAGCCCAGCCAGCGCGCCGGACCGCGCGCGCTCTCGAAGCGCAAGCGCGCCCGCACCACGCCGGTTCGCAGCAGCAGGACACCCTGCACCACGAACAGCGCGGCAAACAGCCATGCCGCCTTGTTGATCGCCGAGAAGTACGTCGCGTGATAGGCCAGGCCCGTCCATGCCCACATCAGCGCCAGGATCGCCGCGATGGCGCGGTCGCCCAGTTGCCTGAAGCGCAGCGGGCGCAGCAGCAGCCCCACCGTGGCCGTGCCCAGCGCGTAGGCGAGGAGCTGCAACGGCCAGATGGCCCGGTTGTAGTCGACGAAGACAGCGACGAACTGTTCGTGCGTGAACGGCAGCATGGGAGAACCTTCGCAAGGCGCGGGCGGGCCAGTGCGCAGTGTTCTCGCGCGTGTCATCGGCCGCATTGACGTGTCGCAATCGCAGGCCGCGCGGCGCAAATTGACGGTGGTCAAAGTTTTGGAAAGGCCTCCACCGAACAATCGCCGCTGTACGCCGCCGGTACCCCCGCAGGCGTTCGCCAATACAGGAGCGTTCGTGAAGAAACTGCCTCTGGACCGCCAGGTCCTGGCAGGGTTCGGCCTTGCAGTCATCGTCCTGATCGCGACCAGCGTGCTGTCGTGGCGCACCACCGAGCGGTTCATGCGGACCTCGCGCGACGCGGTCTTCCACGCCGAAGTGGTCGCGCCGCTGGAGCGCGCGCTGTCGCGCATGTACGAGGTCGAAGCAGCCCAGCGCGGATTCATGGTCGTCGGCTCGCCGGCGTTCGCGACCCAGCGGGTCGCGGCAGCGGCCGAGGTGCGCGCCGTCTTCGACGAGCTGCGCGCGCTGTCGCGGGACGACCCCGCGCTGCGCGACCAGGTCGAGCAGATCGCCCGGCTGTCGGACCAGCGCATGAAGGTGCTCGACCAGGTGCTGGCCACGCACGCCGATCGGCCCGACGAGGCACGCGCCATGCTCTCCAGCGGCGCCGGCCGCGCCGAGATGGAAGCGCTGAGCCGACAGATCATCGCGCTGGCCGCCAGCCAGCGGGCCATGCTGGGCAGCAACGCCGAGGCCGCACGCAGCGAGACGACACGCGTGTTCGCGGTGTTCGCCGTGGCGGTCGCCGTCGTCGTGATCGTGCTGCTGGCGATCGGGCGCATGATCCTGCGCGGCATGCAGGAGCGCCAGCGTGCGCACGCCGCGCTGGCCGCCAGCCAGGCGCGCCTGAACGCGATCGTCGACACCGCGCTCGACGCGATCGTCGTCATCGACGACCGCGGCACGATCGAGCGATTCAACGCCAGCGCGGAACGCATGTTCGGCTACGCCGCCGACGAGGTGATCGGCCGCAACGTGTCGATGCTGATGCCCTCGCCCGAACGCGAGCAGCACGACGGTTTCCTGGCGCGCTACAAGCACACGGGCGACCGCCACATCATCGGCATCGGCCGCGAGGTGGTCGCGCAGCGCCGGGACGGCTCGCTGTTCCCGGTCGACCTCGCGGTCGGCGAGACGCAGGTCAACGAGCAGACGCTGTTCACGGGCCTCATCCGCGACATCTCCGAGCGCAAGGCCGTGGAGGCGCGCCAGGCCGAGCTGATGCAGGACCTGAAGGCCGCCAACGAGGAGCTGAGCAACTTCGCCTATGTCGCCTCGCACGACCTGAAGGCGCCGCTGCGCGCCATCGGCTCGCTCGCGCAATGGCTGTCCACGGACTACGCCGACCGCTTCGACCCCGAGGGCCGCGAGCACATGGCGCTGCTGCTGTCGCGCGTGAAGCGCATGGACCGGCTGATCGACGGCATCCTGCAGTACTCGCGCGTCGGCCGCGTCAAGGAGACGCCCACCCGCGTGGACCTCGGCGCGCTCGTGGGCGAGACGGTCGACCTGCTGGCGCCGCCGCCGCACGTGGCGGTGACGGTGGGCAAGCTGCCCACCCTGGAGATCGAGCGCACCCGCGCCCAGCAGCTATTCCAGAACCTGCTGAGCAACGCCATCAAGTACATGGACAAGCCGCGCGGCCAGATCGACGTCGAGTGCGTCGCGGCCGACGGCGCGTGGCACTTCCAGGTGCGCGACAACGGACCGGGCATCGAGCGGCGCCACTGGGACCGGGTGTTCCAGTTGTTCCAGTCGCTCAGCTCGCGCGACAGCAGCGAGAGCACCGGCATCGGCCTGTCGCTCGTCAAGAAGATCGTCGAGATGCACGGCGGCCGCATCTGGATCGACTCCGAAGTCGGCCAAGGCTGCACCTTTCATTTCACCCTGCCCAGAGCCTCAACATGCACATGAACAACAGTCCCATCCTGCTGGTCGAGGACGACCAGGTCGACGCGATGACCGTGCGCCGCGCGCTCAAGGAGATCCGCGTCACCAACCCGCTGGTGCAAGCCGACAACGGCGAGGCCGCGATCAAGCACCTGGGCGACGCGAGCCAGGAGCGGCCGTGCCTGATCCTGCTCGACCTCAACATGCCGATCATGAACGGCATCGAGTTCCTGCAGGTCGTCAAGGCGCATGCCGAGTGGCGGCGCATCCCGGTGGTGGTGCTCACGACTTCGCAGGAAGAGCAGGACAAGATCGCGAGCTTCGACCTGAGCGTGGCCGGCTACATGGCCAAGCCGGTGGACTACCGCAAGTTCGTCGAGGCGATGCGCACCATCGACGCGTACTGGACGCTGAGCGAGGCCGCTCCGGCCTGACCTGCACATGATGGCGCCGGCCCGCATCCTGCTGGTGGACGACGACGAGGTCGATCGCCTGGCCTGCCGGCGCGCGCTGCTGCGCGGCGGCTCGGGGATGTTCGAGTTCGTCGAGGTCAACTCCGCGGCGCAGGCCATCGACTACGCCTCCTCGGAGCAGTTCGACTGCCTGCTGCTGGACTTCCGGCTGCCCGACATGGACGGCATCGAGCTGATGGACCGCCTGCTCGAGCGGCCCGCCGACACCCCGGTGCCCGTGGTCATGCTGACCGGCGCCGACGATGTCTCGGTGGCGGTCGAGGCGATGCGCCGCGGCGCCAGCGACTACCTCGTCAAGGACGTCGAAGGGCGCTATCAGGCGCTGATTCCCGCCGTCGTGCAGCGCGTGATGCGCGACCACGAGATGCGGCGCGCCAAGTCGCGCGCCGAGCAGGCGCTGCAGGTGGTGGTGAGTTCGGCCAGCGACGCCATCATCAGCGCCGACGGCGACGGCTGCATCACGCTGTTCAACCCGAGCGCGGAACAGATCTTCGGCTGCGACGCCGCCAGCGCGATGGGGCTGCCGCTGGGGCGCTTCTTCGACCCGGTGTCCGGCCGCGTGACCGGGCGCCGCAGCGACGGGCAGCACCTCGACCTGGAGGTGTCGCTGTCGCGCGCCACGGTGCAGGGCCGCACCATGATGACGGCCATCGTGCGCGAGGTGACGCAGCGGGTGCAGGCCGAGCTGGCGCTGGCGCGCTACCGCCAGCAGCTGTCGCGCCTGACGCAGCAGCTGATGGCCCAGGAAAAGACCACCACGCGGCGCATCGCGCAGTCGCTGCACGACCAGCTCGGCCAGACGCTGGCGGCGATGCGCCTGTCGTTCGACGTGGTGCAGTCGGTGCAGAGCGCGCCGCCCGACTCCGCGCCGCGCCGCCACGCCGAGCGGGTGAGCGCCCTCATCGACCAGGCGGTGCGCGAGGTGCGCCAGGTGCTGGTCGACCTGCGCCCGCCCCTGCTGGACGAACAAGGCCTCGCGGCCGCCCTGGACAACGAGCTGCGCAGCCGCGCGCCCGCGCACGAGGAGATCGAGCTCCTGCTGGAAGCCGAGGTCGACTGCGCGCAGCGGCGCTGGCCGACCGACGTGGAGTACGCCGTCTTCATGATCGCGCGCGAGGCGCTCGCCAATGCGCTGCGCCACGCCGACGCCACCACCGTGCGCGTGCAGCTGTGCGGCAGCAACCAGGCGCTGGAACTGCACGTGGTCGACGACGGCAGCGGCATCGAGGACGTCGCGCTGGCCTCGCGGCCCGGCCACCTGGGCATGGTCGGCATGCGCGAGCGCGCGCTGGCCATCGGCGCGCATTGCGCGGTGTCGCGCAACGACAGCGGCGGGACCACGGTGAGCCTGCATTGGGAGATGAATTGATGAGCGCGCCCGGCCGCTCCGAAGCGCTCATCCCGCAGCGCGCAGCGCGAAGGGGCTTCGAATGAGCGCCCTGGGGCCGCCGAGCCTGTACCTGGTCGACGACCACGTCATGCTGCGCGAGGGCTTGCGTGCCGTGCTCGAGGCCGCGGGCCACCGGGTGCTGGGCGAGTCGGCCGATCCGACGCAGGCGCTGGCCGACATCACGAAGCTTCGGCCCGACGTGCTGCTGCTGGACCTGCACCTGGGCGACCGCAGCGGCTTCGAGCTGCTGGCCGAGATCCAGCGGCGAGCGCTGCCGGTGCGCTGCGTGGTGCTCACCATGTCGGCGCAGCCGCGCAACGTCGCCGAGGCGCTGCGCCTGGGCGCGTCCGCCTACGTGCTCAAGGGCGCGCCGGCGAGCGAGCTGCTCAGCGCGATCGACACCGTGATGCGCGGGCGGCGCCACTTGTGCGCCGAAGTGGCCGACCTGGCGCTGCAGGTGCTGTCGGGCAACGGCGGCAGCGAGGACGAGCTCGCCACGCTGTCGCCGCGCGAGCGCCAGATCATCGCGCTGGTGGTGAAGGGCCACTCCAGCAGCGCCATCGGGGCCTCGCTGCACCTGTCGCCCAAGACGGTCGACACCTACCGCAGCCGCCTCATGGCCAAGCTGGGCGTGGGCGACGTGCCCGCGCTCGTGCGCCTGGCGATCCGCAACGGCCTGATCGACGTCGAAGACGCCTGACAGGCCCGTGGCGACGCCCCGACGCATTCCGTCGAGCACTCACCACGCCACGCATACAGAACACCCTACAGACCCTCGCGCAGGCGCTGCCTACAGTCTTCCTCCATGGATCAACGACCGGCTGGCCCGGTCCCGACCGAGGAGATCACCCCATGCTGTATGCGCCCGCCCCCACTGCGACCCGCCCCGCCTCCTTCGACGAGCGGGCCTTGCGCCAGCGGATGCCGGCGCCTGCCGCCGAGGAAGGACGCCCCCTCGGCAAGCCGATCCTGGAAGCGCAGCACACCGACTGCTTCATCTGCAAGCTGCGCCGCTCCTGGCTGGCGGGCGACCCGTTCCGCGGCGCCTCCGGCCCGCAGCCCTGGCTGGTGAGCGGCCGCCGCTCGGTGCCGCGCGGCACGCCGCTGTTTCGCGCCGGCGACCCGTTCCGCAACCTCTATTCGGTGCATGCCGGCCAGTTCAAGAGCAGCACGCTCACGTCGGCCGGCCGCACGCAGGTGACCGGCTTCCACGTGGCCGGCGAATTGCTCGGGCTGGACGGCATCGGCGCCGAGGTGCACTCGTGCGACGCCGTCGCGCTGGAAGACGCGCAGGTCTGCGTGCTGTCGTACCAGGAGCTGAGCACCATGGTGTGCTCGACGCCGGCGCTGCAGCAGGAGTTCTGGCGGATCATGAGCGACCAGATCGTGCGCGACCACCGCGTCATGCTGTGGCTGGGCAGCCTCAAGGCCGAGGAGCGCGTGGCGAGCTTCCTGCTCAACCTGACGCAGCGCCTGAACGCCATCGGCTATTCGTCCAGCGCCCTGGTGCTGCGCATGTCGCGCGACGAGATCGGCAGCTACCTCGGCCTCACGCTCGAGACGGTGAGCCGCGCCTTTTCCAAGTTCCGCCAGCAGGGTCTGCTCGAGGTGAAGGACCGCGA
>DATFAY010000151.1:0-3026 GCA_035254085.1 Piscinibacter sp.
GTCCGGCGCAATGACCTCGACCCCGCGGGTCATCACTTCACTGATTCTGGGCATGCTTCACTCCTTGTCGAATCCGAGCCCCCGATCGGGCCGATCGGTGCGAGGGGGCAGCAACCCACGTTCCCGTGCTGGGCTTTGCGCGGCGCGTGACTTCGATGTCCCAGGGCCGCGCTGCGTGGGCGCCCGGCGCGGTGCAAGCTACAACGACGCTGTACTTCCTACAGCCGGCGCCGCTCGGGAATCGCGCTTGCTCCGCTGAGGAACGACTCTCATCCCGAGGCCATGACCGACCTGCTCCATCGCTATCGGCAAAAGCGCGACTTCGGCATCACGCCGGAGCCGAAGGGCAAGCCGGTTCGACCGGGCAAGGCCTTGTCGTTCGTGATCCAGAAGCATGCGGCGCGTCGGCTGCACTACGACTTCCGCCTGGAGCTCGACGGCACGCTCAAGAGCTGGGCCGTGCCCAAGGGGCCCAGCTTCGACCCCAACGACAAGCGCATGGCGGTGCATGTCGAGGACCATCCCTTGTCCTATGGCGGCTTCGAGGGCGTGATCCCGCCGGGGCAGTACGGCGCAGGCACCGTCATCGTGTGGGATCGCGGCATCTGGGAGCCGATCGGCGATCCGCACGCCGGGTACCGCGATGGCAAGCTCAAGTTCGTGCTGCGCGGGCAGAGGCTGCATGGCGCCTGGGCCCTGGTGCGCATGCACGGGCGGCGCGACGAGCGGCAGGAGCCGTGGCTGCTCATCAAGGAGCACGACCAGTACGCCAAGCCCGCGTCCGAGTTCAGCGTGGTCGATGAGCTGCCCGACAGCGTGCTCACGGGCACGTCGAGTGCGGCGCAACCGGAATCGAAAGCGGGGGCGAAGGCGGCGAAGACCACCAAGGCCGCCAAGGCCACGAAAGGGCGTCACAGCGGCCCGCGCAACGCGCTCGCCTTGCCCGCCGGCGCGCAGGCGGCCGCGTTGCCGCTCGCCCTGGCGCCGCAGCTTGCCACGCTGGTCGATCGCGCGCCGGCCGCAGGGGACTGGATCTACGAGATCAAGTTCGACGGCTATCGGCTGCTCGCACGCATCGACGGCGACGACGTGCGCCTGTTCACGCGCAACGGCAACGACTGGAGCGCGCGGATGAAGCCGCTGGTCGCCGAACTGCGCTCGCTGCAATTGCCCTCGGGCTGGTTCGACGGCGAGATCGTCGTGAACAACGCGCAGGGCCTGCCCGATTTCAACGCGCTGCAGAACGCCTTCGACGCGTCGCGCACCGAGCAGATCGTGTACTACCTGTTCGACGTGCCGTACCTCGATGGCCACGACTTGCGGCAAGTGCCGCTGCACGCGCGCCGCACGCTGCTCGCCTCGCTGCTGCAGGGGCACGCCGGCGAGCGGGTGCGCTTCAGCGAAGACTTCGCGGCACGCCCCGAGGACATCCTGCACAACGCCTGCCGCCTCAAGCTGGAGGGCGTGATCGGCAAGCGGCGCGACTCGCCGTACGTGTCGCGCCGCTCGTCCGACTGGATCAAGCTCAAATGCACCCACCGGCAGGAGTTCGTGATCGTCGGCTACACCGACCCGGAAGGTTCGCGGGTGGGGCTGGGCTCTCTGCTGCTGGCCATCCACGACGAGAAGGGCGCGTTGCGGTATGCCGGCAAGGTGGGCTCCGGCTTCGATGCCAAGGCGCTCAAGTCGCTGCAGCAGCAGCTCCAGGCGATCGCCGTCGACAAGACGCCGCTCGTGGACAAGCCGGCCGACGCGCGCGGGCACTGGGTGCAGCCCAGGCTGGTGGCCGAGGTGTCTTTCTCGGAGTGGACGCCCGACGGGCGCATCCGCCATTCGATCTTTCACGGGCTGCGCTCGGACAAGCCTTCGAGCGTCATCACCAAGGAAGTCCCCGTGCCTGCCGCATCGGTAGCGGCGAAGAGCGCGACTCGCCGTCGCACGGCGAAGGCCGCGCCGGACCTGCCCGACCTGCCCAAGGACGTGCGCATCAGCCACCCCGAGCGCGTGATCGATGCCAGCACCGGTCTTACCAAGAAGGACCTGGTCGACTACTACCTGCTGGCGGCCAGGCACATCCTGCCGCACCTGCAGAAGCGGCCGGTGGCGCTGGTGCGCGCGCCGCAGGGCATCGCGCATCAGCTGATCTTCCAGAAGCACGCGCAGACGCTGCGCATCCCGGGGCTCAAGCTGCTGGATCCGGAATTCTTCCCCGGCCACCCGGCGATGATCGAGATCGACAACTTCGAAGCCCTGATCGGCGCGGCGCAGATGAACGTCATCGAGTTCCATACCTGGAACGCGAAGGTCAGCCGCATCGACCAGCCGGACCGCATGACCTTCGACCTCGACCCCGGCGAGGGCGTGGCGTGGACAGCGATGCAGGAAGCGGCGCAGCTCACGCGCGCGCTGCTCGACGAGCTGGGTCTGGCGAGCTTCCTCAAGACCAGCGGCGGCAAGGGCCTGCACCTGGTGGTGCCGCTCACGCCGCGCGACGACTGGGACACGGTCAAGGACTTCTCGCAGGCGGTGGTGCGGCACCTGGCGCGCGTGGTGCCGCAGCGCTTCGTGGCCAAGAGCGGCGCGAAGAACCGCGTCGGCAAGATCTTCGTGGATTACCTGCGCAACGGACGCGGCGCGACGACCGCCACCGCCTACTCGGCCCGCGCCCGGCCCGGGCTGGGCGTCTCGATGCCCTGCGCCTGGGACGAGCTGCCCTCGCTCGCCGGCGGCGCGCACTGGGACATTCTCAGTGCGCGCGAGCGCATCGAGTCCGGCAATGACCCGTGGGCGGGCTACGCGAAGACCCGGCAGACGCTCACCAAGGCAATGAAGACGCTCGGCTTCGAGCGTGGAGGTTCATGATGGCAACGAGCAGCACCCGCACCCTGTGGAAGGGCGCCATCAGCGTCGGGCTGGTGCACATCCCGGTGGCGCTTCATTCGGCCACGGCCGACACCGGCATCGACTTCGACTGGCTGGACAAGCGTTCGATGGATCCGGTGGGCTACAAGCGCATCAACAAGAAG
>DATFAY010000152.1:0-14276 GCA_035254085.1 Piscinibacter sp.
TGCAGAACGTCATGCTGGCCGCGCGCGGCCGCGGCCTGGACACCTGCCCGCAGGCGGCGTTCACGCCGTTCCACCGCATCGTGACGGAGCACGTCGGCGCACCGGCGAACGAGATGCTGGTGTGCGGCATGTCGCTGGGCCACGCCGATCCGCGGGCGATCGAGAACACCCTGGTCACCGAACGCGAGCCGGTCGGGCGGTTCGCGCATTTCCTCGAGTAACGCCGCACAAGATCACAACGACCACTGGAGACACATGACTGCCTCGCTGCCCACCGTCGCCGGGATACCGGTGGACTTCATCCTGTTCGCGCTGACGCTGGCCGGCGTGGCGCTGTTCCATCACCACACCTTGCGTGTCGCGGTCATCGGCCTGGCCGTGATCACGCTGTACAAGCTCGTCTTCACCGGCTTCGGTGGCGTGTCGGGCCTCGGCGGACTGGCGGTGCACCTGTCGCACGAGTGGGTGACGCTGGCCAACCTCTTCGGCCTGCTGCTCGGCTTTGCACTGCTGTCCAAGCACTTCGAGGAGAGCCGGCTGCCCGCGGTGCTGCCGCGTTTCCTGCCCGATGACTGGAAGGGCGGCTTCGTGATGCTCGTCCTGGTCTTCGTGCTGTCGAGCTTCCTCGACAACATCGCCGCGGCGATGATCGGCGGCACCATGGCCAACGCGCTCTTTCGCGGCAAGCTGCACGTGGGCTTTCTGGCGGCGATCGTGGCGGCTTCCAACGCCGGCGGCGCCGGCAGCGTGGTCGGCGACACCACCACCACGATGATGTGGATCGACGGCGTCGCGCCGCTCACGGTGTTCGATGCCTACGTGGCGGGCGTGCCGGCGTTGCTGTTCTTCAGCATCATCGCGTCGCGCCAGCAGCATGCCCTTCAGCCGATCACCAAGGATGCGCCGGCGGGCATCCGGGTCGAGTGGGTGCGCGTCGCGATCGTCGCCATCATCCTGCTGAGCGCGATCGGCGCCAATGTCTACTTCAATCTGCGCCGCCCCGACGTGCTCGCGCACGTGCCGGTGATCGGCCTGGCGGTGTGGCTCGCCATCCTGGTGACGACGCCGCTGCGCAGGCCCGACTGGAGCCTGCTCGGCTCCGCCACGCGCGGCAGCATCTTCCTGCTCTCGCTGGTGCTGTGCGCCTCGATGATGCCGGTGGAGCGCCTGCCCGCCGCGTCGTGGCAGACGGCGCTGGGCCTGGGTTTCGTGTCGGCGGTGTTCGACAACATCCCGCTCACGGCGCTGGCGCTGCACCAGGGAGGCTACGACTGGGGCTTCCTGGCCTACGCGGTCGGCTTCGGCGGCTCGATGATCTGGTTCGGTTCCTCCGCCGGCGTGGCCTTGGCGAGCACCTTTCCGCAGGCCCGCTCGGTGGGCGCCTGGGTGCGCGGCGGCTGGCACGTCGCGGCCGGCTACCTGATCGGCTTCGCGGTCATGCTGCTGGTGCTCGGCTGGCATCCCGATGCGAAGCACAAGGCCGTCGAGGCACCCGCGGTCGCGACCTCGCCGGCACGCTGACCACCCCAGGAGCCACCCCATGAAGCCCGCCGTACTCGTCGCCCGCGCCGTCTTCCCCGACATCGTGGAGCAGTTGCGCCAGCACTTCGAGGTCGAGGACAACCCGCGCGACGAGGCTTACGACAAGGCCGAGCTGATCCGCCGGCTGCGCGGGAAGGTGGGTGCCTTCACCACCGGCAGCGTGCCGATCGACGCCGAGGTGCTCGACGCCAACCCGCAGCTCAAGGTGGTCGCCAACATGGCGGTGGGCTACAACAACTTCGACGTGGCGGCCTGCACCGCACGCGGCGTGCTGTGCAGCAACACGCCCGACGTGCTCACCGAGACCACCGCCGACTTCGGCTTCGCCCTCATGATGGCGGCCGCGCGGCGCATCGCCGAGTCGGAGCACTACCTGCGGCGCGGCGAATGGTCGAAGTGGTTCTACGACATGTTCGTCGGCAGCGACATCCACGGCGCGACGCTGGGCATCCTCGGCATGGGCCGCATCGGCCAGGCCATCGCGCGGCGCGGCGCGCACGGATTCGGCATGAAGGTGCTCTATCACAACCGCTCGCGACTCGATGCGGCGGTGGAAGCCGAGTGCAAGGCCGGCTACGTGAGCAAGGATCAGCTGCTGCGCGAGGCGGATCATTTGGTGATCGTGATGCCGTACTCGAAGGAGTCGCACCACGCGATCGGCGCGGCCGAGCTCGCGCTGATGAAGCCCACGGCGACGCTGACCAACATCGCGCGCGGCGGCATCGTCGACGATGCCGCGCTCGCGAAGGCGCTGGCCGAGCGGCGCATCGCCGCAGCGGGCCTCGATGTGTTCGAGGGAGAGCCGCAGGTGCACCCCGGCCTGCTCGCGGTGCCCAACGTGGTACTCACGCCGCACATCGCGAGCGCGACCGTCGCCACCCGCCGTGCGATGGCGCAGCTCGCGGCCGACAACCTCGTCGCCGGGCTCGGCTTCGGGCCCCATGCCGGGCGGCCGCCCACGCCGATCAATCCCGAAGTGCTGCGCGCATGAAGCGCTGGCTCGCAGCCTTGCTGCTGCTCGCCGGCATGGGCGCGGCGGCCGCGGCCGATGCGGTGGTGGTCGGCTCCAAGCGCTTCACGGAGTCGTACATCCTCGGCGAGATCGTGCGCCAGACGCTGCAGCAGCAAGGGATCGAGGCGGTCCACAAGCAGGGCCTGGGCAACACCGGCATCCTCGAGCAGGCGCTGGCGACCGGCAGCGTCGACGTGTATCCCGAGTACACCGGCACCATCGTGCGCGAGCTGCTCAAGCGCGAGGGCAACCCGACGCTGGCCGAGCTCAACACCTGGCTCGCGCCGCGCGGCCTGAAGGCGGCGGTGCCGCTGGGCTTCAACGACAGCTACGCGCTGGCGATGCGCGAGTCGCAGGCCCGCGAGCTCGGCATCACCCGCATCTCCGACCTGCTCAAGCCCGAGGCGGCCCGGCTGCGCTGGGGGCTGTCGCACGAGTTCCTCGCGCGCAACGACGGCTGGCCGGCGCTGAAGGCGGCCTACCGGCTGCCGTTCGCGCCGCCGGCCGGCATCGATCACGGCATCGCCTACGACGCCATCGCCGCCCGGCGGGTGGACGTGATCGACATCTACTCCACCGATGCCAAGGTCGGCCGCTACGCCCTGCGGGTGCTGCAGGACGATCGCGACTTCTTTCCGCGCTACGACGCGGTGCTGCTCATGCGCGCGGGCCTCGACCCCGCGCCGCTGCGGTCGCTGCAAGGGCGCATCGATGCGGCCACCATGGTGTCGCTCAACGCGCAGGTCGAGCTCGACGGCCTGAGTTTCGCGGAGGCGGCGCGGCGCTTCCTGGCCGGCGCCGCTTCGGCGCACGGCGCGCCGGCGACCTTCGGGCAGCGGCTGTTCGGCGCCGACTTCGGCCGGCTCGCGTTGCAGCATCTGCTGCTGGTGTTCGGCTCGCTGGCGCTGGCCGTGCTGGCCGGCGTGCCGCTGGGGGTGGCGGCCTGGCGCTGGCCGCGCGCGGCTGGCGTCCTGATGGCGGCGGTCGGCGTGCTGCAGACCGTGCCGTCGATCGCGCTGCTGGCCATGCTCATCGCGCTGGTCGGACGCATCGGCCTGCTGCCGGCGGTCATCGCGCTCTTTCTCTACGCGCTGCTGCCGATCGTGCGCAACACCCATGCGGGCTTGAGCGGCGTGCCGCGCGGGCTGGGCGAGGCGGCGCTGTCGCTCGGATTGACGCCGCGCGAGTGCCTGCGCCACGTCCAGCTGCCGCTGGCGCTGCCCACCTTGCTGGCCGGCGTGAAGACCGCGGCCGTGATCGGCGTGGGCACGGCCACGGTCGCGGCCTTCATCGGTGCCGGCGGCTTCGGCGAACGCATCGTCGCCGGGCTGGCGGTCAACGACAGCGCCACGATGCTGGCCGGCGCGCTGCCCGCGGCGGTGCTGGCGCTGCTGGTGCAGGCCCTGTTCGGCTGGATCGAGGCGCGGCTCGTCCGCAGAAACCGCATGGCGTGATCGCCACGCGCTGCCTGCGACAATGAGCGCATGACCGTCGCGCTCTGGCTCACGCTGCTCCTTGGTGCCGTCAATCTCGTCCTGATCCTGTGGGTGGCCTTGCGCGGCCGCGACGCCGGCGAGAGCGAACGCAGCGTGCAACTGGCCGAGGCCATGCGCCTTGCCAGCGAGCGCCTGGAGCGCGAGCTGCGCGACGAGGTCGGCCGCAGCGCGCAGGGCACGCGCGTCGAGTTGGGCAATGCGCTCGGCCTCTTCCAGCAGACGCTGCTCAACCAGCAAGGCGACGTCGCCCGCACGCAGAACGAGCAGATCGACAGCTTCCGCACGCAGCTCGCGGCGATGCAGACGATGGTCGGCCAGACGCTGCAGTCCGCCGTGAGCTCTCAGACCGCGCAGGCACAGGCCTCCCGCGAGGCGCAGGACCTGGCGCTCAAGCGCTTCTCCGACGCGATGAGCGAGCAGCTGCGCGCGCTGTCCGAGGCCAACGAGCGGCGCATCGGCGAGGTGCGCGCCACCGTCGAGCAGCGCCTCGCCACGCTGCAGCAGGGCAACGAGCAGAAGCTGGAGCAGATGCGCGCGACGGTCGACGAAAAGCTGCACGCCACCCTGGAGGCGCGCTTGGGCGAGAGCTTCAAGCAGGTGGCCGACCGGCTGGAGCAGGTGCACAAGGGACTGGGGGAGATGCAGACGCTGGCGCGCGACGTGGGCTCGCTCTCGCGCGTGCTCAACAACGTCAAGACGCGCGGCACGCTGGGCGAGGTGCAGCTCGCCGGACTGCTCGAGCAGGTGCTCACGCCCGAGCAGTACGAGCGCAACGTCGAGACCATCCCCGGCAGCAACCAGCGGGTCGACTTCGCCATCAAGCTGCCCGGCCGCCGCGACGACGGCATGCCCATGTGGCTGCCGATCGACTGCAAGTTTCCGCGCGACGACTACGAGCGTCTGCTCGACGCGCACGAACGCGCCGACCGCGAGGCCGTGGACGCGGCGGCCAAGGCGATCGAGATGCGCCTGCGCGCCGAGGCCCGCTCGATCCGCGAGAAGTACATCGCCACCCCGCACACGACCGACTTCGGCATCCTCTTCGTTCCCACTGAGGGCCTGTACGCCGAGGCGCTGCGCCGGCCGGGGCTGGTGGAGTCGCTGCAGCGCGACCACCGCATCACGCTGGCCGGCCCGACCACGCTGCTGGCCACGCTCACCAGCCTGCAGATGGGCTTTCGCACCCTCGCCCTGGAAAAGCGCAGCGCCGAGGTATGGGAGGTGCTGGGCGCGGTGAAGACCGAGTTCGCCAAGTTCGGCGACGTCCTGGCCAAGACCAAGAAGAAGCTCGACGAGGCCACCCGCACCATCGACGCGGCCGAGGTGCGCACCCGTGCGATGGCGCGCAGCCTGCGCGGCGTGGAGGCGCTGCCCGACGCGCGCGCGCAGGCGCTGCTGCCGGGGCTGCAGGCCGAGGTCCCCGAAGACGACGAGGAGACCGCCTGAGGTGACGCGCTTCTCGCGCCCGCTGCTGGCCTTGATCCTCGGACAGATCAGCCTGCACTCGTGCATGGCCGGCGTGCGCATGGCCGCACCGCTGCAGGCGCTCAAGCAGGGACACAGCGAGTGGGCGGTGGGCGTCCTGATGGCGCTGTTCGCGCTCGGCCCGATCGCGCTGGCGCTGCCTGCCGGACGCATGGCGGACCGCCATGGCTACCACCGCCCGCTGTACCTGGCGGTGAGCCTGTCGCTCGCGGGCGGCGTGATCGCGGCGGCTAGCAGCCACTACCTCGCGATGTGCCTGGCAGCGCTGCTGACCGGTGTCGGCTCGAACATCGGGCTCATCACGATCCAGCGCACGGCCGGCCGCATGGCGGCCACGGGCACCGAGCGCATGCGGGTCTTCAGCTGGCTGGGCCTGGCGCCTGCGCTCGCCAACGTCGTGGGCCCGGTGACGGCCGGCGCCTTGATCGATCTGGCGGGCTTTCGCGTCGCTTTTGCAGCGCTGATGCTCATGCCGCTGGCGGCTTTCCTGTGGTCGCGCTTCGTGCCGGTGGAGGCGCCGGGCGTGCTGGCGCACGCGGCCCGGCGCTCTCGCGCCTCGTGGGAGCTGCTGCGCTCGCCCGCGATGCGCCACCTGCTGCTGGTGAACTGGCTGCTCTCGGCCAGCTGGGACGTGCACAGCTTCGTGCTGCCCATCCTGGGCCACGAGCGCGGGCTCAGCGCGTCAGCCATCGGCAGCATCCTCGGCGTCTTCGCGGTCGCTGTGGCCAGCGTGCGCCTGGTCATCCCGCTGATCGCGCACCGCCTCACGGCATCGCAGGTCCTCGCCGGCGCGATGCTGTCGGTGGCCGCGGTGTTCGCGGTCTATCCGTTCGTGCACGCGGCCTGGCTGATGGCGGTGTGCGCCAGCCTGCTGGGCTTCGCGCTCGGCGCGGTGCAGCCGATGGTGATGTCCACGCTGCACCACATCACGCCACAGGAGCGTCACGGCGAGGCGATCGCCTTCCGCTCGATGGCGATCAACATGTCGAGCACGGTCATGCCATTGCTCTTCGGCGTCGCCGGCGCCGCGCTGGGCGCCGGTTCGCTGTTCTGGGTGATGGGCGCCGCGGTGGGGGCGGGGAGCGTTCCGGCGCGCCGCCTGGAAACCGGGGCCGCGGACGTCAGAACTTGATGCCCGTGGGCGAGTTCGTCTCGGCAGGCGGGCGCTCGGCAGGCTTGGGCGACGCACTGCGGCGCTCGCTGGCCACCGGCGCGGCCGGCTCGGTGAGCGGCGTGGCCGGCGGGTACTGGTACGTGGCCGGCAGGTGCGATTCACGCGGATAGCCGGCCGCGTCGAGGTACGAATTCCAGGTGTCGGTGGTCAGGCCGCGCAGCACCTGGGAGCCGATCGACACCGTCGGCAGGTCTCGCGAGCCCGACAGGCGCTGCAGCGCATCGCCGTCTTCGCCCGTGATGAGCAGCTTCTCGCTGAACGGGATCCCGCGCTGGCGCAGCATCTGGCGCGCGCTGTCGCAAGGTGCGCATACCTTGGTCGTGTAGAGCGTCACGGGGTAGCGCGAGACGACCTGCTGCAGTTCCGCCGGCAGCGGCGGCTGTGGCACCACGCTCAGGTTCTCGCCGAGCTTGGTCACCTTGACGCCGCTGGCGGCCGGCGGAGGGGTGTCGGTGTAGGTGACCCGGCCGTCGGGCGTGACGACCTTGTACAGGGCATGGCTGGGCAGGGCGATGAACAGCGCTGCCAGGGGCGCCAGCCGGACGACCAGCGCAACCAACGACGGGATTGTTTTCTTCACGAGGTACTCCTGTGGCGCGAATCTAGCCGCGAACGCGCGCCGGCTCAATCCGCTCAAGCCATGCCTTGGTGCCGCAACAACGCATCGATGGTCGGCTCCCGCCCGCGAAACGCCTTGAAACTCTCCATCGCCGGGCGGCTGCCGCCGGCCTCGAGGACCGCCTCGCGATAGCGGCGCCCGGTGTCGACGTCGAGCACGCTGCCGCCGTGCTGCGCGGTCTCCTCGAAGGCGCTCCAGGCATCGGCGCTGAGCACCTCGGCCCACTTGTAGCTGTAGTAGCCGGCCGAGTAGCCGCCCGCGAAGATGTGCGAGAAGCTGTGCTGGAAGCGGTTGAAGGGCGTGGCGGCCAGGACGGACACCTCGCGGCGCACCTCGTCGAGCACTTGCTGGATGCGCGATTCGCTGCCGGGCTCGGCATGCAGGCGCATGTCGAACAGGGCGAACTCGACCTGGCGCAGCGTCTGCAGGCCGCTCTGGAAGTTCTTGGCGGCGAGCATGCGCTCGAACAGCGCCCGCGGCAGCGACTGGCCGCTGTCGACGTGGGCGGTGAGCCGCTTGACGACGTCCCACTCCCAGCAGAAGTTCTCCATGAACTGGCTGGGCAGCTCGACCGCGTCCCACTCGACCCCGGAGATGCCCGACACGCCGATGTCGTTCACCTGCGTGAGCATGTGATGCAGGCCATGGCCGAACTCGTGGAAGAGGGTGGTGACCTCGTCGTGGGTGAGCAGCGCAGGCTTGCCCTCCAGCGGCGGCGCGAAGTTGCACACCAGGTGCGCCACCGGCGTCTGCAACGCGCCTTCGGGCCGCGCCCAGCGGCCGCGCACGTCATCCATCCAGGCACCCGGGCGCTTGCCGGTGCGCGCGTAGGGATCGAGGTAGAACTGGCCGACCAGCTGCCCGCTGCGTTCGATGCGGAAGAAGCGAACGCTCGGATGCCACACCGGTGCGCTGTCGGGCCGGATGCTGACCTCGAACAGCGTCTCGACGATGCGGAACAGGCCTTCCAGCACCTTCGGCTCGGTGAAGTACTGCTTGACCTCCTGGTCGCCGAATGCGTAGCGGGCTTCCTTGAGCTTTTCGCTGGCGAAGGCGATGTCCCAGGCCTGCAGATCGGGCAGGCCGAGTTCGTCGCGGGCGAATTCGCGCAGCTCGCGCAGGTCGCGCTCGGCGTAGGGCCGCGCGCGCCGCGCCAGGTCGCGCAGGAAGTCGAGCACCTGCTGCGGCGAGTCGGCCATCTTGGGCACGAGCGACACCTCGGCGTAGCTGGTGTAGCCCAGCAATCGGGCCTCTTCCTGGCGCAGCTGCAACAGCTCGCGCATGACCGCGGTGTTATCGAGCTCGGGCGGGCCGAACTCGCTGGCCCGGGTCACGTTGGCGGTGTAGAGCTTCTCGCGCAGCGCGCGGTTCTCGCCGTACTGCAGCACCGGAAAGTAGCTCGGGAAGTGCAGCGTGAGCTTGTAGCTGTCCTTGCCTTCGGCCTGGGCGGCGGCGCGCGCCGCCTGCTGCACGTCTGCCGGCACGCCGGCGAGCTCGGCTTCGCTGGCATAGCAGGCAAAGCCGTCGGTGGCGTCCAGCACGTGCTCCGAGAATTTCTGCGCCAGTTCGGCCTGCTGTTCCTGCAACTGCTGGAAGCGCTCCTTGGCGGCGCCTTGCAGCTCCGCGCCCGACAGCACGAAGTCGCGCATCGCGTTGGACAAGGCCTTGCGCCGCGGCGCGCTGAGCGACCGGGCGGCGGGCGCCGCCGCCAGCGCCTTGTATTTGGCGTACAAGCGCTCGTCGGACGCGTGGCGCGTGAAGAGCTCGGTCACCTTGGGCAGCGCCGCCGTGTAGGCCGCGCGCAGCTCCGGCGTGTCGGCCACGGCATTCAGGTGCCCGACGGCACCCCAGGCGAACTTGAGCTGCTCGCCGGCCACGTCGAGCACGGCCGACAGGGCGTCGTAATCGGCCGGCACATCGGGCCCGACGGCCTTTTCGAGCGCCTGGTCGGCCTGCTGGAGCAACTGCTCGATGGCGGGCGCCACGTGTTCGGGCTGGATCTGGTCGAACGCGGGCAGGCCGACGCCGGCGAGCAAGGGATTCGTCATCGCGGGAACCTCCGTCATGCAGCGGTCAGACTGCGGCCGCGGCCGAGCGTTCCGCCGACTCGATGGTGTTGACCAGCAGCATCGTGATGGTCATCGGCCCCACGCCGCCGGGCACCGGGGTGATGTGGCCGGCGACCTGCGAGACGCCGGCGAAGTCCACGTCGCCGCACAGCTTGCCCTCGTCGTTGCGGTTCATGCCGACGTCGATGACGATCGCGCCGGGCTTGACCATGTCCGCGGTGACCGTGTTGCGCCGCCCGACGGCCGCGACGATCACATCGGCCTGCCGGGTGTGGTGCGCGATGTCGGCGGTGGCGCTGTGGCAGATGGTGACCGTCGCATTCGCCTGCAGCAGCAGCAGTGCCATCGGCTTGCCGACCGTGTTGCTGCGCCCGATGACCACCGCGTGCTTGCCGCGCAGGTTGACGCCGGTGGTCTCGATCAGCTTCATGCAGCCATACGGCGTGCACGGGCGAAAGCCCGGCAGGCCCGTCATCAGCTCGCCGGCGCTGAGCGTGGAATAGCCGTCGACGTCCTTGGCGGTGGAGATGGACTCGATCACACGGTGCGGGTTGATGTGCTTGGGCAGCGGCATCTGCACCAGGATCCCGTGGATCGCGGGGTCGCGGTTGAGCGCGTCGATGCGCGAGAGCAACTCGGCCTCGCCCAGGCTGGCGTCGTATTTCTCGAACACCGAATGAACGCCGTGCTCCTGGCAGGCCTTCACCTTGTTGCGCACGTAGACCTGGCTGGCGGGGTCCTCGCCGACCAGGATCACGGCAAGCCCGGGCCGGTGGCCGCGCGCGGCGAGCGCCGCGGCACGCTCGCCCACCTGGGCGCGGATCTTCTTCGAAAGCGCGGTGCCGTCGATGAGTTGGGCGGTCATGTCTAGTCCTTCAAAAGCAAAAGGCCGCTCGTGGCGGCCTTCGTGACGGTCAACCTGTTCAGGTCTTGGCTTGGGCCCCAAGCGCGATCTTGAGGAGATCGGCCACGGTATTGGCGTTCAGCTTTTCCATGATGTTGGCGCGGTGCGCCTCCACGGTCTTGATGCTGATGCCCAGGTCGTCGGCGATCTGCTTGTTCAGGCGCCCGGCGACGATGCGCTCGAGCACCTGCGCCTCGCGTGTCGTGAGGCGCGACAGCAGCGCGTCGCGGCTGGCGGCCTCCTGGTGCTGGCTGAAGGCGGCGCGCGCCTGGTCGAGCATGCGCTCCACCAGGCCGAGCAGTTCTTCTTCCTTGAAGGGCTTCTCGATGAAGTCCATCGCGCCCTTCTTCATCGTGGTGACCGCCATCGGCACGTCGCCATGACCGGTGATGAAGACGATGGGCAGCGGCGAGCGGCGCTCGAGCAGGCGGTCTTGCAGTTCCAGGCCGCTCATGCCGTCCATGCGGATGTCGGCGATGAGGCAGGCGACTTCGCGCGGGTCGAAGCGCGACAGGAAGGACTCCGACGAATCGAAGCACTTGACCCGGTAATCCTTGCCCTCCAGCAGCCACTGCAAGGAGTCGCGAACCGCCTCGTCGTCGTCGACGACGTAGACCGTGCCTTTCTTCGGGATCAAGCTCATGAAGTGACAGCAGTGTGGGTGGGTGAGAGGGCGTCGTGCCGGGTGGTTTCCACGGGCAGCGTGAAGGTGAAACTGCAGCCCACGACGGACGATCCATTGTAGAGGTTCTGCGCGCGGATCCTGCCTCGATGGGATTCGATGATGGAGCGGCAAAGGCTCAGTCCGATGCCCAGTCCTTCGGCCTTGGTCGAGAAGAACGCCTCATAGAGCCGAGAGATGACATCGTCCTTGATGCCGGGGCCCATGTCCGTGACGGAAAACTCGATCACGCCGCCTTCTTCAGGCGTGTGGCGCGGCACCACGCGCAGCTCGATGTTGCGGCGTGCCGGCGGCATGTGCGCGGCGTCGATCGCCTCGGCGGCGTTCTTGAGCAGGTTGAGCACCACCTGCTCGATGAGGATGGGGTCGACCATCAGCGTGGGCAGGCGCTGCGCGACGTAGGTGTGGATGGCGACGTTGCGCCGGCGAAGCTCGATGCTGGCCAGCTCCACCGCGTCCTCGACGATGGTCTTGGCCTGCGAGGGCTGGCGCTGCGGCTCGCTCTTCTTCACGAAGTTGCGGATGCGGTGGATGATCTGGCCGGCCCGCTGCGCCTGGCGCGAGGTCTTGTCGAGCGCGGCGATGAGGTCGTCCTTGGCGATCGCGTCGTTCTTGACGCGGGTCACCATGCCGTTGCAGTAGTTGGCGATCGCGGTGAGCGGCTGGTTGAGCTCGTGCGCCACCGACGAGGCCATCTCGCCCATGGTCACCAGGCGGCTCGTCACCTGCGCCTTCTCGGCCTGGCTCGCGGCCAGCGACTCGGCGGCGCGGCGCGCGGTGATGTCGGTGGCGATGAGCATCTGGGCCAGGCGCCCGTCGGTCCACTGCAGGTAGCGCGAGCGCACGTCGAACCACTTCTTCAAGGGCTCGATGTAGACCTCGCGCGGGTCGGAGCCCGCCTCGGTCAGCTCCTGCGCGGGCAGCCCGCCGAAGCTGTCGACCGAGTCGTCGTGCTCGGCGAGCGTGGGCGCCCCCGTCTCGTCGCCGGCCAGCAGCGCGTGGCCTTGCGCATCGGCGCCGAACCACAGGCGGTACGAGCGGTTGGCGAACAGCAATTCGCCTTGCTGCACCGACAGCACCGACACCGCCGCGTCCAGGCCTTCCAGCACCGTGGTGAAGCGCTCGTGCGAGGCCGAGAGCTGGTCGCGGATGCGCTTGGCCTCGGTGATGTTGGTCATCGAGGTCATCCAGCCGGTCTGCTGGCCCTTCGGGTCGATCAGCGGCGACACGTACATGCGCGCATCGAACAGGCTGCCGTCCTTGCGCATCACCTTCACCTCGATGCCGCCGGCCGGGCTGCGGCCCTGCAGTTCCTGCTGGAACAGGCGGTTGTTCTCTTCGTAGCGGTCGGGCGGCCAGTGCGGGAACGGCGGCTGGCGGCCGATCAGCTCGGCCTCGGAGAAGCCGGTCATCGCGCAGAACGCGGGGTTCACGTAGGTCACGCGGCCTTCCATGTCGATGGCGCGCATGCCGGTGAGCATGGAGTTCTCCATCGCGCGGCGGAAGTTGGCCTCCGAGACCAGCGCGCTTTGCATCTGCAGGCGCCGGCCCATGTGGCGCCAGGTGCCGAGCAGCATCCACACCGTGAGCACCGACAGCGCGGCGACCATCCAGAACAGCGTGTTGCTGATGAGGCCGATGGACGTGCGATAGCCCTGGCCGCGCAGGAAGAGGCCGTCGCCGGCGGGCGCGACCGGCACGTCGTAGACGATCGAGGCGGGCTTGGCCTTGTGGCCGGGCATCGGCGTCACGGTGCTCGCCAGCACCTGCTCCTGCGAGTCGAGCAGGCTGATCGCGTGGCGGTTCGACACCTCCGCCGGCACGAAATAGCGCATCAGCGCCTCGACGGAATATTCGGCCACCAGCGTGCCGCTGAATGCGCTGCGGTCGATCAGCGGGATCTGCACCTGCACCACCGGCATCCCGTAGGTGTCGGTGAAGGGCCGGGTGTAGACCGGCTGGCGCAAGGTGCGCGCGGCCAGAAAGGCGACCTCGGGCTCGCTCGACTTGCCCTCCTTGGGCAGCGAGGCGGCGTACTCCTCGCCGGTGAGGCCGGTCTCGGGATGAAAGCTGATCGCCGAGTACGCGGCCTTGCGGCTTCGGTTGGCGCCGATCCAGAACAGGTGATTGATCTCGGGACGCTCCCGCGTGAAGCCCGCGGCCTGGCCGAGGAACTCGTCCTGGTCGATGGCGCGCGTGACGATCTCGCGGGCGATGCGCACCAGCTGCTCCTGGTTCTCGATCAGGCGCAGGCGGATCTGCTGCTGCGCGATCTCGGTGTCGCGCTTGACCGACTCGGTCTCGCGCTCGAACTCCTCGTTGCGCAGGTACCAGAAGGCCGAAATGATCGCCGCGAGGAACAGCAGCACCGAGATCAGCGGACCGAGCGTCGCGAAGCGGTCCTGCTGTGCCGGCGATTGCCGGCGCCACCAGCGGCCGAACAGCCGACGCGGCAGTGTGGGCGAACTGCGTTGCGGCGCGGCAAGGTGACGGGGTGGTGGCATGGTGCGGATTATCGATTGCAGCACCCTCAACGCCGCGGCAGCGCTTCACGGCGACGCCGTTCGCACAGGCAGATACCGCAATATGAAATCGACTCGCACGATTTGAAAATCACGGGAACTTGTGAGAGACTGCGCGCCACCGCGAAAAGCCCCACGCCGCGCCGCCCCGTGACGGGCGCCGCCGCGCGCGGCCGCAGCCGAGCCGCGGAACCCAAACGACCAAGGAGACTTGCATGTCCGCCATGCCCGAAGCGTTCACCGGCCAGGCCGCCAACGACACCGACAGCCAGGAGACCCGCGAGTGGCTGGACGCGCTGTCCGCCGTCATCGGCGCCGAGGGCGGCGAGCGGGCGCACTTCCTTCTCGAGCAGTTGATCGACCATGCGCGCCAAGCCGGCATCGACGTGCCGTTCTCGGCCAACACCGCCTACGTCAACACCATTCCGACCGAGCAGGAAGAGCGCTGCCCCGGCAACGTGGAGGTCGAGGAGCGGCTTCGCGCCTACATGCGCTGGAACGCGATGGCGATGGTGGTGCGCGCCAACCGCATCCACCCCGAGACCAGGGAACGGCTGGCCCGCTGGCGCCAGGAGATGCCGCGCTCCGAGCACTTCCCGCAGTACCTTTTCGGCCTGCCGCACGTGGAAACCCAGCTCCACTATCCGGTGCTCGACGGTCTCGGTCTGCTCGATCCGGCCGTCGCCAAGGCCGAGATGGCGGCGCGGCCGGACGTGCGCGCCTTCGCGCGCAAGACCGTCGACAGCCTCACCCGCGAGTACAAGCAGGCGG
>DATFAY010000153.1:0-5829 GCA_035254085.1 Piscinibacter sp.
ATCGCGGCGAAGCCGCGCCGCACGACAGCGCCGAAGCCTCGGACATGCAGGAGGCCGAGCAGCGCGGCAAGTCGCACTCCAAGGGCGAAGCGCCCGGGGACCTCAAGGGCAAGAAGCCCACGCGGCCCTGAGCGCCTGCCCGCACGCAGGACGCCCCTGCACCGGGCACCCCATCGGGTCCCGGTGGCGGCGCAAGACGCGCGGTGCTCAGGCCTCGCCGTCGCCGCCCTGGTTCGCCGATTTCTCGGGCACCGTGGCGTACTCCTTGAGGCGGTTGTAGAGCGTCTTGAGGCTCACGCCGAGCGTGGCCGCCGTCTTCTCCTTGTGGCGGCCGAAGTACTCCAGCGTGGCCAGCGTGACCTGGCGCTCGATCTCTGCCAGCGGCGTGCCCACGCGCACCTGCAGCACCGGCGCGCCGGTCATGACCGGCAGGGGTGCATCCGAACTCGGCAGGCACTCGTCGACGATGGTCGTGTCCGAGGCCATCACATAGGCGCGGTGCACGATGTTGCGCAGCTCGCGCACGTTGCCCGGCCAGCGGTAGCCCTGCAGACGCTGCAACGCCGTCGGCGCGAAGTGCTTCACCACGCCCTCGCGCCGCGAGATCTCGTCGAGGAAGTGCTCGGCGATGAGCGGGATGTCGTCGGCGCGGTCGCGCAGCGGCGGCAAGTGGATCGGAAACACGTTGAGCCGATACAGCAGGTCCTCGCGCAGCTTGCCTTGCTGCACCGCCTCCATCGGGTTGCGGTTGGTGGCGGCGATCATGCGGACGTCGGTCTCGAGCACCTGCGTCGAGCCCACGCGCATGAAGGTGCCTGTCTCCAGCACGCGCAGCAGCTTGACCTGCAGGTCCAGCGGCATCTCGGTGATTTCGTCGAGGAAGAGCGTTCCGCCGCTGGCGCGCTCGAAGAAGCCCTGGTGCTGGCGATCGGCCCCGGTGAAGCTGCCCTTCTCGTGGCCGAAGATCTCGCTCTCGATGAGATGGGGCGAGATCGCGCCGCAATTGACCGCAAGGAAGGGCTTGGCGCGTCGGCGGCTGAGGTCGTGCACGGTGCGTGCCACCACCTCCTTGCCGCTGCCGCTCTCGCCGGTGACGAACACCGTGACCGCCGTGCCGGCAACACGCAGGATCTGCTCGTACACGCGGCGCATGCCGGCGGACTTGCCCCACAGAAGGCCGAAATGGCCTTCCTGCTCGAGGCCCGACTGCAGGCTGTCGGCCTCGGCACGCAGCGCAGCCGGCTTGGTCACACGCGACAGGATGCCGTGCAGCTGCTTCATGTTGACCGGCTTGACGAGGTAGTCGGCCGCGCCCAGGCGCAGCGCCTGGATCGAGGTCTCCAGGCTCGCATGGCCCGTGATCAGCACGACCTCGGTGTTCTGCAGCGACTTGCCGTCGTCGAACAGCTGCATGCCGGTGCCGTCAGGCAGCATCAGGTCGAGCAGCACGATGTCGGGCTCCTGCAGCGCGAGTTGCTTGCGGGCATCCCGCAGCGATCCGGCCGTGGCCACCGTGAACCCTTCGGAGGCGATCAGGGCCGCCATCATCTCGGCGGAATCGGCTTCGTCGTCGACCACCAGTGCGTGTGGCATGTGTTGACTTCCTACTCTGTATACGGGGTGGTTCTCGCGCCCGACTGCTCGTGCCCGACCGAACGCCCGCCCGGCTGTGGGCGCAGCGCCCTCGAAGCATCAAGAGCCGGGAGGGGTCTCCCTCCGCTACCCGGGGCTCGGCGTCGCCGCGCCCTATGCGATTTGTCGGCACTGGCCCGTGAAGGGCAGCGAATAGCGTGCGGCTTGGCAGCAAGGCGGGCCGTACGCGCCAAGCGATTATGTGCCAACGAGGGGCCTCTCAGCACCCCTGTAATCCACTGTTTCGCCGCGACGCCAGAGGGGTTTTGAACGGTGGCCCCGCGGGCACGCCGCTTGCTCCCCGGGTTGCCTTGGGAACCCGGGGTCAGGCTGCCTTGCGGCGGCTGGGCGCCTTGGCCTTTGCGGTGGACTTCGTGTGTCGCGCCGCGGCGGCCGCGCGCAACGGGGGACGCTCCTCGCGCTCGGCCTTGGCCTCCTTGGCGCCGCGCGGCCCTTTGTCGGCACGCGCCTTCTCGGACCTGTCCGCCGCCTTGTCGCCCTTGCCGGATCGCAGGCTGCGCTGAAGCAGCTCGGTGAGGTCGACCACGTTCGAGCCGGCCACGCGGGGCTCCTGCGCTTCGGGCTGGATCACGATCTCGGTCTGGCCAGCCTCCATCTTCTGGTGCACCAGCTTCATCACCTCCTCGCTGAAGGAATCGTGGAACTGGTCGGGGTCCCAGTGGGCACTCATGTCTTCGACCAGCTGTTCGGCCATGTCCAGCTCGCGCTCCTTCAGGCCCACCTCCTTGCTGCCCGGCGGCGGCAGGTTGAGCTGGTCCCAGCTGCGGATGCCCTCGCCCCAGCGAAGCAGGTCCAGCACCAGCGCCGGCCCGCTCGGAATCAGTGCCGCGAGGTGCTGCCTGGTCTGGATGACGACCCGCGCGATGCCCACCCGCCCGGTCTTGATCAGCGTCTCGCGCAACAGCGCATAGACCTTCTCGCCCTTTCCGAGCGGCGACAGGTAGTACGGCCGATCGAGATAGACGAAGGGCAGCTCCGCCAGCGGCACGAAGCATTCGATCTCGATCGTCTGCGTCGACTTCGGATAGGCCGCCTTGATCTCCTCGTCGGTGAGGATCACGTACTGCCCGCTCTCCACCTCGATGCCCTTGACGATGTTCTCCTTCTCGATCTCCTTGCCGGTCTTCTTGTTGATGCGCTTGTAGCCCACCGGATCCATCGAGCGCTTGTCCAGCCAGTCGAAATCGATGCCGGTGTCGGCCGTGGCCGAGTGAAGTGCCACCGGGATGTGCACCAGCCCGAAGCTGATGGCGCCCTTCCAGAGGGTGCGGGTGCTGCTCGTTGCCATCATGAACCTCCACGCTCGAAGCCGAGCGTCTTCATTGCCTTGGTGAGCGTCTGCCGGGTCTTCGCGTAGTCCGCCCACGGGTCCTCGCCGGAATCGATGCGCTCGCGCGCGCTGAGGATGTCCCAGTGCGCACCGCCGTCGAGTGAGGGCAGCTCGTCCCAGGCGCAGGGCATCGAAACGCCCAGCCCCGGCCGCGCGCGCGCCGAGTAGGCGGTGGCGGTCGTCGCGCCGCGTCCGTTGCGCAGGTAGTCGACGAAGATCTTGCCGACGCGGTTCTTCGGGCCGCTCTTGGCCACGAAGCGCTGCGGCACCACGCGCGCCAGGTGCCGCACCACCGCCTGCGAGAAGTCCTTGACCGTGTCCCAGTCGTCGCGCGGCGTGAGCGGCACCACCAGGTGCAGGCCCTTGCCCCCGCTGGTCTTCAAGAAGCTCGCCAGCCCCAGTTCGTCGAGCAGCGCGCGCGTGAGCTGCGCCGCTTCCTGCATCGCCGTCCACGCCACGCCCTCGCCGGGGTCGAGGTCGAAGGTCATGCGGTCCGGCTGGTCGATGCGGCTCACCTTCGCGTTCCAGGTGTGGAACTCGATCACGTTCATCTGCGCCGCGCCGATCAGGGCTTCGAAGTTGTCGATCTCGATCATCGCCGGGTGGCCGGGAAAGAATGCCGGATCCAGCAGCTTGAGCCCCGGGATGCGCAGCGTCTGCGCGTGCTTCTGGAAGATCAGCTGGCGTGCGATGCCCTCGGGCGCTCGCACCAGCGCGACCGGGCGCTTCTGCAGGTGCGGCAGGATGTGCTTGGCCGCCAGCAGGTAGTAGTCGATCAGGTCCTTCTTGGTGAGGCCGGTGCTGGCATCGATCACGCGCTCGGGGTGGCTGATGCGCATGTCCTTGGGCAGGTCGGGCAGGTCCGCCGCGGCCTTCGGCGCGCGACGGCGAGTCGACCCCTTCGCCGCCACCGATGCGGCAGGCACGGGCACTTCCTTGGTGATGACGCTCGAAGGCTTGTCCGAGCGCAGCCCATGAAAAATCGAATGGCGGATGCGCCCATCGGGTGTCCATTCCGAGAACGACACCTCGGCCACCAGCTTGGGCTGCACCCAGTGGCCACGCGCCTCGGCCGGCTTTTCCATGAGGGGCGCCTTGTCGACGGCGATCGCCTGGAGCTGTTGCTGCAGCGACTTGAGCGCGTTGGTGTCGAAGCCGGAGCCGACCTTGCCGGCATACCGCAACGCGCCCTTCTCGTCGTGGATGGCCAGCAGCAGCGAGCCCAGCCCCACGCGCGAGCCTTCGGGATCGGTGTAGCCGACGATCACGAACTCCTGCCGGTGGGTGCACTTGAGCTTGATCCAGTCGGACGAGCGCCGCGATACGTACGGCGAGTCGCGCCGCTTGCCGATCACGCCCTCCAGCTTGAGCCGGCAGGCGTTGTGCAGGATGTCTTCGGGGCGCGCCGCGAAGCCTTCGCTGAAGCGCACCCGCTCGCTGGCGTGCCCCTGCAGCAGCGAGTCGAGCAGCGCGCGCCGCGCATGCAGCGGCACGCGCCGCAGGTCGTGGCCGTCGAGGTACGGAACGTCGAACAGGTGGTAGACGATCTGCTCGGTGCGCGACGCATCGAAGGCGTTCTGCAGCGCGTTGAAATCGGGCAGGCCCTGCGCGTCGTTCACGACGATCTCGCCGTCGAACCAGCCGGAGGGCCATTGCAGCGCGCGCAATTCGGCGACCAGCGGCTTCATCCTCGCGCTCCAGTCGTTGCCGTTGCGCGTGAACAGGCGCACGTCGTCGCCGTCGATGCGCGCGAGCAGCCGATAGCCGTCGAACTTGATCTCGTAGATCCAGTCGCCTGCGGTCGGCGCGCGGTCGACCAGCGTGGCAAGTTCCGGCGCCAGGGCGAGCGGCAGCGCGGCCGCCTGCGCGCCGGCGGGCAACGCGAGCGCGCTGCGCGAGCCGCTGCGATGCCTATTGGCGGCATTGGCGGCATTGGCGCGTTTGGCGCCTTTGGCGGCTTTGGCGCCCTTGGCCGATTTCGCCCCCGCCTTCGATTCCTGGCGCGCGGCGCTCGACGTGCCGGTGAGCACGCTGTCGGGCAGCTCATCGACCACGCTGAATTCGGACGCGGGCTTGGCGTACTGGTCGTGCTCCTTGATGAGCAGCCACGGCTCCTGCCGCTCGTCGCGCCGCCCGTGCATGCGCACCAGGGCCCACGCGCCATGCAGCTTCTGCCCGCGCAGCACGAACTTGAGCTTGCCGTCGCGGTACCCGGCGTGCGGATCGCCGATCGGCTCCCAGCTCCCGCGATCCCACACGATGACGGTGCCGGCACCGTACTGGCCCGGCGGGATCACACCCTCGAAGCCGCCATAGGACAAGGGATGGTCTTCGACATGCACCGCCATGCGCTTGTCGTTCGGATCGAAGCTCGGTCCCTTGGGCACGGCCCAGCTCTTGAGCGTGCCGTCGAGTTCGAGGCGGAAGTCGTAATGCAGCCGACGCGCCGCGTGCTTCTGGATCACGAACGACAAGGCCTTGCCCGGACGAACCGGCTTGCCCTCGGGCTCCGGCGTGATGCCGAAGTCGCGCTTTTGCCGATAGCGATGGAGCAGGTCGGTCATGGCCTCGCGGTGAGAGTCGTTCCTCGACGGAGCAAGCGCGATTCCCGGTGGGTGCCTGCTGTAGGAAGTACAGCGTGGTTGTAGCTTGCGCCGCGCGGGGGCGCAGGCGGCGCGGCCCGGCGGATCTCGAAGTCGCCGACGGCGCAAAGCCCAGCACGGGAACGTGGGTTGCTGCCCCCTCGCACCGATCGGCCCGATCGGGGGCTCGGATTCGACAAGGAGTGAAGCATGCCCAGAATCAGTGAAGTGATGACCCGCGGGGTCGAGGTCATTGCGCCGGAC
>DATFAY010000154.1:0-3291 GCA_035254085.1 Piscinibacter sp.
GACCGACCGCCACCACTGATTCCCATTGAGGAAGGAGACTGCGATGTTGAGACTTGCCTTGTGTGCCCTGGCCGCCGCGGCGCTGGCCGCCTGCAGCAGCACACCGGTCGAACCGGCGAAGGCGCCGGTCGCGACGGCAACCGCCACCCCGGCCCAGCCCGCCCCCTCGGCCAGCACGGCCGAGACCAAGGTCGCCACCGTCACGGTCGACCCGCTGGACGATCCCAAGAGCCCGCTGGCGGCGCGCAGCGTCTACTTCCACTTCGACGACTTCGCGCTGGACGACAAGTACCTGCCGATGATCCAGGCGCACGGGCAGTACATCGCCTCGCACAAGCAGGCGCAGGTGCGCGTCGAGGGCAACGCCGACGAGCGCGGCTCGCACGAGTACAACCTCGCGCTGGGCGACAAGCGCGCCCACATCGTCGCCAAGCAGCTCGAGCTGATGGGCGCCAGCCCGTCGCAGGTCGAGGCGATCAGCTATGGCGAGGAGCGCCCCAAGGCGCCCGGCCACGACGAAGCCTCGTGGGCCGAGAACCGTCGCGCCGACATCCGCTACGTGAAGCGCTGAGCACGCCGCGCGCGTGAAGCCGGCAGCCGGCGGTCTGCTCCAAGCACGGCGCCTGCTGTCTTGGCTGGCCACGCGGCTGACGCTGCGGTGGCAGGCGCGCATCGTGCTGTGGCTCGCGGCCGCGGCGGCCGGCCTGGCCGTCGTCGGCTTCGCGGCGCTCGCCGACGTCGCGCTGGGATTGTTCCAATGGGTCTTCACCCGCTGGCCGGTCGCGCCGGTCGTGATGGCGCCCCTCGTCGGCATGGCCGTGGTGTGGGCGACCCGCCGCTTCTTCCCCGGCAGCGAGGGCAGCGGCATCCCGCAGGTGGTCGCCGCGACCAAGCTGGCCGCAAGCGGCCATGCGGTCGACCGGCTGCTGTCGCTGCGCATCGCGGCCGGCAAGATCGGCCTGGGCACGCTGGCGCTCACCGGCGGCTTCTCGGCCGGACGCGAAGGCCCTTCGGTGCAGGTCGCCGCGTCGGTGCTGCAGGCGGCGCACCGCTTCCTGCCGCACAGCAAGGCGATCCGCCTGTCCGATCTGATCCTCGCGGGTGGCGCGGCGGGCATCGCCGCCGCCTTCAACACGCCATTGGCGGGCATCGTCTTCGCCGTCGAGGAGCTTGGCCGGCGCCTGGAGACGCGCACCAGCGGGGTGCTGCTCAGCACCATCCTCATCGCCGGCCTGGTCTCGATCGCTCTGAAGGGCAACTACACCTACTTCGGCGAGTTGCGCGTGGGCGAGCTGGGCACGGCCGTGCTGCTGCCCACGCTGGCCAGCGGCGTGGCCTGCGGGCTGCTCGGCGGCGCCTTCAGCTGGCTGCTGCTCTCGCCGCAGCGGCGCCCGCAGTGGGCCCTGTGGGCCTGGCGGCGACGCCATCCGGTGTGGTTCGCGGGGGGCTGCGGGCTCGTCATCGCGGCCCTCGGCTGGGCCAGCGGCGGACACTCGTTCGGCAGCGGCTACGCCACCACGTCGCAGGCGATCGGCGACCAGATCACGCTCGAATGGCATGCGCCCTTCACGCGCTTCCTCGCCACCGCGGCGACCTACTTCAGCGGCATGCCGGGCGGCATCTTCGCGCCCTCGCTGGCGGTGGGCGCGGCGCTGGGGCTGGACTTCGCGCACTGGACCGGCGCACCGATCGCCACCCACGCCTGGATGGCGCTGTGCATGACCGCCTTCCTGGCCGCGGTGACGCAGTCGCCGATCACCGCAGCGATCATCGTGATGGAGATGGTCGACGGACACCAGATGGTGATCAGCCTGATGGGGGCGGCCTTCCTCGCCAAGACCATCAGCGCACGCTTCGGACCCGAGCTCTACCAGCAAATGGCCGCGGGGATGGTGGCGCCCGCGCAATCACCGGCCCCGCCTGCGGACACGCGCTGAGCCGCCGCGGCCCGGCGGCGCGCTGGCTAGACTGTGCGCACACTCCACAGGAGGCGCGATGAGCCTATCCATCGACTACTACTTCTCGCCGCAGTCGCCGTGGACCTACCTGGGCCACCAGCGCTTCCACGAGATCGCCCGCGCGGCGGGGGCTGCCATCCGGGTGCTGCCGGTGGACCTCGGCGGCAAGGTGTTCCCGGTGACGGGCGGGCTGCCGCTGGCCAAGCGCGCGCCACAGCGGCAGGCCTACCGCCTGCTCGAGCTGAAGCGCTTCGGCGAATTCCTGAACCAGCCGATCACGCTGCAGCCCAAGTACTTCCCGGTCAACGGCGACGACGCCGCGCAGCTGATCATCGCGGTGGACATGCATGACGGCACCGAGTCCGCGATGGCGCTCGCCGGCGCCATCCTGCGCGCGGTATGGGTCGAGGATCGCAACATCGCCGACACCCGTCAGCTGGCCGCGATGCTGGCGGCGCTGGGCCTGCCGGCGCGCCGCCTGGATGACGCGCGGTCGCAGGCGGTGCAGGAGCGCTATGAAGCCGATTCCGAACAGGCGGTGGCCGCGGGAGTGTTCGGCGCGCCCAGCTACGTGATCGACGGCGAATTGTTCTGGGGGCAGGACCGGCTCGACTTCGTCGTGCGACGCCTGGCCCGCGGCTGACCTCCCGCGCGCTGCGCGGGTGCGAGACATCTGCACGCGCTGCCGGCGCAGGCTCGCGCAGCGAGCAGTCCTTGCGGGCCACAATGGCAGCCCGCCATGCGCCCGGCCCCCCTCCCGCCCCACGAAGCCCACCGCCTGGCGGTGCTGCGCGAGCTCGATCTGCTGGACAGCGCGCCGGACGGCGGCTTCGACGCCCTGGTGCAGTCGGCCGCCCGCCTCACCGATTGCCCGATCGCGCTGCTCACGCTGGTCGACGATGAACGCGTGTGGGCCAAGGCCGCACACGGCACGCCGCTGCGCGAGCTGCCGCGCGAACTGTCGTTCTGCACCCATGCCATCCTGGGCGAATCGCTGCTGGAGATCCCGGACGCGCGCGACGACGCGCGCTTCGCGGACCATCCGCTGGTCGCCGGCGAACCGCACTTGCGCTTCTATGCCGGCATGCCGCTCGTCTTTCGCGACGTGGCGCTGGGCACGCTGTGCGTGCTGGACACCCGGCCGCGGCGCCTGAGCGCCGAGCAAGGGGCGGCGCTGGGGGACCTCGCGCGGGTCGCCGCGGAGCTGGTGCGCAGCCACGCGCGCATGAAGGCGCTGGACGCCGAGCAGCGGCGGCTGCTCGATTTCGGCCGCGCCTCGGGCGACTGGATGTGGGAGACCGACGCCGAGCTGCGCACGACCTGGGTGTCGCAG
>DATFAY010000155.1:0-10540 GCA_035254085.1 Piscinibacter sp.
ATCGTCGGCCGGCTGCTCGCGGGCAGCATCCCCGCCTCGATCGCCACCATCGCGCTGATGCACTTCACCGGCATCACGAAGGGCTGGGCCAGCGCGCTCACGTTCTCGCTGGGCGTCGCCTTGCTGCTGACCGCCGTGACCGTCGCCTACAAGCAGGCCTGGCAGGCGATCGGCCTCAAGCTGGAGCGCTGGATTCCCGAGTCGCGCAAGGCCCGGCTGACCGTGCTCAGCGGCGTCGTGCTGGGGGTGCTGGTGTCGCTCAGCTCGATCGGTGCCGGCGCGATCGGCGCCACGCTGATCCTCATCCTCCATCCGCGGCTGGACTCGCGGCGGCTGGTGGGTACGGACATCGCGCACGCCGTGCCGCTCACCCTGGTCGCCGGCATCGGCCACGCCACGCTCGGGCATGTGGATTGGCCGCTGCTGGGCGCCCTGCTGGTCGGCTCCATCCCTGGCATCTGGTTCGGCGCGCAGCTCACGCGCCAGCTTCCCGAACGATTGATCCGCGCCTTCCTGTGCGTGTCGCTCATCACCGCCGGACTCAAGGTCATCTACTGACATGTACGCCTACACGGACTTCGACAAGCAGTTCGTCCGCCAGCGCGCGGCGCAATTCCGCGACCAGCTCGAGCGCAACCTCGCCGGCACGCTGAGCGACGACGATTTCCGCCCGCTGCGCCTGCAGAACGGCTGGTACATCCAGCGCCACGCGCCGATGACGCGCATCGCCGTGCCCTACGGCGAGCTGAGCACGCGGCAGCTGCGCACGCTGGCGCGCGTGGCGCGCGAGTTCGATCGCGGCTACGCGCACTTCACCACCCGCCAGAACTGCCAGTTCAACTGGATCCCGCTGCCCAAGGCAGCCGACGTGATGGAACTGCTCGCGTCGGCGGACATGCACGGCATCCAGACCAGCGGCAACTGCATCCGCAACATCACCAGCGACTGCTTCGCCGGCGTGGCGCCCGACGAGATCGTCGATCCGCGGCCCTACTGCGAAATCATGCGGCAGTGGAGCTCGCTGCACCCCGAGTTCGCCTTCCTGCCGCGCAAGTTCAAGATCGCGGTGAGCGGCGCCGTGGAAGACCGCGCCGCCATCGCCTGGCACGACATCGGCCTGCAACTGCTGAAGAACGACGCCGGCCAGGTCGGCTTCAAGGTGCTGGTGGGCGGCGGGATGGGCCGCACGCCGATCATCGGCACCGTGGTGCACGAGTTCCTGCCTTGGCAGCAGATCCTCGTCTTCATCGAGGCGATCGTGCGCGTGTACAACCGCTACGGCCGCCGCGACAACTCGTTCAAGGCGCGCATCAAGATCCTGGTGAAGGCCGAGGGCCAGCGCTTCATCGACGCGGTGCACGCCGAGCTCAAGGACATCCTGGAGCGAGACGCCGACGGCGCCGCGCACCTGCTCACGCAGGCCGAGTTCGATCGCGTGGCCGCCTGCTTCCAGCGCCCGGCGGGCGTCGTCGCGCGGCCGGGCCGCGCCTTCCACGTGCCGAGCGATGCGCCGCTGGCGTTCAAGCGCTGGATGGAGCGCAACGTGCACGGCCACCAAGTGCCGGGCTACCGCGCCGTCACGCTGTCGCTCAAGCGCGCGGGCCAGGCCCCCGGGGACGTCACCTCCGAGCAGATGGAGCTGGCCGCCGACATGGCCGACCGCTACAGCGCGGGCGAGCTGCGGGTGTCGCACGACCAGAACCTGGTGCTGCCCTGGGTGCGCGAGGCCGATCTCTTCGCGGTGTGGGAAGCCGCGCGCGCCGCCACCTTCGCCACGCCCAACATCGGCCTGCTCAGCGACATGATCGCCTGCCCCGGCGGCGACTTCTGCGGCCTGGCCAACGCGCGCTCGATCCCCGTGGCCGCGGCCATCACCGAGCGCTTCGAGGACCTCGACGAGCTCTACGACATCGGCGACATCGACCTGCACATCAGCGGCTGCATCAACTCCTGCGGCCACCACCACAGCGGCCACATCGGCATCCTCGGCGTCGACAAGGACGGCAGCGAGTGGTACCAGGTCACGCTGGGCGGCCTCGACGGCTCGGCCCTCAGCGGCCACGCGTCCACGCCGGGCAAGGTGATCGGCCCCTCGTTCGCGGCCGATGAAGTGGCCGACGTGATCGAGGCGGTGATCGAGACGTACCGACACCAGCGGGCGGCCAACGAGCGCTTCATCGACACGGTGCAGCGCATCGGCCTCGATCCGTTCAAGGCGGCCGCCAACGCGCAGCGCCGCTCCACCGCGCAAGCCGCCGCCTGAGGTCCATGCCATGAAGTTCATCGACACCACCCGCGACCGCTGGCACACCGTCAACGGCGACGACGGCCCGATCGTCACCATCACGCCCGCGCCCTACAGCCTGCTCACGCTCGCGCAATGGCACGGCGTGCGCGGCCAGTGGCCCGCCGACATGCCGGTGGGCGTGCTCCACGCCAACGACATCGACATCGAGCAGCTGGCCGACGACCTGCCGCGCCTGTCGCTGGTGGCGCTGCAGTTCCCGAAGTGGGTCGACGGCCGCGCCTACACGCAGGCGCGCCTGCTGCGCGCGCGCTATCGCTTCGCCGGCGAGGTGCGCGCGACCGGCGAAGTGCTGGTCGACATGCTGCCCTTGCTCGCACGAACCGGCTTCGATGCGGTGGTGCTGCGCGCAGGCCAGTCCGCCGAAGCGGCCGAGCGCGCGCTGCGCTTCTTCCCGGGCCACTACCAGGGCGACGTGCGCGAGCCCCGTCCGCTGTTCGCGCGGCCCGCCGGCGAGGAATTCCTGAGCGAGGACTTCGTGAACGCAGGAGCCGCGATATGAGCGCCGTCGATCTCTACGCGCGCAAGACGGCCGGCTTCGACGAGCGCCTCGCCCGCGCCGTCGACACGCTGCGCGCGGCGGCGGCCGCGCATCCGGGCCGCATCGTGCAGGCCACCAGCCTGGGCGCCGAGGACATGGTCGTCACCGACCTGATCGCGCGCCACGCGCTGCCGATCGCGCTCGGCACGCTGGAAACCGGCATGCTGCACTCGCAGACGGTGGCGCTGATCGCGCGCATCGAGTCGCGCTACGGCCTGCCGGTGGAGGTTTACCGTCCGGTGACCGAATCGGTGCTGCACTTCGTGCGCGACCACGGCGAGCGTGCGATGTACGAGAGCATCGAGCTGCGCAAGGCCTGCTGCGCGATGCGCAAGCTGGAGCCGCTGGCGCGCATGCTCGACGGGCGCAGCGCCTGGGTGACGGGCCTGCGGCGCGAGCAGTCGAGCAACCGGGGGGTGGTCGGCTTCAGCGAGACCGACGACAAGGGCCGCGCCAAGATCAACCCGCTGGCCGACTGGAGCTGGAACGACGTGTGGCACTACATCGCCACCCACGAGGTGCCGTACAACCCGCTGCACGACGAGTTCATGCCCAGCATCGGCTGCGCGCCCTGCACCCGGGCGATCGCCGTGGGTGAAGACTTCCGCGCCGGCCGCTGGTGGTGGGAAGATGAGAAGGCCAAGGAATGCGGGCTGCACGTGCACGAGCAGCCCGCCGTATCGTTGATCGGAGCCCAGGCATGAATGCCCCCTTGAGCATCCAGCAGTTGCTGCCGCAGCTGGACCAGACCCACCTCGACTGGCTCGAAGAGGAAGCCATCTTCATCCTGCGCGAGACCGTCGCGGCGTTCGAGCGCCCGGCCCTGCTGTTCTCGGGCGGCAAGGACTCGTGCGTGGTGCTGCGCCTGGCGGAAAAGGCCTTCAAGAGCCGCCAGCCGGACGGCTCGTACAAGGGACGCCTGCCGTTTCCGCTGCTGCACGTGGACACCGGCCACAACTTTCCCGAGGTGATCGAGTTCCGCGACCGGCGCGTCGCCGAGATGGGCGAGCGCCTGGTGGTGGGCCACCTCGAGGACTCGATCAAGCGCGGCACCGTGCGCCTGTCGCATCCGCTGGAATCGCGCAACGGCCACCAGACCGTGGCGCTGCTCGAGGCGATCGAGGAGCACCGCTTCGACGTGCTGATGGGCGGCGCCCGCCGCGACGAGGAGAAGGCGCGCGCCAAGGAGCGCATCTTCTCGCACCGCGACAGCTTCGGCCAATGGCAGCCCAAGGAGCAGCGCCCCGAGCTGTGGACGCTATTCAACACCCGCATCAAGCCGGGCGAGCACATGCGCGCCTTTCCGATCAGCAACTGGACCGAGCTGGACGTCTGGCTGTACATCGCGCGCGAGAACATCCCGCTGCCCAACCTGTACTACGCGCACGAGCGCCAGGTGATCCGCCGCAAGGGCCTGCTGGTGCCGCTGACCGAGGTGACGCCGGCCGAGCCGGGCGAGCGTGTCGAGACGGCCGAGGTGCGCTTTCGCACCGTGGGCGACATGACCTGCACCTGCCCCGTCGAAAGCCCGGCCGCCAACGCGACCGAGATCGTCGCCGAGACCCTGAAGGTCACCGTGAGCGAGCGTGGCGCCACCCGCATGGACGACCGCACCTCGGATGCCTCCATGGAGCGGCGCAAGAAGGAAGGATATTTCTGATGAGCGCGACATCCACCGTCGCCGCGGCGAAGGTCGCCGACCATCGCGCCCTGCGCTTTCTCACCGCCGGCAGCGTCGATGACGGCAAGAGCACGCTGATCGGGCGCCTGCTCTACGACAGCCGCGCCATCCTCGCCGACCAGCTCGACACGCTCGAGAAGAAGGCCGCCGGCGCGCCGATCGACCTCTCGCTGCTCACCGACGGCCTCGAGGCCGAGCGCGAGCAGGGCATCACGATCGACGTGGCCTATCGCTACTTCGCGACCAAGCAGCGCAAGTTCATCATCGCGGACGCGCCCGGCCACGAGCAGTACACCCGCAACATGGTGACCGCCGCGGCCGGCAGCGACGCCGCGGTGGTGCTGGTCGACATCACCAAGCTCGACGTCGAGGCCAAGCCGCTGCAGCTGCTCGCGCAGACCCGCCGGCACGCGCTGCTGGCGCACCTGCTGCGCGTGCCGAGCATCGTCTTCGCGGTCAACAAGCTCGACGCGATCGCCGACCCCGCGCGGGCGTTCGGCGCGGTGCGCGACGCGCTGCTCGACTTCGCCGAGCAGGCCGGCATCACGGTGGCCGAGATCATCCCGGTGTCGGCGCTGCGCGGCGACAACGTCACGCAGCCGCTCGAGGCCGACTGGTACGACGGCCCCTCGCTGCTGCAACTGCTGGAAAGCCTGCCCCCGACGCAGGAGCGCAAGGACGGCGATCTGCTGATTCCGGTGCAGTACGTGGCGCGCGAGGGCGAAGGCACCGGCAACCAGCCGCGCACGCTGTGGGGCCGCGTGGCCCATGGCCGCGTCAAGGCGGGCGACGTGGTGCAACTGTTCCCGAGCGGGCAGACGGCCGTCGTGGCCGAGGTGCGCCTGGCCGGCGAGGTGGTCGACGAGGTCGTCGCCGGCCAGTCCGCCGGCGTGGTGCTGGACCGCCAGCTCGACGTGTCGCGCGGCGATTGGATCGCGACGCCCAAGACCGTCCGCGAATCGCAGCGCTTCGGCGCGACCCTGGCCTGGCTGGACACCGAGCCGGCGGTCGTCGGCCGCAAGTACTGGCTTCGCCACGGCAACCGCTGGGTGCAGGCGCGCATTGCCAGCATCGAGAGCACGCTGGACATCCATACGCTGGAGCAGCGCGACGCGCACCAGCTGGCAGTCAACGAGATCGGGCACGTGATCGTCGAGACGCAGCAGCCGCTGCCGGTGGAGTCGTACGAATCGAACCGCGTCGGCGGCTCGCTGATCATCGTGGACCCGGCAAGCAACCGCACCAGCGGTGCGCTGCTGGTGCGCGACACGGCGTGAGCATGGGTCGCGTCGTCTTCATCGGCGCGGGGCCGGGCGCGGCCGACCTGATCACGCTGCGCGGCGCGCGCCTGCTGGGGCAGGCCGATGTCGTGCTCTACGACGCACTGACCGACCCGGCCCTGCGCGACTTCGCGCCCAAGGCACGCTGGGTGCACGTGGGCAAGCGCGGCTTCTCGGACAGCACCGGCCAGGAAACGATCGATGCGCTGATGGTCGAGTTCGCGCTCAAGGTCGACACGGTGGTGCGCCTCAAGGGGGGCGACCCGAGCATCTTCGGCCGGCTGGAGGAAGAGCTCGAGGCGCTGGCCAAGGCGGGCATCGCCTGCGAGATCGTGCCCGGCGTGACCTCGGCGATCGCCGCTGCCGCCGCGACGCAACGCCCCCTGACCCGCCGCGGCAGCGGCCGCAGCGTGAGCTTCACTACCGCGATGACCCGCACCGGCGCCCTGCATGCGAGCCGCACCGCCGACACCGAGGTCTTCTACATGGCCGGGCGGCAGCTGGCTGCCTTGTCACGTCGCCTGATCGAGGCCGGATGGCCGAGCGACACGCCCGTGAGCGTGGTCTCGCGTGCCGGCTGGCCCGACCAGCTGCACAGCGACCACAATGTCGCCACCTTGCCGCGTGCGAGCTTGTTGCACGCCGGGCGACCTACGATCGTCACCGTCGGCGCGGGTGCGCAGGTCTTGACCACGGTCAATGCTTCCGCGCCGCGCGGCGCCGGTGCAAACTGCGTGGAAACCCTCAGGCCGTAAAATCCGCGGTTTGCGCGCAGGGCGCGCGGCCATCCAACCAACGAGTCAAAGTCATGACCCACGTCGTCACCGAATCGTGCATCCGCTGCAAGTACACCGACTGTGTGGACGTGTGCCCCGTCGATTGCTTCCGCGAGGGCCCCAACTTTCTCGCCATCGACCCGGACGAATGCATCGACTGCGCGGTGTGCATCCCCGAGTGCCCGGTCAATGCGATCCTGCCCGAAGAAGACGTGAGCGGCGACCAGCAGCACATGATCCAGCTCAATGCCGAGCTGGCCAAGAAGTGGCCCAGCATCACCAAGCGCAAGCCCGCCCTGCCCGACGCCGACGAGTGGAAGGACCGGACCGGCAAGCTCCCGGAGCTCATCAAGTAAGCCCGCCGCATTCGCCATGGAACCGGACGCCAACGTGGAGATTTCCAACACCGTCGTCTCGCACGAGGGCCCGATCGAAACCGACGCGGTCATCGTCGGCGCGGGTCCGGTGGGCCTGTTCCAGGTGTTCGAGCTGGGCCTGCTGGAGATCAAGGCCCACATCATCGATTCGCTCGCCTATCCCGGCGGGCAGTGCATCGAGCTGTACCCGGACAAGCCGATCTACGACATCCCCGCCGTGCCCATGTGCACCGGCAAGGAACTGACGGACAACCTGCTCAAGCAGATCGAGCCGTTCGGTGCCACCTTCCACCTCGGCCAGGAAGTGACGGTGGTGCAAAAGCAGGAGGACGGCCGCTTCTTCGTCGAGACTTCCAAGGGGACGCGCTTTCTCACCAAGACGATCTTCATCGCCGGCGGCGTCGGTTCGTTCCAGCCGCGCACGCTCAAGGTCGAGGGCCTCGACAAGTTCGAGGACACGCAGCTGTTCTACCGGGTCAAGAGCCCGGCGCAATTCGCGGGCAAGAACCTCGTCATCGTCGGCGGCGGCGACTCCGCGCTCGACTGGACCCTGAATTTCGTGCAGGACGGCCCGAACAAGGCCGAGAGCGTGATCCTCGTGCACCGCCGCGACGGCTTCAAGGCAGCGCCCGCGAGCGTGGCCAAGATGAAGGAGTTGTGCGACGCGTACGAAATGCAGTTCGTGGTCGGTCAGGTCACCGGCTTCGAGGAGGCCGGCGGCAAGCTCGCCAGCGTGAAGGTGACCGGCAGCGACGGCGTGACGCGCGTGGTGCCGCTGGACGTGCTGCTCGTGTTCTTCGGCCTGAGCCCCAAGCTCGGCCCGATCGCCGAGTGGGGCCTGAACCTCGAGCGCAAGCAGATCGTCGTCGACACCGAGAAGTTCGAGACCAGCACGCCGGGCATCTTCGCGGTGGGCGACGTCAACACCTATCCGGGCAAGAAGAAGCTGATCCTCTCGGGCTTCCACGAGGCCGCGCTGGCCGCGTTCGCGGCGGCGCCGTACGTCTTTCCCGAGAAGCGCATCCTGCTGCAGTACACCACCACGAGCCCGAAGCTGCACAAGGTGCTCGGCGTGGAGACGCCCGTCTTCGATTGACCTCGCTCAAGCAGCATCGACACGAAGGCCCGTCATCCGGGCCTTCGTCGTTTCTGAGCGGCTCGTGCGATGAGATAATTCGCCCGCCGCGCGCGCTGCGCGGCACTCGCTGGGGGTGTTGAACGTGGCCTCACGTTCGACTGAGAAAGTCCCTTCGAACCTGATTGAGGTAATCCTCGCGCAGGGAAGCACGCCTGAAGCCTCGAGCGCGAGGCTCACGTCCGCCGACCTGCCGTCGCTTGCGGAACCACGATGGCAATTCCTTCTTCGCTCCTGCGCGTCACGCCGATTGGCGTGGCGTCGCTGCTTTGCATTGCTCAGGCCCACGCGCAGACCACTGCGCTCGAGCGCGTCACCGTCACCGGCAAGGGGGACCCCGCCATCAGCGTCAGCGGCTGGGGCGAGCTCCCGCTGTCGAAGTCGCCCTTCCAGGCGAGCATCCTGAGCAGCGAGCAGATCCGCGATCTCGGCGTGCAGCGGCTCGCGGACATCGTGCGCATCGACCCGTCGGTGAGCGATGCCTACAACGCCGAGGGCTACTGGGACTTCCTCACGGTGCGCGGCTTCGTCATCGACAACCAGGCCAACTATCGCCGCGACGGCCTGCCCATCAACGCCGAGACCTCGATCCCGCTGGACAACAAGGAACGCGTGGAGATCCTGCAGGGCACCAGCGGGCTGCAGGCGGGCGTGAGCGCCCCAGGCGGGCTGGTGAACTTCGTCGTCAAGCGCCCGTCGGAGCAGCCGATCCGCCATGCCGAGATCGCCTGGCGCCAAGCCGGGTCGGTGCTCGGTGCGCTGGACCTCAGCCAGCGCTTCGGCGCGGGCGAGGCGTTCGGCGTGCGCGTGAACGCCGCCGCCGAGCACATCGACCCGCGTGCGCGCAGCGCCAAGGGCGAACGCAACCTGCTGGCCGTGGCCGGGGACTGGCGCCTTCCCAACGACATGCTGCTCGAAGCCGAATTCGAGACCAGCCACCGCAGCCAGCCCAGCGTGCCCGGCTTCAGCATGCTGGGCGGCACGGTCCCGGCCGCGAGCAGCATCGACCCTCGCATCAACCTCAACAACCAGCCGTGGTCACTGCCGGTGGTGCTCGACGCGACCACCGCGTCGCTGCGCTTCTCGCAGCGGCTGAGTCCTTCCTGGCGCTGGACGGCACATGCCGCCACCCAGCAACTCACGAGCGACGATCGCATTGCATTCCCGTTCGGATGCAGCGCCGAGAACGCCTACGACCGCTACTGCTCCGACGGCAGCTTCGACCTCTACGACTTTCGCAGCGACAACGAGCGACGCCGCACGGACGCGCTCGAACTCGCCCTGGACGGAAGCCTGCGCACCGGCACGCTCACGCACGAGCTGTCGACGGGTGTACTGTTCAGCCGCTTCCGTGCCCGCTTCGACAAGTACGCATACAACTTCGTCGGCACGGGCAACATCCAAGGCACGCTCGTCACGCCGCCGGACCCCACGCCGGCGTACGACAACACAGACCGCGACGAGCGCCACAACGAGTTGTTCGCCCGCGATGCGATCAAGCTGTCGGCATCCACCACCGCCTGGCTGGGGCTGCGCCACACCCGCCTTTCGCGCAGCAGCATCGACACCGCCGGCGTGGCGGGGCCGAGCTACGACCAGTCCTTCACGACGCCCTGGCTGGCGCTCAGCCATGTGTTCGGATCGAACCAACTGGTCTATGCCAGTTGGGGCCAGGGCGTGGAGTCCTATGTGACGCCCAAGCTGCCTCCCTATGGCGCAGCGGCGGGCCAGGTGCTGCCTGCGGCGAAGAGCCGGCAGGTCGAGTTCGGGCTGAAGGGCCAGGCGACGCAGGCCAGCTGGAACATCGCGTGGTTCGACATCGACCGGCCGGTACCCACAGACACCGGATCGGCCTTCTTCCTCGATGGCAGCGCACACCATCAAGGCCTGGTGGCGAATGGCGCCTGGCAGCGCGGCCGCTGGACCGTCCAGGGCGGCGTGCAACTGCTGCGCGCGCGGCGCGAAGGCGCCCAGGACGCGAGCGTGAATGGCCTGCGGCCCGCCAACGTGCCGGCCCGCACGCTCAAGCTGCAGGCGCGCCACGACCTCGCCGCCCTGCCCGGCCTGGCGCTGCAGGCCGACCTCCTGGCCGAAGGCAACCGCATGGTGCTGCCGGACAACAGCGCCCGCGTGCCGGGCTACGCGCGCGTGGACGCGGGCCTGCGGTATGCGCAGGCGTCCTCGTTCGGGCACCTGGTATGGCGCGCGGGCGTCGACAACCTGCTCGACCGCCGCGCCTGGCGGGAGTCGCCCTACCAGTTCGGCCATGTGTATTTGTTCCCGCTGGCGCCCCGCACCCTGCGCCTGTCGGTCGAGGCCTCGTTGTGACGGCCCTTCGAAATTGTCTATAATGCGAGGCTCTGTTCCTCGATAGCTCAGTCGGTAGAGCGCCGGACTGTTAATCCGTAGGTCCCTGGTTCGAGCCCAGGTCGGGGAGCCAAGAAA
>DATFAY010000156.1:0-6560 GCA_035254085.1 Piscinibacter sp.
GACGAGCGCGGGCAGCACGCCGCCGATCAGCCCTTTGGCCAGCATGCCCAGCGCGGCGAACACGAATGCACCGGCCAGTGCGCCGCGGCCCGGGCGTCCGCGTTCGAGGCACAGCAGCGCGTGCGCGGCCAGCACGATGGCCGCGCTGATGCAGCCGGCCACCAGCATGTCGAGGTTGGCGAACTGCGCGCCGCCGAAGAACAGAGGTGTCGTGAGGAGCACGATCTGCACTCGGCGCGACGCACGCTCGCCCTGCCAGCGTTGCACGAAGAGGGCGACGGACACCGCCGCGATCAGTGCCCCGAGCAGCGACGCCGCGCGCGCGGCCAGGACACCCGGGCCGAACACGGCCATCGACGCCGCCGTGATCCAGTAGAAGAGCGGCGGCTTGTGGAAGAACGGCATGCCGTCCAGGGTGGGCACCGCCCACTGCCCCGAGCGCAGCATCTCCCAGGCGACACCGACATAGCGGCCCTCGTCGGGCAAGGCCAACGGCCGCATCCAGGCGGTGGCGGCCAGCCAGGCCAGCGCCAGGATCCAGGGCAGCAGCGCCACGCGCCGCCGCGCCCGCAGCGGCTCGGCGGGAGCATGGATGGTCGCGGTGCCGTCACCGGGGCCGTGGGCCGTCGCCCTGCGTGGAGGCTGCAGCACGTCCTGGACTGCCTGCTGAAGTGAATCTGCCCAGTATTCGCCCCACCGCTTATGCGCAACTTAAGCTTGATCAAGACACATGTGCGGCGTCGACCCTCAGTGGCATCCCAGTTGCCCGGGCTCGGGCGCGATCACGCCCCAGTGCAGTCCCGGAAAGCGCGCACCCACCGGCGTCATGCCTGCCGGCGGCACGAGCGCGTGCACGATCTCCAACGCGCCGCAGCGCTGGACCAGGCCGTCGCGCACCCAGGGGCTGCGGTCGTAGCGACCGTCGATCAGCACCAGCGGGCGCTCGGGAAACAGCAGCGCGAGCGCGCCGGGCTCGCCCCCCGAGCCGACGATGACGCGCACCGGCCCACCCAGCGCCGCATGCGCCGGGCGCAGCAGCGTGTGCGCCAGGCCTGGGGCATCGAAGCTGCGCCAGTGCGTGTCCACGAGCGCCCTCGGTCCGAGCGGCGAGGTGACGATGGTCAGTGCGAGCAGCGTGCCTTGCAGCATGGCGAAGGCGCGCCCAGCCTGGGACATCGCCACCGTAGCCCAGCGGCGCGTGAACATGAGCTCCATCACGGCGGGCACCAGAAAGAGCAGAAACGGCGTGCCCCACTGCAATTGCAGTTGCGAGCCGAAGACGATGCCCGTCATCGGCATGAAGACGAGCGGCACGAGACCCCAGCACAACAGCACCGCGCGGGCTGCATCTCGCCGCGGCGCGATCATGTCGCGCCGGGGCAGACGCGGCTCGCCGCGGCGAGCCGACACGACGCATGCGCCCAGAAGCACCAGCGCCGGCAGGGCGCGATTGAACATCTGGTCGACGCTCCACTGCAGCGCATCGGCGAGCCGATGCGCAAGGCCGAGGTCCGCGGCGAGCGAGCTGTCCAGCGCATAGTGCACCGGCGCAAAGTCGTGCCGCGGCAGCCACCACAGGTGCGGCAGGAACACCAGCAGCGCGAGCAGCGTCGCGAGCAGCAGGCCACGCCGGTGCAAGGGATCCTTCCAGCCGCCTTGCGAGGCATGGAAGGTGCCCAGGCACACCACGGTGACGGCGATCTGGTACTTCGCCAGCGCGCCCAGGCCGATCGCCACGCCGGCGAGCGCCCACCAGCGCAGCTGGCGCCGCTCGAACGCCGCCCAGGCGAGGAGCGCCGTGGCCACCACGAACCACATCAGCACGACGTTGTGGTTGAAGTAGTAGAGCCGGCCGTTGTAGTAGGTGATGCACAGCATCGCCAGCAGCGCGATCGTCGCGTGCGTCGCGCCGCGGACCGCACACAGGAAACGCCACAGCATCGCCATCGCGCTCAGCGTGACCGCCGCGCCGAGCACGTAGGTCGTCCAGGCCGAGAGACCGAGCACGTGCGCGGGCAGCCACAGCAGGAAGGTGGGCAGCGGCGGGTGCTTGTAGTAGCCCCACTCGAGCGAGCGCACCCACGTCAGCTGCTCGATGTTGTCCACCGGCGGCGCCAGCGACGTGGCAGCCAGCACCGGCAGCCACACCGCCGCGAACAGGCACAGCAGCGCCGCGATGGCGCGCCCCTGCGTCCCTCGTGCCGCGTCGATCCCAACGAGCGGCCACCCGGGCCGCGGCAGCCCGAGCAGCCCGATTCGACCACTCAATCGTTCCCCCCTCGCGCAGTTCCTCGCCGCCGGTTGGCGACGGCGGGCGGACTATGCCGAGCGGGCTCTTAAACGGCGCTTAAGCGCGGACCGGCGGGGAAGACGATGCGCACGAGCAGCCCTCGCCCGCCGTCGCTGCGCGACTGGCCGGGTGCGAGCTCGAGGCGCGCGCGATGGCGCTGCACGACGGCCTTGACGATCGCCAGCCCAAGACCCGTGCCGCCGGGGTGGGCCTCGGAGGCCTTGCGATAGAAGCGGTCGAAGACCCGTTCCCGATCCTCGGGCGCGATGCCGGGGCCCGCGTCCGAGACCTCGACAGCGATCTCGTCGCGGGCCGATCCGTGGGCGCGCACTGCGACGTCGACACGGCTGCCTTCGGGCGCATGGCGCAGTGCGTTGTCCACCAGGTTGTTGAGCATGACGCGCAGCTCCTCGGCATCGCCCGCCACCAGGGGCTGCGGCGCGTCGTCGACGACCACGCCGAGGTCGACATTGGCCAGCGCCGCGCGGGCGCTGAAGTCGGCGACGACGGTCTTGGCCAGCTCGTCCAGACGGACCGGGGTCGCCGGCGCGAAGGGCGCGTCGGGCTCGAGGCGCGACATCTGCAGCAGCTGCTCGACGAGTCGGTTGGCGCGCGCCAGGCCCTTCTGGATGTCGGCCAGCGCTTCGGCGCGCGCCGCATCGTCCTGCGCCGAGAGCAGCAGCTGCAGCTGCAGCCCCAGAGCCGTGAGCGGCGTACGCAGCTCGTGCGCGGCGTCGGCGGTGAAGTGCCGCTGCGAGGCGAGCGCGCGCGACAGCTTCTCCATCAGTCCGTTGATCGACACCACCAGCGGGTGCAGTTCGGCGGGCAGCCCAGCGGCATCGATCGGCTCGAGCGACACGGCGCTGCGCGTGCCCACGTCCTGCGCGGTGTGCGTGAGCGAGCGCAGGCCGCGCTGCAGCGCCACGAGCACCAGCAGCACCAGGACGGGCACGGCGGCGAGCGTCGGGATCAAGGTCTTGAGCGCCACCTCGGCCGCCAGGCGATGCCGCACGGCCACCGGCTGGGCGGCCTGGGTGAAGTAGGACGCCGACTGGTCCGTGTAGACGCGCCACGGCCCGTCGGCCAGCGTCACCGTGCGGATGCCCTCCTTGTCGTCGAACGCGATGCCGGCCTGCGGGCGCGACGAGAAGAGCAGGTGCCCGTCGAGGCTCCAGACCTGCGTGACGAACGCGACATCGACCAGGTCGCTGCCTGCGATCGGCGGCTTGGGCGCGGCGCGCGGCTCGTGCGCGTGCGTGAGCGCGGTGAGCGCGACCTGCTTGAGCTCCTCGTCGAAGACCTCGTTCATCTCCTCCAGCGTGAGCGTGTAGCTGCCGCTGGTGATGGCGATCGCGCCCACCGACAGCGCCCCCATCAGCCAGACGAAGAGCCGCCGGCGGATCGAGATCACGTCGCGGGCTCTCCGATGTCCTTCATGCGGTAGCCCACGCCGCGCACGTTCTGGATCAGGTCGGGGCCGAGCTTCTTGCGCAGGTGATGCAGGTGCACCTCGATCGCGTTGCTGCCGACCTCGGTGTCCCAGCCGTAGACCGCTTCCTCCAGCGCCTCGCACGACAGCACCGCGCCGGGCCGCTGCATCAGCGCCTCGAGGATGGAGAACTCGCGCGGGGACAGCGACACGCGCGCGCCCGACAGCGTCACGGTCTTGGCCGCCGGGTCGACCACCAGCGGCCCGTGCACCAGGTCGGGCCGTCCGCTGCCCGCGTGGCGGCGGATGAGCGCGCGCAGCCTGGCGTTGAGTTCGTCCAGGTGGAAGGGCTTGGCCAGATAGTCGTCCGCACCGGCGTCCAGCCCGGCGATGCGCTCGGCCACCTCGTCGCGCGCGGTCGTGATCAGCACCGGGACGTGGTTGTCGCGGGCGCGTGCCGCCTTGAGCACATCGAGGCCGTCCTTGCGCGGCAGCCCCAGGTCGAGCACGACCGCGTGGTACACGCCCGAGTCCATGGAGAGTTCGGCGTCGCGCCCGTCGTGCACCCAGTCGACGGTGAAGCCGGCGCGGGCGAGGCCCTGCTGCACCGCCTTGCCGATCATCGCATCGTCTTCCACCAGCAGCAGCCGCACACGGTCTCCTTGCACGTCTTCCCGAGCGGTCGGGAGTATCGCGCCGCGGCGCGTTCAAGGTGTGCGAACAGCGGCCGGTGCGGCGTGGTCGAGGTCGGGACGGCGCCAGGGGTCGACGTGCGTCATCAGGTTGAGCACGCGGTGGCGCTGCATCACGCGCTGGCGTGCCTGCACGGCGATATCGTGGCCCGCTTCGACGCTCAGGGTCGCGTCGACCTCGATGTGGGCGTCGACGACGATCATGTCGCCCATCTTGCGGGTGCGAACGTCGTGCACGCCGCTCACGCCGGGGGTCTCCTCGAGCGTGCGGCGGATCGCCTGCAGTTCCTCGTCGTCGACGGCGCGGTCCATCAAGTCGTGCAGCGCGTCCCAGCCGAACTCCCAGCCCATCTTGGCCACCATGAAGCCGACGATGGCCGCCGCGATCGGGTCGAGGATCGGGTAGCCTGCGAGGTTGCCCACGATGCCCACGCCCACCACCAGCGAGGATGCCGCGTCCGAGCGTGCATGCCAGGCGTTGGCCACCAGCATGCTGGACTTGACGCGCTTGGCCACGGCCAGCATGTAGCGAAAGAGCAGTTCCTTGGCCACCAGCGCGGCGCCCGCCACGTACAGCGCGGCGACGTGCACCTTCTGCACCGTCTCGGGCTGCTCCAGCTTGAGGAAGGCGGACCACAGCATGCCCACGCCGACGGCGAGCAGCAGACCGCCCAGCGCCAGCGAGGCCGCCGTCTCGAAACGGTGGTGCCCGTAGGGGTGGTCGGCGTCGGCGTCCTTGCGGCTGTGGTGGCTGGCGAAGAGCACCACGAAATCGGCCACCAGGTCCGACAGCGAGTGGATGCCGTCGGCGATGAGGCCTTGCGACTTGGCGAGGACGCCGGCGGCGACCTGCAGCGCGGTGAGGGCGAGATTGACGCCGACGCTGACCCAGGTACTGCGCGAGGCGGCCGCGGCGCGCTCGGCCGGGCTGTGCTGCGGGTCTTCGCTGTCGTCGAGGAGGGGCACGGGAACTGGCATGGTGATGCGCGGCGGCACGCAGCCGTCAAAGGCGGGACACGGCCGCAGCTTAGACGCGGCGCCTGAGCGGCGGCTTAACGCGCATCAGGAGCCGTCGCCTTCCAGCGGATAGGGGTCCTGCAGGACCGGCGATCCGGTTTCCAGCAGGGACTTCAGGTTGGACATGATCTTCGGCCAACCGCCGGACACGGCGGCGATGAACTTCGACGCGTCGCGCTCGATGGTGTGCGTGATGGAGAGCCTGACGGCCGAACCGCTGGGCTCCAGTTCCATCGTGCATCGTGATTCGCCCTCGGCCGCGAGCTCGGGCTTGCTCCGGTTTTGCCAGCGGATCACCAGGCGCCGCGGCGGCTCGGCCTCGATGATTTCGCCCGTGTCCATGACCTGGCCGTCGCCGGCCACCAGCTTCCAAGGGGATCCCGCCGTCCACTGGCTTTCGCAGCGCACCCCGAACCAGTACTGCTTGATGAATTCGGCGTCGGTCAAGGCGGACCACAGCTTCTGCGGCGTGGTGCGGATGTAGGTCACGTACACGAAGGTCGATCTAGCCATGGCTCTTCTCCAGTCGTCGCTTCAGGTCGGCCAGCGCCGCAAGGCGCGGCCTCTCGAACTTGGCGATCCACCGTTCGTGGATCTCCTGCAGCGGCACCGGGTTCAGGAAGTGCAACTTCTCGCGCCCGCGCCACACGGTGACCACCAGATTCGCCGCCTCCAGCACGCCCAGGTGTCGGGTCACGCCCTGTCGTGTCATCTCCAGGTGCTCGCACAGCGCGCCGAGGGTGCTGCCGTCGCTTGCATGCAGCAGGTCGAGCAACCGACGCCTGCTCGGGTCGCCGAGGGCCTTGAAGAGCAGATCGGTGTCATCGAGGCGTCCGGCCATGCAGCGCTGGGGCAGGGAAATCGTTGCGTGAATAATAGGCAATGAATCGGTTGCATGTCAAGATCGCAACGCTCGACGGATCGCCCAGCCCGACGGTCACGTTGCGGGCCTGCAGAAGTCGTTGCATCAGCGTATACTGGTAAGTATTCAATGACTTACCAGCGGATCGGCAAGACCATGCAGACAAGGTTCTCCACGGAAAGACGCCAGGCCGACATCGTGGCCGCCGCGCTGCGGCTGGCGGGGGAGTCCAGCCCTGCCCTGATCACCACCGGCGACATCGCCGCGGCG
>DATFAY010000157.1:0-2621 GCA_035254085.1 Piscinibacter sp.
AGCCACAGCATGCCGGCGCGCTCCCACGTGCCCGCGTCGTGCGCGTGCGCGAGCTTGTCCTCGCGCGGCTGCCCCAGGAAGATCACGCCGAAGAACTTGACCATGGTGTAGCCCGCCAGGGCCGCCACCAGCGCGATCAGCGCCGCCACCACCGGGATGAGCATGTTGAGCACCGGGTGCGGCAGGCCCGGGGTGAACAGGAAGCTCTGCAGCAGCAGCCATTCCGAGACGAAGCCGCCCAGCGGCGGCAGCCCCGCGCTCGCGAGCACGCCCAGCAGCGTGACCCAGCCGACCCAGGGCATGTAGCGCATCAGGCCGCCGAGCTTGCCGAGATTGCGCTCGGCGGTGGCGTGCAGGACGCTTCCGGTGCCCAGGAACAGCAGGCTCTTGAAGAAGGCATGCACCGCGGCGTGGTAGAGGGCGGCGGTGAGCGCCAGCGCCGCCATCGGCGTCATGCCGTAGGCCGAGAACACGACCGCGAGGCCGATGCCCGCGAACATCAGGCCGATGTTCTCGATCGACGAATACGCGAGCAGCCGTTTCATGTCGACCTGCACCGCGGCGAAGACGACGCCGAACAGGGCCGTGGCCAAGCCCAGGAACAGCAGCGCGGCGCCCCACCACCAGACCTGCATGTGCAGCAGGTCGAACACCACGCGCAGCACCCCGTAGACGGCCGTCTTGAGCATCACGCCGCTCATGAGCGCGGACACCGGCGAGGGCGCCGCCGGGTGCGCCTCGGGCAGCCAGATGTGCAGCGGCAGCAGGCCGGCCTTGGCGCCGAATCCGAACACCGCGAGCGCGAACGCCACCGTGCCCCAGAAGGGCGTGAGGTGCTGCAGCCGCATGTTGGCGAAGCTGTAGTCGCCGGTGTTGGCCTGCAGCACGCCGAAGCACATCAGGATGCCGATCGCCCCGACGTGCGCGATCAGCAGGTAGAGGTATCCCGCGCGGCGGATCTCGGGGATGCGGTGGTTGGCGGTGACGAGGAAGAACGACGACAGCGCCATCGTCTCCCACATCACCATGAAGGCGTAGGCGTCGTCGGCCAGCACGATGCCCACCATGCTGGCCAGGAACACGTGGTACTCCAGGCACAGAAGGCCCGGCGGCGTGCCCTCGCCGCGGCGGAAGTAGCCGGCGGCGAACGCCGACACGCCGGCCGAGGCGCCGCCGATCACCATCAGGAAGAAGGCCGACAGCGGGTCCAGCCGCAGATGGAAGGGCAGGGTCGGCAGGCCGATCGGCAGCACCGCGACCTCGGTGGGCGACAGCACCGCGCCGAGCGCCACCGCGAACAGCCCCACGCCGACCAGGCCGCCCAGCGGAAAGAGCACATGCGCGACAAGGCGCAGCCGCCGCAGCGCGAACACGCCGGCCAGGCCCACCAGCAGCCAGGCCGCCACGACGAGCAACGCCCAGTCGAGATGCAGCCAGTTCGCCATCGAGCCGCGCCCTCAGACTTCGCTCATTCGCCGCCAAGCCGCGCAGGCGGCCCGGGACGGGCAGGAGCGACGCGGCGCGCGGCTCGGCATGTCAACGCTTGCGGCTGCGCGTCGGGGCCGGCTTGGCGGCGGGCCGCGCATGGGGTTTCAGGGGACGCGACGGCCGCGGGGCGGGCGCTTCGCCGAGCGGCGCCTCGCCGCTGGGCACATAGCGCACGTCGTGCTGGGCGAGGTACTCGCGGATGAGCTGGCGCACGACCTGCGACGGCGTGCGGTCCTGCTGCGCACACAGGCGCTCGAACGCCGTCTTCTTGGCGGGATCGATCAGCAGCGTCAAGCGTGCCGTCTTCAATTCCATGACGGAATCCCAGTATGTTAATGCGATGTGCGTCGCTGACACATGCTACGCGCATAGAATCGGGCCTGCAAGCCGGTAGTTGACAAGGCGTCGGGCTGCTCGGAAGTCGCTGTCCTCATGCCCGAATTCATCCACCGCCTGACCCACCGGGTCCGCACCCGCCGCGCCAACCGCCAGCTGGGCGCGCTGCTCGCGTTCGTCGCCGGCGCGGTCAATGCCGGCGGCTTCCTCGCAGTGCAGCGCTACACCTCGCACATGAGCGGCGTCATCTCGTCGATCGCCGACGACCTCGTGCTCGGGAACGCGGCGCTGGCGATGGCGGGGCTGTCCTCGCTGCTCGCCTTCGTGGGCGGCGCGGCGACCACCGCGGTGCTCATCAACTGGGCGCGGCGCCGCCAGATGCACGGCGAGTTCGCCCTGTCGCTGATGCTGGAGGCGCTCCTGCTGCTGCTGTTCGGCGTGCTGGGCGCCAACCTCGAGCTGCTGGTCGACGTGTTCGTGCCCTCGACCGTGCTGCTGCTGTGCTTCATCATGGGCCTGCAGAACGCGATCGTCACCAAGATCTCGCAGGCCGAGATCCGCACCACCCACATGACCGGCGTCGTCACCGACCTGGGCATCGAGCTGGGCCGGCTCTTCTACTGGAACCGCACCGAGGCGTCCAACGATATGCACTTCGTGCGCGCCAACCGCGACAAGCTGCAGATCCACGCGACCATCGTGGGCCTGTTCTTTCTCGGCGGCATCGTCGGTGCGCTGGCCTTCAAGCGGGTGGGCTTCTCGGCCACGGTGCCGCTCGCGGCGCTGCTGATGGCCAC
>DATFAY010000158.1:0-9055 GCA_035254085.1 Piscinibacter sp.
GCGCGCACGCCTTCCACCGGATTGACGGCGACGCGCCCCTCGCGCCCGAGCCAGCGGTACAGGCCGCGCCACGCCGACAGCACCAGCGCGATGCTGCGCGGCGACAGCCCCTGCGCGTGCAACTGCCCCGCCCAGCGGCGCACGTGATGGACCTGCGCCGCGTGCAGATCCACATGCGTGGCATCGAGGCCGCGCTGCAGCCGCTCGAACGCCTCGGCGTAGAGCGCGAGCGTGCGTGCGGCCAGGCGCCGCTCGACTTGCAGGTGCGTCAGGTGGCGAACGATGTCGGGGTGCAGCACCGCCGCCGTCGATTCGTTCGCCGCCATCGCGTCAGGCGGCCGGCAGCAGCCTCGAGAGGCCCGCGCTGGCGATCTCGCCGATGCGCATCAGGAACTCGGTGCCCATGTCGGCCGAATAGCGCGTCGGGTCGGGAGAACCCAGCACCAGCATGCCGAAGGCCGAGGTGGTCGCGCCATGGCGCAGTGGGATCAGCGCGAGCGACATCACCGCCGCCGGCTCCTCCAGCCATTGCGCGGCTTCGAAGCCCGAGTTGACGCCGCAGTAGGGCAGGGCGAGGCTGGACGCGAAGCTCTTCACGTCCTCGGTCACCGGCCGCGCGAACGCGAGCGCCGCGAAGGCCGGTGCCGCGCCCCAGATGCGGATACCCGCCTGCGGGATCATGAACTGGTGCATCAGCTCGTTGACCAGCACGTCGGGCAGGTCGGCCGCGTTGGTGGTCAGCATGATCGCGCGCGTGAAGCGGTGCAAGCGGTCGGCGATGGCGACGTTCTCCTGCCCGTGGCGGATCATCTCCATCACCTTCAGTTCCATGCCCTTCACCTTGTCGCGCAGCAGCTCCATCTGCCGCTCCTGCAGCGAGACGGCCCGCTGGCCGTGCGGGCTGGTCAGCTGGATGCTGGAGAGCAACTCCGCGTGGCGCTCGAAGAACCCGGGCGTGTTGGCCAGGTAATTGGCGATGTCGTTCTCGGTGATGCCCTGGATCGCGCTCACAGTTCGATGACTCCTTCAAAGACGGTTTGTGCCGGGCCGGTCATCAGCACGTGGCTGTCGCCGCCCTGCCATTCGATGGTCAGATGCCCGCCACGGGCCTCGACCTCCACTGTCGGGTCGAGCAGGCCCAGGCGGATGCCCGCCACCACCGCGGCACAAGCGCCCGTGCCGCAGGCGAGGGTCTCGCCGGCATCGCGCTCGTGCACGCGCAGGCGGATGTGGCGGCGGTCGACGATCTGCATGAAGCCCGCGTTGACCCGGCGCGGAAAGCGCGAATGCCCTTCGATCACCGGCCCCTGCAGGCCGACCGGCGCGCTGTCGACGTCGGCCACGATCTGCACCGCATGCGGGTTGCCCATCGACAGCACGGCGACCTTGACCACGTAGTCGCCCAGGTCCAGCGGCCACTGCGCGAAGCCGCCCAGCCGGTCGGGCGTCAGGCCGGAAGCGTCGAAGGGGATGCGCTCGTGCTCGAACACCGGCGCGTTCATGTCGACGGTGACGCGCCCGTCCGGCTGCAACGCCAGCTCGAGCAGGTTGTTGACCGTCTCGACGCGGATCGTGTCCTTGGCCGTGAGGCCCTTGTCGCGCACGTAGCGCACGAAGCAGCGCGCGCCGTTGCCGCAATGCTCGACCTCGTCGCCGCTGTTGTTGTAGATGCGATAGCGGAAGTCCACGCCCGCCGTGGTGCTGCGCTCGACCACGAGGATCTGGTCCGCGCCGACGCCGAAGCGCCGGTCGCCCAGCACCCGCACCTGGTCGGGTGTCAGCTCGATGGGCGAGCGGGTGGCATCGAGCACGACGAAGTCGTTGCCGGCGCCCTGCATCTTCGTGAACGGCAGTCGCATGGCGCGATTATCCGCGCATGCCGGCGCCGGCCGCGCCGCCGGCCGTCCCGCGACTCGAGCATGGCGCGTGCCCGTCGCCTCCCACGGGCTAGGGGGCACCGCGATGGAATCCTGCGACCGTCGACTGCGTACACCTGAACCGTTGCAAAGGAGGCATCACATGCATGCTCAGGGACTTCGTGGGATCGCGGCCGGTGTTCTCGTCGGCGTGGCTTTGCCGGCCGCCGCGGTCGACTTCGCGCAGGTGAACCTGGTCACCGATGACCAGTCGGCGCACGCGGCGCAGATCACCGATCCGGCGCTGAAGAACGCGTGGGGCGTGTCGTTCGGACCGACCTCGCCGTTCTGGGTGTCGGCCGCCGACGGCGGCGTGTCGACCCTGTACTCGGTCAACCCCGCCACGCAGGCCACCACCAAGCTGGGCCTCACGGTGGCGGTGTCGGGCAATCCGACGGGCCAGGTCTTCAACGGCTCGGCCGGCGCCTTCAACGGCGACCGCTTCCTCTTCGTCGGCGAAGACGGCACCGTCTCCGGGTGGCGCAACACCCTCGGAACGACGGCGGAGGTGCTGGCGTCGCCCGCGCCGGCCAACAGCTACAAGGGGGCGGCCATCGGCAGCCTGTCGGGCAACAGCTACCTCTATGCCAGCAACTTCAAGGCCGGTGCGATCGATGTCTTCAAGGGCACGGCCGCCGCGCCGACGCTCACCGGCAGCTTCATCGATCCGGCCTTGCCCGCGGGCTACGCGCCCTTCAACGTGCGCAACCTCGGCGACACGCTGTACGTGACCTATGCGCTGCGCAACGCCGCCGGCGACGAGGAGGTCGCGGGCGCGGGCCTGGGCCTGGTGGATGCCTTCAGCCTCAACGGCGACTTCCTCGGGCGCATCGCCAGCAACGGCACGCTGGACGCGCCCTGGGGGCTGGCCATCGCGCCGTCATCGTTCGGCGCCTGGGCCGGCGCCTTGCTCGTGGGCAACTTCGGCGACGGCCGCATCAACGCGTTCGACCCCACGACGCACAGCTTCCTCGGCCAGGTGAGTTCGGCCTCGGGCGATCCGCTCACCATCGACGGCCTGTGGGCGCTGACGCCGGGCAATGACGCCGCCGCAGGCAGCAGCTCGATGCTGTACTTCAGTGCCGGCCCCGACGACGAGAGCCATGGCCTGTTCGGCGTGCTGGTGGCCGTGCCCGAGCCGTCGACCTACGCGCTGATGCTGCTGGGCCTGGGCGTCGTCGGCGCACTGGGTTCACGCCGGCGCCGCGTCTGAGCGCACGCCGGCGCGCGCGCGCAGGCGGTCCTTCCACTGCAGCCAGGAGTAGGTGGCCTGCGCGGCGATGAGCCCCGCAGGCCGCCAAGTGCGCGGCAGTCCGTAGCGCTCGAAGCCGGCGGGCAGCGGCTCGCCGTGCGCGATGGCCGCGGCGAGCAGCTCGCCCGCCGCCGTGGTCGGCGCCACGCCGTGTCCGCCGAAGCCCAGGGCGTACCACAGCCCGCGGCGATCCCCCTGCGCGAGGCGGCCGATCTGCGGCATCTTGTGGCGGGCGTAGCTCATCATCCCGCCCCAGGCGTAGTCGATGCGCGCGTCGCGCAGTGAAGGAAACACCCGCAGCATGTCCTCGCGCAGGAAGCGCGCGATGTCGGCGGGCCGGCGCTCGCGCACCGAGATGCGCCCGCCCCACAGCAGCCGGGTGTCCTCGAGCTTGCGGTAGTAGTCGAATGCGAAGCGGCTGTCGTAGACGGCCGCGCACGAAGGCAGCACCGCGTGCAGCGCATCGCCCAGCGGCTCGGTCGCCATCACGTAGGTGGCGATCGGCAGGATCGCGCGTTCGAGCTCGGGCACCAGCCGAGAGAGGTAGCCGCCGCCGGCGATGACCACGTGGCGCGCATCGATCGCGCCGCGCTCGGTGGCGACGCGCGTGCCGTGGCCGCGCGCCGAGATGGCGGTCGCGCGCGATCGCTCGAAGATGCGTCCGCCCAGCGACTCGATCGCCGCCGCTTCGCCCCGCGCGTACTTGAGCGGGTGGAAATGGAAGGCGTCGGGCTCCAGCAGCGCGGCGCTGTAGCGTGCCGAATCGACCCACTGGCCCAGCTCCGCCTTGGGGATGAAGCGCCAGGCCACGTCGAAGTGCTCGGCCATCAGGCGCTGCTGTCGGCGCAGCAGCTCGTCGTCGTCGAACCAGTTGGCCAGCAGGGCGCCGCCTTCGACCGCCTCGCACTCGATGCGGTGGCGCACGATGCGCTCGCGGATCAGCTGCACGGCGCGGCGCGTCAGGCCGTAGATCGCCTTGGCGCGCGGCGCGCCCAATTGCCCGAGCAGGTCGGCGCAGTCGAGGCTGTAGCCGCCGAAGACGAAGCCGCCGTTGCGGCCGGAGGCGCCGAAGCCGACACGCTCGGCCTCGACGAGCACGACGTCGCGCACCCCGCGTTCGAGCAAGCCCAGGGCCGTTGCCAGTCCGGCAAAGCCGCCGCCGACGATGCAGACCTCGGCCTCGAGCGTGCCGTCCAGCGCCGCCCGCTCGATGGGCGTGCCCGCGGTGGCGTCGTAGTAGCTGCCCGGCATTGCGTCGCGCGCGTCAGCTCATCCAGCGCCGCGCCGCCCATTCGACGACCGCGGTGAGCGGCAGGCCGTCGCGGTGCTGCTTGCGCAGGGCGTTGGCGTCGTTGCCGGCGAACAGGCTGTCGCGCAGGAGGTTGCTCGCGTCGAGCGCGTGCAGGTCCAAAGCATGCTCGTCGATGCGCGCGAGGGTGCGCAGGATGTCGTCGCGCAGCTTGTGGCGCTGCTTGGTCTTGGGGTCGACGATCTCGCCGTCGAGCCCGAAGCGGCAGGCCTGGAAGCGGTTGAAGGTGTAGACGAGGTAGTCGTCCTCGGCCGGCTCCAGCGGCTTCTCCTCGCGCAGGTAACGGCACAGGCACTGCAGATAGCAGGCGAGCGCGGCCGCCTTGCCGACGGTGAGCGGCGTGTCGCACACGCGCAGCTCGATCGTGCCGAACTCGGGCTTGGGCCGGATGTCCCAATAGAAGTCCTTCATCGACTCGACCACGCCGGTGCTGGTCATCTTGTCGAAGTAGCGGCCGAACTCGTCCCAGCCGAGCGCGAAAGGTGCCCGCCCCGACAGCGGAAACGCGAACACCGAATTCAGGCGCGCCGAGTCGAAGCCGGTGTCGACCCCCTGCACGAACGGCGACGACGCCGACAGCGCGATGAAGTGCGGCACGTAGCGCGACAGGGCATGCAGGAGCCACAGCGCCGTGTCGCCGTTCTCGCAACCCACGTGCACGTGCTGTCCGAACACCGTGAACTGCTTGGCCAGGTAGCCGTAGAGCTCGCTGATGTAGTGGAAGCGCTCGGTGGGGTAGATCTGCTGCGCGCTCCAGTGCTGGTAGGCGTGGGTGCCGCCGCCGGCGATCGCGATGTTGAGCTTGCGCGCACCGTCGCTGAGCTGCTTGCGCAGGTCGTTCAGCTCGGCGAGCAAAGGCCCGTGCTCGCGCTGGATCGAGGTGCCGATCTCGATCATGCTGCGCGTGATCTCGGGCTTCACGTCCCAGGCGCCGCTGTGGTGGGCGAGCACGCGCAGCAGGTCCTCGGCCTGCGGTGCGAGGTCGAAGTCATGCGTGCTGACCAATTGCAGCTCGAGCTCGACGCCCAGGGTCAGCGGCTGCGAGGTCGTGAACTCGGCCAGGCTCATGGTGAAGCTCCATCATGCGTCTCTTTGGCGACGTAGCGCAGCGCGACGGTGGCCCACACCGGTCCGGTGAGCTGCATCAGGGTCGATGCCGCCAGCAGCGCCTGCAGCACCGACGGATCGACGCCGGGCAGCCGCGTGCCCCAGGCGAAGGTGTCTGCGGCCAGCAGCACGGCGAGGCTGCTCATCGGCTGCAGGGCCAGCGTGAGCGCGCCGGCCTGGCGCCAGCCCAGCCCGCTCGGTCGCGCGAGCAGCAGCACGGCGAGGCCCTTGCCGAGCGCCCGTGCGAGGACGATGGCCAGCACCCAGGGCCACAGAGAGCCGAGATGATCGAGGGTGAGCAGCAGCCCGAAGAAGATGAAGAGCACGACCACCAGCACCGCGCCGGCCGAGCCGAGCCGCGGCTCGACCGTCAGCCCGTGGCGCATGCGCGCACGCGCCACCATGCCCGCCACCAGCAAGGCAAGCAGCGGCGAGAGGGTCCATTGAACCGCGAGCATGCTGGCGATCGTCACCAGCGCGATCTGCAGCACTGGCAAGGCGCCGCTGCCGCGCGTGCGGCGGCTCAGCAGTTCGAGCAGAAGTCCGCACACGGTGCCCAGCAGCACCGACCCGGCGACGAGGTAGAGCGCGTCGGTGATCGCGGTGGCGAGGTCGTGCTGCGCAGAGGCCGCCACCACGTGCCAGATCTTGAGCGAAAGCATCGCGAGCACACTGTTGACTGCGGTCATCATGAGCAGCCGCTCCGTCACCTGACCGCGCGGGCGCGCCTCGTGCAGGACCGCCAGCGTGATCACCGGCGAAGTCGACATCGCGACCGTGCCGGCCACTGCCGCGGACATCGCCGGCACGCCCAGGGCGATCAAAGATCCTGCCACCGCGCCGCCGGCGAGCAGGCCCTCGAGCACGCAGGTGAGCGCCAGCGGCGGGTTGTCGAGCAGCCAGCGCGGGCGGATGCGCGTGCCCAGCTCGAACACCAGCACGGCGATCGCGAGGTCGGTCAGCGGCTTCCAGTTGTCGAGCTCGGCGCGTTCGATGATCCGCAGCAGCACCGGGCTCGCCAGCGCACCGACCAGCATGTGGCCGCAGGCGGTTGGAAGGCGCGCATGGCGATGCAGCCAGTCGGCGAGCACGACGGCCAGCACCATCATGAGCGCGAGGCCCAGCACCGGATCGGCGGCGCGCAGGCCTTCGAGCGTCCACAGCGGCGGGCCGCCGGCCGGGCCGGTCACGGAGGTGAGGGGATTCATGGAGGCGCAGCTTACGCAACTTTGGGCGGCGCGCGCGATCGGCGTGCCGGCCCGCAGGGTGCAGGCTGCAGCCGCTGGGTCAATGCACGGCGTACACCGCAAAGGATTGCGCGGGAAGATCGACGCTCGCGCTGCCGCTGGCGGTCGCGTTCACATCGGCGCCGCCCGTGGGCATCAGCGGGGTGAGCACCGCACCGGCCCGCAGGTTGGCGAGCGCGACGGACGCGGCGCTGCTGCCGTAGTTGAAGACCACCAGCGTGCGCTCGCCCGCGACGCTGCGTTGAAAGCTCATCACGGTGCCCGAACTGGCGGCCGCTTCGTAGATGCCGCGCGCCAGCGAGGGCCGTGACTTGCGCAGCGCGATGACGGACTTGTAGAACGCGAGCAGCGAGTTGGCGTCGGCGGCTTCGCCGGCGACGTTGTAGGCGGCCACGTTGCCCGAAAGCGCGCGAAACGGTGTGCCGGTGGTGAAGCCGGCGGTGCGGGTGTCGGCGCTCCAGCTCATCGGCGTGCGCAGCTTCCAGTCGCCGCTGAGGCTGGCGGCGCCGGCCATGCCGACTTCCTCGCCGTAGTAGATGAAGGGCGTGCCCGGCTGCAGCAAGTAGGTGGCGGCCGCGAGGCGGTACTGCGCCAGATTGCCGCCGACCTGGTCGTACAGGCGCTGGCCGGCGAAGCTGTCGTGGTTGGACACCATCGTGGACATCGTCGCCGGCGCGGTCGTGAAGTAGTCGGACACTGCCTTCACCGCTGTCGCACTGCCCTTGGCCGCGGCGACGACGTCGTTGCTGTGGCCGAAGGCGAAGGCGCTGCCGCAGGCGTTGGAGAAGCCGATCGGATCGGCCGGCCCTTCGCAGACCATGAAGCGCTGCGCATAGCCTGCGAGCATCTGCCGCACGTCGCTCATCAAGGTGTAGTCCTGCGGTTGCTTCTCCCAGGCGCTGGGGCCGTTCTCGACCAGGTTGCCCACGGCGTCGAAGCGAAAGCCGTCCACGCCGCGATTGAGCCAGAAGCGCATCGAGTCGTGGTGATAGGCGACGACGCTCGGGTTGAGCAGATTGAAGTCGGGCATCTGGCTCCAGAAGCCGGCGAAGTAGAAGCCGCTCGCGCCGGGGTACCAGGGGTCGTTGCCGTAGATGCTCCAACCGGCGGGTTCGCTCGCTTGCCACAGGTACCAGTCGCGGTACGGGTTGCTGGGCGAGGCGTTCGAATTGACGAAGGCCGGATGCTGCGCGGCGCTATGGTTCATCACGTAGTCGATGACCACGCCGATGCCGCGCGCATGCGCCTGCGCGAGCAACTCGTCGAAGTCGGCGAGGCTGCCGTACTGCGTCTCGATGTCGCGGTAATCGGTGACCGCGTAGCCGTGGTCGTGGTCCTGGCTCCTGGTGATCGGCATCAGCCAGATGCCCGACACGCCGAGATCCTTCAGGTAATCGAGGCTTTGCGTCAGGCCCTTGAGGTCGCCGATGCCGTCGCCGTTGCTGTCCTTGTAGCCGCGAACGTAGATCTCCATGAAGACGCCGCTCTGCCATTGGGCCGGCAGCGTGCTGCCGGGATCGGCTTTGGCGACCGCGCTGGCGTCGAATGTGGGAAGCGGCGTGTCGGACGCGGCGGCCGACGATCCGCCGCCGCCGCAGGCGGCCAGGGCCAGGCTGGCGGCCGCGATCAGGCCGCATCGCGTGCGCAAGGTGTGTTTCAACATCCTTCAAATGTAGTTGGGGTACAGATTGCCGGCAACTCCAGCCCTGAAACTACAGCGAAGAACATGAATGATCCTAGGGAAACTCCCTGGAACGATCGTGTAGTTTGACTCCATACCATCCGCCCTCAAGCAAAACAAGGAGGAGACGACCATGCGAGCTTCCCTCGATCGACGTGGACTGCGTGCCGGCCTCTGGGCCTGGGCGCTGGCGGGCGCCGCGCTGCTGGCTGCTTGCGGCGGCGGCGGCACCGCGCCGGCCACTGCCGACGCACAGATCAGCGACAGCACGGGCTTCCAGACCGTGCTGTCGGCGGTGCCCGTCGCGCCGGCCGCATCGAAGCGCGGCGCGCTGGCGGCCAAGGCGCTGGCCGTGGCCTCTGCCACCCCGGACCTGACGGCAATCCGCGTGCACTACCGTCGCTTCGACGGCAACTACGCGGCCTGGGGCGTGCACATCTGGGACGGCAGCGGCCTCGACGTCGCGGGCCTGAAGCCCGGCGTGGTGATCGGGCAATGGTCGTCGCCGGTGCCCTTCGGCGACTTCAACAACGCCAGCACCAG
>DATFAY010000159.1:0-7756 GCA_035254085.1 Piscinibacter sp.
GGCTGCAGCCCGCGGCCCCGACGAGGAGCGCCGCCAGGACCACGGTGATGTTCTTTGTCATGACAGCTGGGATCCGGGTCGTTCTCGAGAGCCTGAAGCGAGTCGCGCGAGGATGCAGCAATGTTGTTGCTGCAATGTTGCCCGCAGGCGCTGTATTGTCCCCCCTGCTGCCGACGGCTCCTCAGTGCTTGCCGGTCGAGCCGAAGCCGCCTTCGCCGCGGTCCGAGGCCCCGAACTCGCCGACGACCCGGAAGTCCGCCTGCACCACCGGCACGACGACCAGCTGGGCGATCCGCTCCATCGGCTGCACGGTGAAGGCACTGGCGCCGCGGTTCCAGCAGCTCACCATCAACGGGCCCTGGTAGTCGGAGTCGATCAGGCCCACCAGGTTGCCCAGCACGATGCCATGCTTGTGGCCCAGCCCGGAGCGCGGCAGGATCATCGCCGCCAGCCCGGGGTCGCCGATGTGGATCGCCAGGCCGGTCGGGATGAGCTGGCTCTGGCCTGGCTCGAGCACCAGCGGCGCGTCCAGGCAGGCGCGCAGGTCGAGGCCGGCGCTGCCGGGCGTGGCGTAGGCAGGCAACTGCTCGGCCATGCGCGGGTCGAGCACTTTCACGTCGATGGTCGTCATGCGGACTGGGAGGCAATGCGGGAAGCGATCTCGCCCACCAGCTGGCGCGCGAGCGTGAGCTTGTCGGCCTGCGGCAGCGAACGGTGGCCGGCGGCGTCGACCAGCAGCAGCGCGTTGTCGTCGCGGCCGAAGGTGGCGGGGCCCAGGTTGCCCACGATCAGCGGCACGCCCTTGCGCACCAGCTTGTCGCGGGCGTGCTCCAGCAGGTCGTGGCTCTCGGCGGCGAAGCCCACGCAGTAGGGCCGCCGGGGCAGGCGCGCCACGGCGGCGAGGATGTCCGGGTTCTCGGTCAGCTCGAAGGTCGGCGCGACCTTGCTGCCGTTCTTCTTGATCTTCTGCTCGGACAGCGTGGCCGGGCGCCAGTCGGCCACGGCCGCGGTCGCCACGAACACGTCGTGCTGCGCCGCGGCGGGCAGCACCGCGTCGTGCATCTCGCGCGCCGTGCGCACGTCGATGCGCTGCACGCCGCGCGGCGTGGGCAGGTGCACCGGCCCGGCCACGAGTGTCACCTCGGCGCCGGCCTCGTGCGCGGCGCGCGCGATGGCGAAGCCCATCTTGCCGCTGGACAGGTTGGTGATGCCGCGCACCGGATCGATCGGCTCGAAGGTCGGGCCGGCGGTGATCAGCACCCGCTTGCCGAGCAGCGCCTTGGGCTGGAAGAAGGCCACCAGGTCCTCGAGCAGCTCGTCGGGCTCGAGCATGCGGCCGTCGCCGACCTCGCCGCAGGCCTGATCGCCGGCCGCGGGCCCGAGGATGGTGGTGCCGTCGGCGCGCAGCTGCGCGAGGTTGCGCTGCGTCGCCGGGTGGGCCCACATCTCGCGGTTCATGGCCGGCGCCACCAGCAGCGGGCAGCGCTCGATCGGCCGCGCCAGGCACAGAAGGCTCAGCAGCTCGTCCGCGCGCCCGTGCACCAGCCGCGCCATGAAGTCGGCGCTGGCCGGCGCCACCAGCACGGCGTCGGCCTCGCGGGTGAGGTTGATGTGCGCCATGCTGTTGGACTGGCGGCTGTCCCATTGGCTGCCGAACACCGGCCGCCCGGACAGCGCCTGCATGGTGGTCGCGGTGATGAAATGCTCCGCGGCCTCGGTCATCACGACCTGCACCGTGGCGCCGGCCTTCACCAGCGCGCGCGCGAGCTCGGCCGCCTTGTAGCAGGCGATGCCGCCCGACAGGCCGAGGACGATGTGCTTGCCCGCGAGGTCCGTCATGATGAAATCTCCGGCAGGCTCGGCATATCAAGCGGCCGCTGCGGAGCCGGCTTTGCCGGGCCGCCTGCGGCGCCCCCTTGAGGGGGAGCGCCGCAGGCGCTTCGGGGGTGGGCCATCTTCACAAAGGCGTCCATGCGCGCCTCAGGTCGGAGAAGTTGATCAGCACCCGCACGGCCTTGCCGTAGATCTGCTCGTGCGGCAGGAAACCCCATTCGCGCGAATCGGCCGAGTTGTCTCGGTTGTCGCCAAGCATGAGGTACTCGCCCGGCGGCACGATGCATTCCCACAGGCCGTCGCGCTCGCTGCGGCAGTGCTCGGCCAGGCCGGCGGCGCGCCGGTTCAGCGGCATGCGGCCTTGCCACAGCGGATTGATCTTCAGCGTGCGGGTGTTGCCGGCCACCGTCTCGCGCACCAGCAGCTGGTGGCGGTCCTCCTCGGCCGTGCCCTCGCCCAGCACCTGGGCGTCGAAGGGCTGGTCGTTGACAGTCACCACGCCGTCCTTGAAGCGCACATGGTCGCCGGGCAGGCCGACCAGGCGCTTCACGTAGAACTGCGACACGTCCAGCGGATAGCGGAACACCACCACGTCGCCGCGCTGCGGCTGGCCCATCTCGATGGCGGTGTTGGTGAAGGGCAGGCGCGGACCGTAGGCGAGGTGGTTGACGAGCAGGTAGTCGCCCACCCGAAGCGTCGGCTCCATGGAGCCCGACGGCACCTTCGGCCAGTCCGCCACCGCGATGCGGCAGGTGAACATCAGCGCCGCCACCACGAACAGCTCAGCCCCGAAGCTCACCCACAGCGGCTTTCTCGCCGGCGGCTCGCTCATGCGCCGCAGCTTCAGGCGCCACGCCACCCAGCACACGCCTGTGGCCAGGGACACCAGGAAGAGGATTTCGTTGATCGAGAAGCCGATTTGCACCGAATGCATCGAGAAAGCCCTGGGACGCAAGTGGCCGGATTATGTCCGTTCGATGGACAGCCCTTTCCAACCCCGGCAAGATGCTCGCGCACCACCGCCGAGGCCCGCATGACCCGACGAACGCCCCGCTTCATCCAGGCCGCGCCCCACGATCCAGCCGCGGAACGGGCCGACGCGCTCGCCGCGCTCGCGCGCACCCCCGCCGAGGCCTCGCCGAAGTACTTCTACGACCGGCTCGGCTCGCATTTGTTCGACGCGATCACCGAACTGCCCGAGTACTACCCCACCCGCGTCGAGGCGTCGATCTTCGCGGCCCACGGCGCCGCGATGGCACGGCGCATCGGCGGTGGCTCGACCTTCATCGACCTGGGTGCCGGCAACTGCGCCAAGGCCGCGAAATTGCTGCCGCTGCTGGATCCGGCGCGCTACGTCGCGGTCGACATCTCGGCCGATTACCTGCACGACGCGCTGCGTGCGCTGCAGCGCCAACACCCGGCCCTCGACATCGTGGGCATCGGCATGGACTTCTCGCGCTCGCCCGCGCTGCCGCCAGGGGCCCTGGACGCGCAGGCACGTCCGGTGTTCTTCTATCCCGGCTCGAGCATCGGCAACTTCACCCCGCCGCAGGCCCAGGCGTTCCTGGCGGGCGTGCGCGGGCAGGCGCAAGGCGGCGGGCTGCTGATCGGCGTCGACCTGGTCAAGCCGGTCCAGGTGCTGGAAGCCGCCTACGACGACGCGCTCGGCGTGACGGCCGCCTTCAACCTCAACCTGCTGCGCAACCTCAACCGGGCGCTCGGCACCGACTTCGATCCCCGCGCCTGGGAGCACCTGGCCTTGTTCGACGCGGCCCATTCGCGCATCGAGATGCACCTGCAGGCGCGGCATGCACTCACCGTGCGCTGGCCCGGCGGCGCGCGCGCCTTCGCTGCAGGCGAGCGGCTGCACACCGAGAACTCGTACAAGTACACGCGCGCCGGCTTCGACGAGCTGCTGCGCGGCGCGGGCTTTCGCGCCACGCAGTGCTGGACTTCGCCGGACGAGTGGTTCGCGGTGTACTGGGCAGACGCCTGAGCGGCCTCGTCCGCGCGTTTGTGTCGGCGCGGACAACATCGCGACAAGCGCCGGACACATCGGCGCGCTGCAATGCGCGCACGGCGGCACAGCCCCCTTCGATACCATGCGCGCGGCGGCGGCACGGGCCGGCCGCGAAGACGCAATGCGAGGGAATGGCGCGATGACGCGATGCCTGCTGGTGGACGACGACGGCGAGATCCGCGTGTCGGTGGCGCAGTACCTGCAGCGTTTCGGCATGACGGTGCTCGGTGTCGGCGACGGCGCCGCGATGCGGCAGGCGGTCCGCAGCGAGGACTTCGACGTGGTCATCCTCGACCTCATGCTGCCCGACGCCAACGGGCTCGACCTGTGCCGGTGGCTGCGCCAATCGCACGGTACGCCGGTGATCATGCTCACCGCGCAGGGCGACCCGGCCAGCCGCGTGATCGGCCTGGAGATCGGCGCGGACGACTACCTGGGCAAGCCGTTCGAGCCGCGCGAGCTGGTCGCGCGCATCAACGCCGTGCTTCGGCGCAGCCCGCGCGGCGCGGCGCCGCCAGCGAACGAGGCGTCGCGCCGCCTGCGCTTCGACGGCTGGACGCTGGACCGCCTGCAGCGGCTGCTCGTGTCGCCCGCCGAAGTGGTGGTGGCGCTGTCCAACGCCGAATTCCGGCTGCTGCTCGCCTTCGTCGAGCATCCCCAACGCGTGCTCAGCCGCGACCAACTGGTGGACTTCACCGTCGCCCCGGGCATCGAGGTCAACCACCGCAGCATCGACCTCGCCGTCTCGCGGCTGCGCCAGAAGCTCGGCGACTCGCCACGCGGGCCGCGCCTCATCCGCACGGTGCGCGGCGAGGGCTATCTCTTCGATTCGAAGGTGACGACATGAAGCGCTGGTGGGCCGACACGCTGTTCAAGCGGTTGTTCATCCTGATGTGGGCGGCGCTGGTGACGAGCCACGTCATGGCCACCGGCGCGCTCAACCTGGTCGGGCCCATCGGCGCGCCGTCCGGCGCGCAGCTCAGGATCAGCACGCAGCCGATGCCGCTGATGCCGCCGACGCCGGGGCTGCCCGGCGGCCGCTGGCTGTCGCATCGCGAGGCCGGCGTCTCGGCCGGCAGCGACGCCGAGCCCTTCACGCAATTCGATGTGCCGCCCGCGTTCGCCGACGACATCGGCGGCGCGCCGCCGCCGTTGCCGACCGCCACGCTCGCGCTGGACTACGGCGTGCGCCTGCTGGTGATCGGACTCTTTGCCTGGGCGGGCGCACGCTGGCTCTCCCGGCCCATGCGGCAGCTGGTGTCGGCCTCGCACTCGTTGACAGCGGCCATCGGGCGCCACGGCGCGCTGCCGCGGCTGGACGAGGCGCGCGGCACGGTCGAGGTGCGCGAGACCGCGCATGTCTTCAACGACATGGCGCGCGAGCTCGATCAGCAGTTCAAGTCCCGCGGCCTGATGGCGGCCGCGATCTCGCACGATCTGCGCACGCCGCTCACCCGCGTGCGCATGCGGCTGGAATCGATCGACGCCGAGCCCGCGCAGCGCTGCATCGCCGACGTGCGCGAGATGAACGAGCTCATCGACTCGGCCCTGCAGGTGTTTCGCGACGCCAGCTTCGCCGAACCGATGCAGAGCACCGACCTGCAGGCGCTGGTGCAATCGCTCGGCGACGACCTGGTCGAGCAAGGCCGGCGCGTCAGTGTCCACGGCGATGCCGCGGTCGTGCTGGCGCAGCCGGTGGCGCTGCGGCGCGCGCTGGGCAACCTGCTGACCAACGCGGTGCGCTACGGCGAGAGCGCCGAAGTGGCGGTGTTCCGCGAGAGCCACGGCGTGCGCATCGTCATCGACGACCACGGGCCCGGCATCCCGCCGGCGCAGATGGAGGCGGTGTTCCAGCCCTTCTACCGGGTCGAGGGTTCGCGCAACCGCCACACCGGCGGCGTCGGGCTCGGCCTGTACATCGCGCGCGAACTGATCCACCGCCAGCACGGCAGCCTCGCGCTCGCCAACCGCGAGGGCGGCGGACTGCGCGCGACGGTGAACCTGCCGCCGCCTGCGCGCTGACCCGCCACGGCATCCGGCGCGGGTCCGCACACACTGTGTCGGCCCCGGTACATGGCGGCAACACGCACGCAACGGCGCACCCACATCCTCGACGCCACGGCGACCGCGCGTCTTCACGCTCAGTCGCCGGACCCAGACCAACCACGAGGATGTCCCTTGAAGGCCAAGCTTTTTTCGATGGCGATCGCCAGCCTGCTCATGGCCGCCCTGCTTTCCGGCTGCGGCGGCGGCAGCGGCAGCACAGGCACCGTGCGCCTGGTGAATGCCACCCATGACTTCGCCGCGCTCGAGCTGTACACCAGCGACACCGAACGGGCCTCGGGCGTGGCCGAAAGCACCGCGAGCGGCTACATCGAGCTGGACGAAGGCTCGTACTCGTTCCGCCTGAAGACGGCCGGCTCGTCGACGACCTCCTTGTCGAGCACCTTGTCGGTGGCCAAGGACACCGCCTACAGCATCGTCGCCTACAACACCGGCAGCACGCTGGGGCTGGCCTACTTCAGCGACAACCAGTCGGCGCCGACCTCGGGCACGGCCGCCCTGCGCCTGTTCAACGGCGCGCCCTCGGCCGGCACCCTGGACGTGTACGTCACCGCCACCGACGCCGACCTCGCCACGGCCTCGCCCGCCGTCGGCAGCCTGTCCGGCGCGACGCTCGGTTCGTACGCCGAGTTCGGCAAGGGCACCTACCGGATCCGCGTCACCGGCGCGGGGGACAAGACCGATCTGCGTCTGGACATCCCCGCGATCACGCTGGCGGACCAGCAGGTCGCCACGCTCGTGCTCACGGGCAGCGGCGGCGGCGTGCTCGTCAACGGCCTGCTGGTCAACCAGGGCGGCACGGTCGCCGCCTTCAAGAACGGGAACGCGCGCGTGCGCGTGGTGGCCGCCGTCACCGGCAACGGCAGCGTGAGTGCGAGCACCGCGAGTGCCACGCTCGCCTCGTCGCTGCAGTCGCCCAGCGTCGGCGGCTACGTCAGCACGCCGGCCACGCTGGACGGGCTCTCGCTGAAGGTCAATGGCGTGGCGATCGACACCAGCACGATCAGCGTCGCCGCCGGCGACGACGTCACCCTGCTCGTCTATGGCGACGCCGCCTCGCCGCAACTCAACGTGCTCTTCGATGACAACCTGCCGGCCACGCTGTCGAGCAACACCAGGATCCGCCTGGTGAACCTGGTCAACGGCCTGGGCAGCACCACGACGCTGAACGCCGACTACGTGGCGGTGGCGGACAACATCGCCTTCGGCTACGCATCGGCGCCGGCATCGATTGCCGCCAGCACGACGATGCGGCTCGAAGTGACCTCGCCTTTGCGCACGACGCCGCTGTACAGCGCGACGGACGTGTCGCTGGCCGCACAGAAGGTCTACACGCTGTTCATGATGGGCGATGCCGCGTCCCCCATCGCGGTGCTGCGCAAGGACCGCTGAACGCGGCGCGCCGGCGGCGGTTTCCTCTTGTCACAGTAAAGGTCTTCGGTTCGCCGCCGGCGCGCCGAAGACCGAAGACAAGGCACGCCGCCATCGGAGAACGCCATGAGCTCGTCCACCGCCCGCACCGGCTTCCTCACCGCCAACCCGCATGCGCTGGCGACGATCCTCGAAGCCAGCCAGACCAAGTCGATCATCGCCGCGCGCGACATCTTCGACGTGTCGGGCACCAAGCTGTGGGCACGCGAACAGCCGGTGTCGCAGGCGCTGCAGCGCAAGCTCATCGACCGCCAGCTGCGGCATCCGCTGGAGAGCTGCCTGATCGCAGAGAACGGCGTGACCGGGCGCTCGCTGCTGCAGTCGGTGGAGTCGCTGCTCGAGCGCGACACGCCGCTGGCGCCGCTGCTGCGCCAGCACGCCGACGAGATCGTGCACGCCGCGGCGCAC
>DATFAY010000160.1:0-3389 GCA_035254085.1 Piscinibacter sp.
GACCCAGCGCCAGGCCTGCTCCTGCTCGTCGCTGCGCACGAACAGGTTCAGGCGCCCGCCGATCGCATCCAGCAGCAGCCGCTCGTAGGCGCCCACGCGGTTCTCGGCGAAGGCCTTGTCGAAGTCGAGGTCGAGAAACACGGGGCTCAGCGATTCCTGTTGTCCGGCGCCCTTGGCGGCCAGCAGGTGCAGCTCCAGGCCGTCTTCGGGCTGCAGCTTGATCACGAGCTTGTTGGGCTGGTTGACGCCGGGGAAGATGCTGTGGGGCGTGGGCCGGAAGTTGACCACGATCTGCGCGTCGCGCGCCGCCAGGCGCTTGCCGGTGCGCAGGTAGAAGGGCACGCCGGCCCAGCGCCAGTTCTCCACTTCGGTGCGCAAGGCGACGAAGGTCTCGGTCTTGCTGTCGTGCGGCACCTTGGTCTCTTCGAGATACCCGGGCACCGGCTTGCTCGCCGCCGTGCCGCGCCGGTACTGCCCGCGCACCACATCGCGCAGCACGCTCTCGTCGGTGAAGGGCTTGAGCGAGCGCAGCACCTTGAGCTTCTCGTCGCGGATGGCGTCGGCGTCGTTGCGCGAGGGCGGTTCCATGGCGACCATCGTGAGCAACTGCAGCGCGTGGTTCTGGATCATGTCGCGCAAGGCGCCCGTGCGGTCGTAGAAGTCGCCACGCGTGCCCACGCCCAGGTCCTCGGCCAGCGTGATCTGGATGTTGGCGATGCTCTCGCGCCGCCACAACGGCTCGAACAGCGCGTTGCCGAAGCGCAGCGCCATCAGGTTCTGCACCGAAGGCTTGCCCAGGTAGTGGTCGATGCGGTAAGCCTGGGTCTCGGTGAACACCGACCGGACGACGCGGTTGATCTCCTGTGCGCTGGCGAGGTCGTGGCCGAGCGGCTTTTCCAGCACCACGCGCACCCGCGGTCCGTTCAGGCCCACGGCGCCGAGCTGCTCGCAGATCATGGGGAACAGGTGCGGGCTGGTCGCCAGGTACAGCACCGCCGTGTCGGCGCCGCGCTCGTCGAGCCAGTGCTTCAGCTTGGAATAGTCCTCCGGGTGCGAGAGATCCATGCGCCGGTAATGCACGATCTGCGCGAAGCGGGTGAACTCCTCGTCGCTCGGCCGCTTGGCATCCTCGACGTCGTGGAAGCGCTCGCGCAGCCAGGCCCGGTACTTGTCATCGCTTTGCTCGTCGCGCGCGACCGACAGGATGCGCGCCCCCGCAGGCAGCTTGCCGTGCCGGAAAGCCTGGAACAACGCCGGCATCAGCTTGCGCCAGGTGAGGTCGCCGGTGCCACCGAAGAAGACGAGATCGAAAGACATTTGCGCTGCCGTGGATGTAATTTAGTTTCACGCGGATGATGCCGAAGTTTCTCGCACAGGTCAACGCGCGGCCCGCGTCCCGACGCTGCCTGCGATGGGGGCGCGGCAAGCGGCGCGCCCGGGTTACGGGCGGGCGACAAGTGCGCGCCCGAGCGCCGGGCGCCGCGGCGCTCGGGTTCTAATGGAGGCCGCCGCAGCGCAGGACCCGTCATGAACCAGCTTGACCAGCTCAGACAATTCACCACCGTCGTCGCCGATACCGGAAACTTCAGGCAACTGTCGCAATTCGGGCCGCGCGACGCGACCACCAACCCCTCGCTCATCCTCAAGGCGGTGCAGCAGCCCGACTACGCGCCGTTGCTGGCGCAGACGGTGGCGCAGTTCAAGGGCTGGCCGCACGAGGAGGTGGTGGACCAGGTGCTGGTTCGCTTCGGGCTCGAGATCCTCAAGGTCGTGCCGGGGCGCGTCTCCACCGAAGTCGATGCCCGGCTGAGCTTCGACTGTGCCGCGACTGTCGCGCGCGCGCACCGCATCGTCGCGCTCTACGAGGCGGCCGGCATCCCGCGCGAGCGTGTGCTGATCAAGATCGCCTCCACCTGGGAAGGCATCCAGGCGGCGCGCCGGCTGGAGCACGAAGGCATCCACTGCAACCTCACCTTGCTGTTCTCCTTCTGCCAGGCCGTGGCCTGCGGCGACGCCGGCGTGACGCTGATCTCGCCTTTCGTCGGCCGCATCTACGACTGGCACAAGAAGGCCGCGGGGGCCTCGTGGGACGAGGCGGCCCGTGCCGGCGCCAACGATCCCGGCGTGCAATCGGTGGCGCAGATCTACACCTACTACAAGAAGTTCGGCATCGCCACCGAAGTGATGGGCGCCAGCTTCCGTAACGTCGGGCAGATCCTGGCGCTGGCCGGCTGCGACCTGCTCACCATCAGCCCCGAACTGCTCGCCGCCCTGCAGGCGAGCGACGCGCCGGTCAGCCGTGCGCTCGACCCCGCGGCGGCGCAGCAGGCGCCGGTGCACGCGCAGACCGTCAACGAGTCGAGCTTCCGCTACGCGCTCAACGACGACGCGATGGCGACCGAGAAGCTCGCCGAGGGCGTGAGGTCGTTCGCTGCGGATGCGGCACGCCTCGACCAGATGATCCAGGCCCTGTGATGAAGAACCCTCGCTGCGACCAGACCGAAGCCTGGACCGCGCTGCGCGGCCATTTCGAGGCCCACGGCCGCGATTTCGACCTGCGCGAGGCCTTTGCGCGCGACCCGGGCCGCTTCGAGGCCTTCGGCGTCGAGGCGCCGCACGTCTTCGCCGATCTGTCCAAGAACCGGGTCGACCTCGCGACCATGCGCTTCCTGCTTGACCTCGCCCGCGAATGCAGGCTCGAGGCGCAACGCGACGCGATGCTCGCCGGCGAACCGATCAACGTCACCGAGGGCCGCGCGGTGCTGCACACCGCCCTGCGCGCGCCGCGCGGGCAGGGGCTTTTCGGCGACGAGGTGCATGCGGTGCTCGACGCCATGCTGGCTTATGCCGAGACGGTGCGTGACACCCACGCCAGCGGCATCCGGCACGTCGTCAACATCGGCATCGGCGGCAGCGACCTCGGCCCGCAGATGGTGGTGCCGGCGCTGGATTCGTTCGTGCACCCGGGCCTCGCCTTCCACTTCGTCTCGAACGTCGACGGCCACGACCTCATGCCGGTGCTGCGCCAGCTCAAGCCCGCCGAGACCCTTTTCATCGTCGCGAGCAAGACCTTCACCACCCAGGAGACCATGGCGAACGCGCACGCCGCCAAGGCCTGGTTCATTGCCAACGGCGGCACCGACATCGCCAGGCACTTCGTCGCCACCACCACCAACGTGGCGGCCGCGGCCGAGTTCGGCATCGCCACCACCTTCGGCTTCTGGGACTGGGTGGGCGGGCGCTATTCGCTGTGGTCGGCGATCGGGCTGCCGATCGCGCTGGCGATCGGCGCAGAGCATTTCCGCGAGCTGCTGGCCGGCGCGCATGCGATGGACCGGCACTTCGCCGAGGCGCCGCTCGAGAAGAACCTGCCGGTGCTGCTGGCGCTC
>DATFAY010000161.1:0-2079 GCA_035254085.1 Piscinibacter sp.
GCCGGACAAGGACTTGCCCTAGCGTTCTTCCAACGTCAAAAGGACTGGCCGCATCATGAACAACATTCTCGTCCTCGGTGGTTCCGGATTCCTCGGTCGCAGCGTCTGCGAAAAGCTGGTGGAACGAATGGGCGGCGCGGATGAGCGGCTGGTGGTGGCGACGCGGCACCTGAACCGCAGCGGCGACTTGCTCACCCTGCCCACGCTGGAGCTGGAGCAGTGCAACGTGCACGACGACGCCGACCTGCGACGCGTTGTGCACGGGCGCGACGTGGTCATCAACCTCGTCGGCATCCTGCACGGCAGCGAAGCCGAATTCCAGCGCGTGCACGTCGAATTGCCCCGGCGGCTCGCGCAAGTCTGCGCCGCGGCCGGCGTGCAGCGCCTGCTGCACGTGAGCGCGCTCGGGGCCGATGCGCAGGCCCCCTCGAGGTACCTGCGCTCCAAGGCCGCCGGCGAGGCCGCGCTGCGCCACCCGGGCGTGGCCAGCACGGTATTCCGGCCGTCGGTGATGTTCGGCGCCGGCGACCACTTCATCAACCGCTTCGCCTCGCTGCAGCGCGTCCTGCCGGTCGTCCCGCTGGCCTGCGCGCAGGCGCGCTTCCAGCCGGTCTGGGTGGAAGACGTGGCCCACGCGATCGCGAATTCGCTGGACTCGCTGGACGCGATCGGCGAGACCTTCGAATGCACCGGGCCGACGGTCTACACGCTGCGCGAACTGGTGCATCTGGCGGGGCGCTGGTCGGGTCACGAGCGGCCCGTCGTGGCGCTGCCGGGCGCGCTGGCGCGGGCGCAGGCACTGCTGCTCGAAGCGATGCCCGGGCAGCCGCTGATGTCGCGCGACAACCTCGATTCGATGAAGGTGCCCAACGTCGCCACCGGCAAGCATCCGGGGATCGAGCGCTTCGGCATCACCCCGCGTGCGCTGGACACCGTGATGCCCGATCTGCTGGCCCACCGGCGCGGCCCGGACCGCCTGCTGCCCAAGCGCGTCGAAGCGCATCATCACTGAGCCGCCGCCACTTTGCGCGAGGCGGCGATGCCGCCGGCGCATCGCTGCGATGAGGATTCGTCATCCGCGCGGCCGTGGGAATCGCTAGCATGGGGGGCCGCAAACAAAGGACCCCCATGCAGCTCTACATCGGCAACAAGAACTACTCCTCCTGGTCGCTGCGTCCCTGGCTGCTGATGACGCACGCCGGCATCCCCTTCGAGGAGATCAAGCTGCGGCTGAGCGTCGAGGCAGATTCGCCGTTCAAGAAGGCGCTGGCGGCCATCACGCCCGCCGGTCGTGTTCCGGTGCTCGTGGACGAAGGGTTCGCCGTCTGGGATACCCTGGCGATCGCCGAGTACCTGGCCGAGAAGTACCCCGCCAAGGCGCTGTGGCCAGCGCAGCCGCTGGCCCGCGCCCGAGCACGCAGCCTGTGCGCCGAGATGCATTCCGGGTTCGCCGCGCTGCGCACCCACTGCCCGATGGTCATCGATGCCTCGCTGCCGGAGATCGGCCACAAGCTGATGGCCGAGCAGCCCGAAGTGGCGAAGGACCTCGAACGCATCGTCGGCATGTGGCAGCAGCAGTTCGACGAGCACGGCGGTCCGTTCCTGTTCGGCGCCTTCTCGATCGCCGACGCGTACTACGCGCCGGTGTGCGCGCGGCTCAAGACCTACGGCCTGCCGGTGCCGCCGCGCGTCGCCGCCTACGTCGAGCGCATCCACGCGCTGCCGGCGATGCAGTCCTGGGTCAAGGACGCCTGCGCCGAGCACGACTTCATCGCGGACGACGAGCCGTACCGCCAGGCCCCCGGCCGCTGAGCCGCCGGGCCGCCCCTTAGACTTCGGCCATGAGGTTCTACATGGTCGGTGGCGCGGTGCGCGACGAATTGCTGGGGGCGCCGGTGAACGACCGCGACTGGGTCGTCGTCGGCGCGACACCCGAAGAACTGGCCGCGCAAGGCTTCCTGCCGGTCGGCAAGGACTTCCCGGTGTTCCTGCATCCGGACACGCGCGAGGAAGTCGCGCTGGCGCGCACCGAGCGCAAGACCGCGCCCGGCTACCACGGCTTCACCTTCCACACCGACC
>DATFAY010000162.1:0-7712 GCA_035254085.1 Piscinibacter sp.
GTGGCGGCCTTGAGCAGCGGCGGGCCGGCGAGGAAGGCGCGCGAGCGGCCGCGCACCATGATCACCACGTCCGACAGCCCCGGCATGTAGGCGCCGCCCGCGGTGCCGGAGCCGTGCTGCACGGTGATCACCGGGATGCCCGCCGCGGACAGCCGAGCCAGGTTGCGAAAGAGCGCTCCGCCGTGCACGAAGCCCTCGACGCGGTAGCGCATCAGGTTGGCGCCGGCGCTCTCGACCAGGTGCACGAAGGGCAGCCGGTTCTCGAGCGCGATCTCCTGCACCCGCAGGATCTTCTCCAGCCCCATCGGCTGTACCGCGCCGGCCTCGATGCCGGAGTCGCTCGCCAGCACCATGCAGCGCACGCCCGAGACGATGCCGATGCCCGCCACCACGCCGCCGCCGGGCACGGACCTGGCGGCGTCGGGCGTGTCCTGCAGCCAGCCGGCCAGGCTCGCCAGCGGCAGGTAGGGCGTGCCGGGGTCGAGCAGCAGCGCCACCCGTTCGCGCGGCAGCAGCTGGCCGCGCCGGTCGAACATCGGCTTGGACTTGGCCGACGCATCGGCCGCGCGCTGCTCGAGCGCGCGCAGCGCCTGGATGCGATCGAGCATCGCGTCGCGCCGCGCCTGCGCCGCGGCGCCTGCAGCGTTCCATGCCGAAACGAAGGTCGTCACGACAGCGCCTTTGGCGGGGTCGCGCGGTGAAAGCCTTCGAACGGCTTGACCGCGTCGCGCTGCATCACCGACGCATCGGGCTGCGCCATCGGCCAGCCCATGCGCACCTGCGGCCGCGCGCCGTCCACGCGCAGCACGGTGCCGCTCACGAAGTTGGCGGCGGGGCTGAGCAGGAAGACGATCGCGGCCGAGGTCTCGGCCTCGGTGCCGAAACGCTGCAGCGGGACCGTCTTGCGCATCTGCCGCAGCATCGGGCCGGCCTCGGGCGGATAGTGGTCCATGCCGCTGGAGGCGATGTAGCCGGGCGCGACCGCGTTCACCCGCACGCCGTGGGCGGCCCATTCGGCCGCCATCGTCTCGGTCAGGCTCACCATGCCCGCGCGCGCTGCGCCGCTGTGGCCCATGTTGGGCATGGAGCCCCACATGTCGGCGGCCATGTTGACGATCGCGCCGCCGTGTTGGCGCATGGACTGCGCGAGGCACTCGCGCGCCATCAGGAAGCCGCCGGTCAGGTTGGTGGCGACCACCGCCTCGAAGCCCTTGGCGCTGATGTCCGCGAGCGGCGAGATGTACTGGCCGCCGGCGTTGTTCACCAGGCCGTGGATGCGCCCGTGCTGCTCGACGATCGAGGCGACGCTCTGGCGCACGGCTTCCTCGTCGCGGATGTCGCAGGCGGCGGTGGAGGCGTGGCCGCCGTCCTCGGTGATCTCCCAGGCGACCGACTGCAGCTTGTCGGCGTTTCGCCCCACCAGCACGACGCTCGCACCCAGCGATGCGAGCTCGTGCGCTGTGCATCGCCCGATGCCCGAGCCGCCGCCGGTGACGACGACGACCTGGCCATCGAACAGGCCGGGGGCGAACACCGAGCGGTAGCGTGACTTCATGCGGGATCCTTTCGAATGAACAGCGCCATCGCGGCGTCGGTGATCTCGTCGAGCGAGGCGCGCTTCTTCGCGTCGAACCACTGCACCGACCAGTTGAGCGCGCCGAAGATCAGAAGGCGCGCGAGGTGCTCGTCGACCGCCAGGCGGCCGTCGCGCGCGAGTGCCTGCAGCACCGGCGTCCACACCGCCTCGTAGTCGCGCTGCAGCCGCGCGATGCCGGCGCGCTGGCGCGGCGTGAGCGAACGCGACTCGTAGAGCATCACCGGGATGAAGTCGCGCCCCGGCCCGTGCAGGGTGTCGAAGTGGCCGCGCACCAGGCGGCGCAGCTGCTGCGCCGGGTCATCGCCGGGGCGCAACGCCTGCGCCTGGCGCTGCAGCGCCGACTGCATGCCTTCTTCCATCACCGCGTAGAGCAGCGCCGACTTGCTCTTGAAGTGATAGAAGGGCGAGCCCGAATGCATGCCCACGGCCGCGGCGATGTCGCGCGTGCTGGCGGCGTCGAAGCCCTTGCGGCGAAACAGCCTGGCCGCGGCGCGGATCAGCTCCTGCCGGCGGTTGCCCTCGTCGCGCTCGTCCAGCGTCTTGCGCGGGCGGCCGCGCGGGCGCTTGGCCGCGGCGGTGGACGGGGTGGGCAGGGCGCTCATGGGGTCGGTATTTTCACAAAGCGATCGCTTTGCATAAAGTCTATACTGCTTCGGTCGAACATCACCAGAGGATTCGCACATGACGGACGCCTTCATCTACGACGCGATCCGCACGCCGCGCGGCAAGGGCAAGGCGGACGGCAGCCTGCACGAGGTCAAGCCGGTCAACCTGCTGGCCGGCGTGCTCGCCGAGCTGCAACGGCGCAACGGCTTCGACACGGGCGAAGTCGACGACGTGGTCATGGGCTGCGTCTCGCCGGTCGGCGAGCAGGGCGCGTGCATCGCCAAGACGGCGGCGCTCAAGGCCGGCTGGGACGTGCGCTGCGCCGGGGTGCAGATCAACCGCTTCTGCGCCTCCGGCCTCGAGGCGGTCAACCTCGCGGCGCAGAAGGTGCGCTCGGGCTGGGAGGACCTGGTCGTGGCCGGCGGCGTGGAGAGCATGTCGCGCGTGCCCATCGGCGCCGACGGAGGCCCCTGGGCGCAGGACCCGGAGACCAACATGGCGACCGACTTCGTGCCGCAGGGCATCGGCGCCGACCTGATCGCCACGCTCGAGGGCTTCGGCCGCGCCGACGTCGATGCCTTCGCGCTCGAGTCGCAGCGCCGCGCCGCGGCCGCGCGCGACGAAGGCCGCTTCTCGCGCTCGGTGGTGCCCGTGAAGGACGCGCTGGGCCTCGTCATCCTCGAGCGCGACGAGTTCATCAAGCCGCAGACCACCCTCGAAGGCCTGGGCGCGCTCAAGCCCGCCTTCGAGCAGCTCGGCGCGATGGGCTTCGACGCCACCGCGATCAAGCGCTACCCGCAGGTCGAGCGCATCGCGCACGTTCACCACGCGGGCAACTCGTCGGGCATCGTCGACGGCGCGGCCGCGGTGCTGGTCGGCTCCGAGTCCAAGGGCCGCGCGCTTGGGCTGTCGCCGCGCGCGCGCATCGTCGCCACCGCGCTGTCGGGCGCCGACCCGACCATCATGCTCACGGGGCCGATGCCCGCCACGCGCAAGGCGCTGGCCAAGGCGGGGCTGCGCATCGACCAGATCGATCTGTTCGAGGTCAACGAGGCCTTCGCGGCGGTGGTGATGCGCTTCATGAAGGAGATGGGCGTGCCGCACGACAGGGTCAACGTCAACGGCGGCGCGATCGCCATGGGCCATCCGCTGGGCGCCACCGGCGCCATGATCCTCAACACCCTGATCGACGAGCTGCACCGGCGCAAGCTGCGCTACGGGCTGGCCACGCTGTGCGTGGGCGGCGGCATGGGCATCGCCACCATCGTGGAGCGTGTATGAAGACGATTCGCTACGAGCTGGATGCGCAAGGCATCGCCAGCGTCACCTTCGACGAGCCCGGCTCGCCGGTCAACACGATGTGCACCGCCTGGCAGGAGGACCTGGGCGAACTGGTCGGGCAGGTGGCGAAGGACGCGGCCGCGATCAAGGGCATCGTGCTGCAGTCGGCCAAGACCAGCTTCTTCGCCGGCGCCGATCTCAAGGGCCTGATGCGCGGCAGCGAGGCCGACGCGGCGCGCAGCTTCGAGTGGGTCGAGCGCATGAAGAAGCACATGCGCACGATCGAGACGCTGGGCAAGCCGGTCGTCGCCTGCCTGAACGGCACCGCGCTGGGCGGCGGCTGGGAGGTCGCGCTGATGGCGCACCACCGCGTCGCACTCGACGACGCGAAGATCCAGTTCGGCCTGCCGGAGGTGACGCTGGGCCTCATCCCGGGCGCCTCGGGCATCACCAAGATGACGCGGTTGCTGGGCCTGATGGGCGCGCAGCCTTACCTCCTCGAAGGCAAGACCTTCGATCCCCAGGAAGCCCATCGCCTGGGCCTGGTGCACGAGCTGGTGAGCGACGCCGGGAAGCTGCGCGAGCGCGCGCTGGCCTGGATCGCGGCGCATCCGCAGGCGCGCCAGCCCTGGGACGAGAAGGACTACAAGATGCCCGGCGGCACGCCGGCCAGCCCGAAGATCGCGGCGGGGCTCGCCGTCGCGCCCGCCATGCTGCGCAAGACGACGCGCGGCCTCTATCCGGCGCCGGAAGCGGCGCTGAGCGCCATGGTCGAAGGCGCGCTGGTCGACTTCGACACCGCGCTGCGCATCGAGAGCCGCTACCTCGCCAGGATCATGACCGGCCCCGTCGCGCGGGCCATGACCAGCGCCTTCTTCTTCGACTTGAACGCGATCAAGTCCGGCCGCTCGCGGCCGAAGGACGTGCCGCGCAGCCGGCCGCTCAAGGTCGGCGTGCTGGGCGCCGGCATGATGGGCGCGGGGATCGCCTGGGCCAACGCCTCGCGCGGCATCGCCACCGTGCTCAAGGACGTGAGCCTGGAGAAGGCGCATGCCGGCAAGGCCTACAGCGAGAAGCCGGCCGCGGCGCGCGTCGCCAAGGGGCGCATGGACGCCGCGGCGCAGCAGGCGCTGCTCGAGCGCGTCGTGCCCACCGCCGACGACGCCGACCTGCAGGGCTGCGACCTCATCATCGAAGCGGTGTTCGAGAACCGTGCGCTGAAGGCCCAGGTGACGCAGGCCGCCGAGCCGCGGCTCGTGCCGCCACCGGGCTTTTCGACCGGGGTGTTCGCCTCCAACACCTCGACCCTGCCGATCAGCGGGCTGGCGCAGGCGAGCCAGCGGCCGGACAAGTTCATCGGCATCCACTTCTTCTCGCCGGTCGACAAGATGAAGCTGGTGGAGATCATCCGCGGCGAGCGCACCGACGACGAGACGGTGGCGCGCGCCTTCGACTACGTGCAGGCGATCGGCAAGCTGCCGATCATCGTCGACGACTCGCGCGGCTTCTTCACCAGCCGCGTCTTCGGCACATTCGTGATGGAAGGCGCGGCGATGCTGGGCGAAGGCATCCCGGCGGCGGTGATCGAGAACGCCGGCGTGCAGGCCGGCATGCCGGTGGGGCCGCTCGCGGTGCTCGACGAGACCTCGCTCGGGCTCGCGGTGCACGTGATGGACCAGACCCGCGCGGACTTCGCCGCCGAAGGCCGCCCTTATGAAGCCACGGCCGGCGAGCGGCTGGTCGAGCTGATGGTCAAGGAGCACAAGCGCGCCGGCCGTGCCGCGGGCGGCGGCTTCTACGACTACCCGGCGGGCGGCAAGAAGACGCTGTGGCCGCGCCTGAAGCCCCTGTTCGAGAAGCCCGGTGTCGCCTGGGACATGGCCGAGCTCAAGGACCGGCTGCTGGTGCGGCAAGCCGTCGAGACGGCGCGCTGCCTGCACGAGGGCGTGCTGCGCACGGTGCACGACGCCAACATCGGCTCCATTTTCGGCATCGGCTTCCCGGCGTGGACGGGCGGCGCGCTGCAGTTCGTCTACGGCATGGGCATCGACCGCTTCGCCGAGCGCGCTCGTTCTCTGGCCGAGCGGCATGGCGCCGGCTTCGCCTTGAGCGAGGACGTGATCCACACGCTGCGGGCCCACCAGCCGGTGTACTGAGTGCCGCCATGACGGTGCTGGCCGAACGGCGCTCGCGCATCCTGGTCGTCACGATCGATCGGCCCGAGCGCCGCAACGCAGTGGACGGCCCCACCGCCGCAGCGCTGGCCGACGCGTTCCGGGCCTTCGACGCGGACGACGCGCTCGATGTCGCGGTGCTGCAAGGCGCCGCGGGCAGCTTCTGCGCCGGCGCGGACCTGAAGGCGATCAGCGAGGGCCGCGGCAACCGCGTCGAAGCCGACGGCGACGGCCCGATGGGCCCGACGCGGCTGCGGCTGTCCAAGCCGGTCATCGCCGCCATCGAGGGCCATGCGGTGGCCGGCGGCATGGAGCTTGCGCTGTGGTGCGACCTGCGCGTGATGGCCGAAGACGCGGTGATGGGCGTGTTCTGCCGTCGCTTCGGCGTGCCGCTGATCGATGGCGGCACGGTGCGCCTCGCACGGCTCGTCGGGCAATCGCGCGCGATGGAGCTCGTTCTCACCGGCCGCGCGCTGCCGGCGCGCGAAGCGCACGAGATCGGGCTGGTGCATCGGCTGGCGCTTGCGGGCCAGGGCTTGCAGGCGGCGCTCGCACTGGCCGAGGAGATCGCGGCCTTCCCGCAGGCCTGCCTGCGCCACGACCGCCTCTCGCTGCTCGAGCAATGGAGCCTCGGCGAAGAAGACGCCCTGCGCAACGAACTGCGCCACGGCCTGGCCACGCTGCAAAGCGGCGAGAGCGTGCAGGGCGCCACCCGCTTCGCGCAGGGCGAAGGGCGGCACGGCCGCTTCAGCTGAGGCCCGTCTCGCGCCGCGGGTGCGCGGCGAAGAAGCGCAGCATCTCGCGCGATGCATCGGGCCCGAGCGGGTCGGTGAAGGAGCCCGCCGGGCTGCCGCCGGACCAGGCGTGGCCGCTGCCGTGCACCACCCAGTGCTCGGCGTCGACGCGGCCTTGCGCGTCGCGGTGCACCGTGCGCGTGAACGCGCGCCCGGCGGGCACGCTCGAGCGCTCGATGTGCAGCTGCCGGCTCGACGCGCTGCTGCTGCCTTCCAGCGAGGTCCAGCGCGCCTGCTCGACCAGCTCGGCGCCGTTGCGCGGGTGCACGGTGGTGTCCTCGTCGCCGTGGAAGACGATGGTGGGCACCAGATCGGCATCGTCGCGCCGCGGCCGCGGCCAGGCGGACGGCGCCGGTCCCTGCCTCATCGCCCGCAGTGCCGAGGCGAGGTCCTTGGCCACCGCGCGAGGAACACCCGAATGCACCCCCGCGGCGGCGTACAGGTCGGGATAGGCGCTGGCGAGGATCGCGGCCATGGCGCCCCCCGCGGACAGGCCCGCGACGTAGATGTGACGCGGGTCGGCGTCGTGCGTGCGGGCGATCTCGCGCGTCAGGTCCGCGATGATCGCCGGCTCGCCGCGGTCGCGCTCCTGGTGGGCGGGCACGAACCAGTTCCAGCAGCCCAGCGTGTTCGCCTCGCGGCTCTGACCGGGGTACAGCACCAGCCAGCCCTGCGCCTGGGCCAGTTCGTTCATGCGCGTGCCGGCGGCGAAGTCGTCGGGGTCCTGGCGGCAGCCGTGGAGCATCACGAGCAGCGGGCGTGGCGTCGCCCGGCCACCCGGAACGAACAGCTTGTACGCGCGCGTGCCGGCTCGGTGGCTGAACGTGCCGGCGCTGAATCTGCCCGGCGGGCGGGGCTGGTCGCCGCCGAGTGCGCGCCGCCAGCGCGACCACAGCTCCCGCCAGCGCTCGCCCAGCGGAGCGCCCGCGCCGCCCGGGGATGGCGAATCCGGCACCATCACTTGACGCGCTTCAGGCGGCGGGCATTCGCCGTGGCGCGGGCGTGGATCGGCGCCAGCCCGTGCTGCGTCATGCGCGCCGCCGCCTGCGACGCGTGGGCCGCCGATGCCGCCGACTGCGACACGCTGCGCACCCACTGCGCCTGGCGCTGCGCGACCTGCGGCAGCGTGCGGCTGGCGGCCAGCGACATCCAGGCGGTGCCGGCGCTGCACAGGTCCTGCCAGGCACGCAGCGCGATCTGCGCGTTCATGGCGGTCAGGTGCTGCCCCATGGCCCAGGCCGATTCGCCGGCCGCTTCGAG
>DATFAY010000163.1:0-7011 GCA_035254085.1 Piscinibacter sp.
GGCATGCTGGCGCCTTCCTTCGTGGAGTACGCGTTGCGCGGCGGCGCCGACGGCGTGCTGGTCGCCGGCTGCCGCGAAGGCGGCTGCGAGTTCCGCTTCGGCCAGCGCTGGAGCGCCGATCGCCTCGCCGGCACGCGCGAGCCGCACCTGCGCCGCACGGTGGCGGCCGACCAGTGGCGCACCGTGTGGGCCGACGCCGGCGACGAGGCCGCGCTCGCCGCGGCGCTGCAGGCGCTGCGCGAACGGGCCGCGGCCAGCGCGGCCGCATCAGACGAGGTGCTTCAGTGAGCCGCTTCACGCCATGGGTGGGCCAGGCGATCCTCTATGGCCTCTTCGCGCTGTTCATCGGCGTCTTCTCGGGGTGGCCCAGCTACCGGCCCTTGCCGCCGGACCAGGCGCAGGTGAAGGTGAGCTTCATCCACCATGGCCAGCGCGTCGCCGCCTGCCGCCAGCTCACGCCCGACGAACTCGCGAAGCTGCCGCCCAACATGCGGGCGCCCACCAAGTGCGAGCGCGAGCGCTCGCCGGTGACGATCGAGGTCGACCTCGACGGCGTCAACGTCTACCGCCAGGTCGCCGCGCCTTCGGGCCTGTCGCGCGACGGCGCGTCCTCGGTCTACCACCGCATGCAGGTGCCGGCCGGCCAGCATCGCGTCGCCGTGCGGCTCAAGGACAGCAACGCGGCCAGCGGCTTCACCTACACCCGCGACGCGGTCGTGACACTCAAGCCGGCCCAGGTGCTGGTGATCGACTTCGACGCGGAAAAGGGAGGGATCACCTTGTCATGAGCGCACTGCCCTTTGCACCTTCCATCGTCCCGCTGCCCGCGGTGCAGTCGGGCGCCGACTACAGCCTTGCCGTACCGCGCGACGCGCGGCTCTCGCTTGCGCGCGGCTGGCTGTGGCTCGGCCTCGTCGCGCTGATCGGCTCGGGTCTGTTCTCGATCCTGCTCGTGCTCTCGCGCACGCCGGGCGTGAACCGGCTGCTGCCGGTCGCGGACTTCTTCCACGTTGCGCTGGTCGTGCACGTGGACCTCTCCGTGCTGGTGTGGTTCATCGCGCTGGCGGGCCTGCTGTGGAGCCTGGCCGGCTCGACGCGCGGCATGCGCAGCGGCTGGGGCGCGCTCGTGCTGGCCGCCGCCGGAGCGGCCGCGATGGCGATCTCGCCGTTCGCGGGGGGCGGCGAGGCCATCATGGCGAACTACGTCCCGATGCTCACCTCGCCGCTGTTCGTCGCTGGCCTGCTGTTGTTCGCCGCCGGGGTGGCGCTGCTGGTGCTGCGCGCGCTCATCGCGGCGCCCGCGCTCGGGCTGGACTTCGACGGCCGCGGCGCACTGCGCTTCGGGCTCAACGCGGCCGCGGTCGCGACCGCGGTGGCCCTGCTCGCCTTCGGCTGGTCGTGGGTCGTGCTGCCCACCAGCTTGAGCGGCAAGGCGTATTACGAGATCCTGTTCTGGGGCGGCGGGCACGCGCTGCAATTCACCTGGACCCTGCTCATGCTGGTGGGCTGGCTGTGGCTGGCCAGCGCCTGCGGCGGGCGCGTGCCACTCAGCCCGCGCATCGCGCTGCTCATGTTCGCGCTGGCGCTGGCGAGCGTGTTCGTCACGCCCTACGCCTACCTCGCCCACGACATCGCCTCGGTCGAGCACCGCGCGCTGCTCACCTGGGCGATGCGCGCGGGCGGCGGCGTGGCGATCCTGCCGGTGAGCCTGGCGGTGGTCGCGTCGCTGCGCCATGCGCCGCCTGCCACCGCGGCCACGCGACCGCTGCGCGCGGCGCTGCTCTCGTCGGTGGGGCTGTTCGCGGCCGGCGGCGTCATCGGCATCTTCATCGCGGGCAGCAACGTGCGCATCCCGGCGCACTATCACGGCTGCATCGTCGGCGTGACGCTGGCGCTCATGGGGTTGGTCTACAAGCTGCTGCCTGCGCTGGGCTACCGCGCCGCCGAGGGGCGGCTCGCGACCTGGCAGCCGTGGCTGTACGCCGCGGGCCAGCTCATGCACATCATCGGCCTGGTGTGGTCGGGCGGCTACGGCGTGCAACGCAAGGTGGCCGGCGCCGAGCAGGTGCTGCGCAGCACCGCCGAGGTGGCCGGCATGGGCCTGATGGGCCTGGGCGGGCTGATCGCCATCGTTGGCGGCCTGCTCTTCGTCGTGGTCGTGCTGCGCGCCATGCGCGGCCCGCGCGGCGCCACCCGGGCCATGGCGGCCGTCGCGCGATGAAGAAGCTGCAGTCGCTCCTGCAGTGGATGTTCATGCGCCTGGAGGCGCTGTTCAACGCGGCCTTCGGCGACCGCCTGAACCCGCTGTACCACCTGGGCGCGATCAGCTTCTTCCTGTTCTGGATCGTCGGCGCGAGCGGGCTGTACCTGTACGCCTTCTTCAAGACGGGCGTGGCGGAGGCCTACTCGTCGGTCGAGGCGCTCACCCACGCGCAATGGTGGGCCGGCGGCATCCTGCGCAGCGTGCATCGCTATGCGTCGGACGCGATGGTGCTGACCATGCTGCTGCACATGCTGCGGCATTTCGCGTTCGACCATTTCCACGGCTTTCGCTGGTTCTCGTGGATCACCGGCGTGGCCCTGATCTGGCTGGTCTACGTGTCGGGCATCAACGGCTACATGCTGCCCTGGGACCGCATGGCGCAGTTCGTGATCGTCGCCTGCTTCGAATGGCTGGACTGGCTGCCGAGCTTCGGCGGAACGCTGATGCGCAACTTCGTGCATCCGTCCAGCGTCAGCGACCGCTTCTTCTCGTTGCTGTCGTTCATGCACATCGGCCTGCCCCTCGTGGTGCTGCTGCTGATGTGGGTGCATGTGCAGCGCGTGCCCAAGGCGCGCACGACGCCGCCGCGGCCGATCGTCGCGAGCCTGCTCGCCACCTTGCTCGTGCTCTCGCTCGTGCGTCCGGCGCTGAGCCAGGGTGGCGCGGCCGACCTGGGCAGCGCCGTCGCCAGCCTGCAGATGGACTGGTTCTACCTCGCGCTCTTCCCGCTGCTGATCGCCTGGCCGCTGGGCCAGGTGTGGGCGCTGGTCGGCGTGGGCACGGGCGTGCTGGCGGCATTGCCGTGGTGGCCGCCGGCGCTGCATCGGCGTCCCCGCCGCGAACGCCACGTGCTGGTGCACGGCGCCGGCGACGCGCGCGCGCAGTTCGCGCTGCGCGAAGGCGAGACCATCCTCGAGGCCGGCCTGCGCGAGGGCCTGGCGCTGCCCTTCGAATGCCGCAACGGCGGCTGCGGCGTGTGCCTGTGCAGCGTCGAGCAAGGCGAGGTGATTCACCGCCCCTACCAGGCGAGCGCACTGCCCGACGCCCTCAAGGCGCAGGGCAAGGCGCTGATGTGCTGCGCCATGCCGGTGGGCGACGTGGTGATCGAGGTCGACGATTTCGCGGGCGCGCCGATCGCGCCGCCGCGCGAGCACATGGGCCAGGTGATCGCGATGGAGCGGCTGGCCGAGGACGTCATGCGCGTGCAGGTCGCGCTGCCTCGCGGCGAGAAGCTGGGCTTTCGCGCGGGCCAGTACATCCAGGTCATCCTCGAGGACGGCCAGCGCCGCGCCTTTTCCTTCGCCAACCCGCCGCACGACGACGGCTGCATCGAGCTGCACGTGCGGCGCATCCCCGGCGGGCGCTTCACGGGCCAGGTGTTCGAGTCGATGAAGGTGGGCGACCCGCTTCGCTTCGAAGGTCCGCTGGGCGACTTCACCCTGCGCGACAGCCAGCGCCCGATCCTCTTCGTCGCCGGCGCGACCGGCTTTGCCCCGATCAAGAGCATCGTCGAAGACGCATTCCACCGCGGCGTGCAGCGCCCGATGCGCCTGTACTGGGGCGTGCGCCGGCGCGCCGACCTGTACCTGCTCGAACTGGCCGAACGCTGGCAGCGCGAGCATCCCAACTTCCAGGTCGTGCCGGTGCTGTCGCACCCGCAGCCCGAGGACGGCTGGACCGGCCGCACCGGCCTCGTGCACGAGGCGATGCTGGCGGACTTCGGCGACCTCACCGGCTACGAGGTCTATGTGTGCGGCTCGCTCAAGATGGTGGAGGCGGCCGTGCCCGCCTTCATGGCCCAGGGCCTGGGCGAAGGCGCGTGCTTCTCCGACGCCTTCCTGCCCGCTGCCGCGGCGGCGCCGCTCGCGGCTTCGAATTCTTGACCTGAGTCAAGGCTACGGGATAACCCGATCCTGAGAATAGGTGCATTCGAAATGCACCTTCAACTCAGCCGGAGCAGTCCCGATGAACCCCGCCTTTCCGATCGTTGACGTGCGCGCCATCGTGCCGCGCGAGCGTCATCCGCTGATCTTCTCGACGTTTGCGAAGCTGGCCGCCGGCCACGCGATGGAACTGGTCAACGACCACGATCCGAAGCCGCTCTTCTACCAATTCCAGGCGGAGATGCCCGGACAGTTCGGCTGGGACTACCTCGAGCAGGGTCCCGACACCTGGCGCGTGGCCATCACCAAGCTGGCCGCCCAGCCGGCGGCCAAGAGCGGCGGCTGTGGCTGCGGTTGCAGCTGAGCGCGTGCCCTCGACCCGGTTTCCTCCTTCCACTTCACACCCTTCGATCTCACCATGAACACCAACAACAGGCTGTGGCGATGGCTCGGCCTCGTCTTCGTGCTGTCGTTCGGCGCGCTCGGCTATCTGGGCTACCAGATCTACCTGAGCGCACCGCCCATCCCTGCCGCGGTCGTCAGCGCCGACGGCGAAACCCTCTTCACCGGCGAGCAGATCCAGCGCGGGCAGCAAGCATGGCTCTCGGCCGGCGGGCAGCAGCTGGGCACCGTCTGGGGCCATGGCGCCTACGTCGCGCCCGACTGGTCTGCCGACTGGCTGCACCGCGAAGCGCTCGCCCTGCAGGACATCCGGACCAAGGAGCTGCACAAGTCCGAAGCAGCGCTGACGGCCGCTGATCGCGGCGCCGTCGCGGCCTCGCTCAAGGACGAGATGCGCCGCAACACCTACGACGAGACGAGCGGCGTCATCAAGCTGTCCAACGAGCGCGCGCAGGCCGTCAAGCAGGTCGCCAGCCACATCGAGGGCCTGTTCGGCACCGACCCGACGCTCGCGAAGCTGCGCGACCAATACGCCATGACCGAGGACGCGCTGCCCGCCAAGGCCGACCGCCAGGCGTTGGGCGCGTTCTTCTTCTGGACGTCGTGGGCCGCGGCCACCGACCGTCCGGGCGAAAAGGACCTGTCCTACACCAGCAACTGGCCGCACGAGCCGCTGGTGGGCAACACCATGACCGGCTCCGCGGCCATGTGGTCGATGGTGAGCGTCATCCTTTTGCTGGCCTGCATCGCCGCGATGCTGTGGTTCCACGGCGCGCAGCGGCATGAGGAAGAGGCACATCCGCCCAAGGCCGATCCGCTGATCGGCGCCGTCGCCACGCCTTCGATGAAGGCCACGCGCAAGTACTTCTTCGCGGTCATCGGCCTGATGCTGCTGCAGATCGGCATGGGCGCCATCACCGCGCACTACGCGGTCGAGGGCCAGTCGTTCTTCGGCATCCCGCTGGCCGAAGTGCTGCCCTACACCATCAGCCGCACCATCCACACGCAGATCGGCATCTTCTGGATCGCCACTGCGTGGCTGGCCACGGGCTTGTACATCGCGCCGCTGCTGGCGGGACGCGAGCCCAAGCTGCAGAAGCTGGGCGTGGACGTGCTGTTCTGGGCGCTGATCGCGATCGTCGTGGGCTCCACGGCCACCGGCTGGCTGGGCACGTTGCAGCACCGCGGCGTCGACTTCAGCTTCTGGCTGGGCAACCAGGGACTCGAGTTCACGAGCATGGGCCGCTTCTGGCAGTACCTGCTGTTCGTCGGCCTGCTGTTCTGGGTCTTCCTGCTGGGTCGCGCCCTGTGGCCCGCGCTGAAGAAGCCGTCCGAAACCCGCGGCCTGATCGCCATGGTGTTCCTCTCGGCGACCTGCATCGGCGGCTTCTACGCCACCTCGCTCACCTGGGACCAGCACACCCACTACTCGATGATCGAGTACTGGCGCTGGTGGCTGGTGCACCTTTGGGTCGAAGGCTTCTTCGAAGTGTTCGCCACCGCCGTCGTCGCGCTGATCTTCACCAAGCTGGGCCTGGTCCGCTCCGAGAGCGCCAACCGCGCCATCGTCGCCGAGACCATCGTGTTCCTCTTCGGCGGCATCCTGGGCACGCTGCACCACCTGTACTTCACCGGCACGCCGACCTCGGTGATCGCCGTCGGGGCGGTGTTCTCCGCGCTCGAAGTGGTGCCGCTCACGCTGATCGGCCTGGAAGCGCTGCAGACCTATCGCAAGGCCGGCTCGCTGCCGTGGCTGGGTGCGTACAAATGGGTCATCCTGTCGTTCGTCGCGGTGGGCTTCTGGAACACCGTCGGCGCCGGCCTGCTGGGCTTTGCGATCAACCCGCCGGCTTCGCTGTACTACGTGCAGGGCCTCAACATGACGGCGGCCCACGGCCACGCAGCGCTGTTCGGCGTGTACGGCATGCTGGGCATCGGCCTGATGCTGTTCTGCCTGCGCGGCCTGTATGCGCGCGGCCTGCACGTCGACCGCTGGCTCAAGCCCGCCTTCTGGAGCCTGAACATCGGCCTGGCCATGATGGTCTTCATGTCGCTGCTGCCGGCCGGCATCTACCAGGCCTGGGCCAGCGTCGAGAAGGGCCTGTGGTACGCCCGCTCGCCCGAAATCGTCCACGGCAAGGTGATGGAGACGCTGGTGTGGCTGCGCGTGCCGGGCGACATCGTGTTCGCCGCGGGTGGCGTGTTCCTGGCGATCTACGCGATCCAGCTGCTGCGCCGCGGCAGCGCGGCCCGCGCCGCTGCGTCGGCGGTGCCTTCGGCCGCACGTTGACGGGGAGCCGGCGGCAACCCGGGCTGCATCCACCATGAAACTCACGGGCTTCACCGACTACAGCCTGCGGGTGCTCATCTACCTTGCAGCCGAGCCGGGGCGGCGCGCCACGATCGCCGAGATCGCCGCCGCCTTCGGCGTGAAGGAGAACCACCTCACGAAGGTGGTTCATT
>DATFAY010000164.1:0-14692 GCA_035254085.1 Piscinibacter sp.
CTGATCTGGGCAATGGAGCATTGCGGCTGGGTGCAGGCCAAGGCGGCGCGGCTGCTGCGCGTGACGCCGCGTCAACTCGGCTACGCGCTGTTGAAGCACCGCATCGAGGTACGCAAGCTCTGAGCATCAACGCCGCAACCATGACCAGGCAAAGTACGCGAGCTCAGACGAGGCTCCATCGCTCCATGCGACCTACTCGCTGGCGGTGTAAGTTCCGTCGTGAATTGTGGTCGGACTGCGGCTTTTCTTGGGGCGACGCGGTCGTTGAGCACGCGCGCCAGCTCGACCCGATATTCATCGAGCTGGGGGCGATCCGTGTGATCGAGGGTTGGGGCGACGACGTCCCCGTCGGCAAGCTCACCGATTTCCGCCGCGCAGTCCAGGCCACGGCGGAAGAGACAGTGGCCTTTTCGTGGATCGAATGGCCGGACAAGGCGACGCGCGACGCCGCCATGAAGCAGATCATGGACGACCCGCGCATGGACCCGTCCACACCGGGCAACCCGCCCACGCCCTTCGACGGCAAACGCATGATCTTCGGCGGTTTCGAACCGGTGGTCGAAGTGAAGGCTTGAGCGGCGAGGGCGGTGCCGCCGGGATCCGCCACTCGTCACGGCGGGCGTCTGGCCAAACGCGGCAGCCGGCAGGCAAGTGGCCTCGGGATGTCGCGCCGGGCGACCTTCCTGCGGACACCAAACACGGCGCACCTGACCGCAGTCGCCGTAAGCCGGCTCTCGGGACCCTGCATGGCTTCGCACTGGCGGCCATAACCTGCCGCTGGCGAAACCCGCTTGTCGGCGAACCGTCGAGCCGTGTTGCATACGACAGACATCTCCATCAGACGCACGATGCTTGTCTCAACCCTGCGTTCGACGATTGTTGCGATGGAGCGCTCGGTTAATCGAGACACCGGTCAGGTCCCACGCCGCGCAGTGCCGCGGATCGCATCAAGCCTTCATGCCCGGTCAGGCAGCGCGGCGATAATCGCGGCGTCCCGAACGCACGACGCATCGCGTGCCACGCCCGCTCACCCACACTGATCCCATCCGCATTCGCTTCGACCAGTTTGAACTCGACGAAGCGAATGCCTTGCTGCTGCGCGACGGGAAGGCGGTCGCCGTCGCGCCCACGCCGTTCAGCGTGCTTTGTGCGCTGGCCCGCCAACCCGGCGCACTGCTGACCAAGGGGGCGTTGCTCGACGCCGTGTGGGGCCATCAGTTCGTCAGCGAGTCGGTGCTGAAGACTGCGGTCAGCGATCTGCGCATGGCGCTGGGCGACACCCCTCGCGAGCCGCGCATCATCGAGACCGTGCCACGGCGAGGCTACCGCTTCATCGCCGCGCCGCGGGCGGTACCGCAGGCGCATGTAGCGCCGGAAACAGCGGCGCCGTCGGCGAGCGCCGTGACCATCGCCGACGCGGAAGCCGAAGCCTTCATCGGCCGCGCGGACGCCATGACACGTCTGCGCCGCGCGTGGCAACGCGCCTGCGGCGGGCAGCGTGCGGTGGTATGGGTGGCCGGCGAGCCGGGCATCGGCAAGACCACCCTCATCGAGCACTTCGCCGCGAGCCTGGGCAACGTCGTCTTCGTGCGCGGGCAGTGCGTGGAGCATTACGGCAACGGCGAGTCCTACCTGCCTGTGCTGGAGGCGCTGGCCGAACTGTGCCGCAAGGACCCGGCGTTGCCCCCAGTGCTGCGCACGGTGGCGCCTACCTGGATGCTGCAGCTGCCCTGGCTGAGCACGGCCGAAGAGCGCGGCGAATTGCGGCGCGAGCTCGCGGGCGTCGGCCCCGACCGCATGCTGCGCGAGATGGGCGAGCTGCTCGACCGCTACACCGGGCAGCGGCCGCTTCTGCTGGTGACCGAAGACCTGCACTGGGCCGACCGTGCCACCGTCCAGCTGATCGACCACGTCGCACGACGACGCGGCCGCGCGGGCCTGATGTGGCTGGCGACCTTCCGTCTGGCCGAGGTCGTCGCGCTGGACCATCCGCTCAATCCCTTGCGGCGCGAGCTGCGGCTGCACCGCTTGTGCGAGGAGATCGTGCTCGACCCGTTCTCCGAGACCGAGGTGGCCGCCTTCGTCGGGCTGCATTCCCCCTCGCTCGCGCGCGACGAGGCGTTCGTGCGCGCGCTGCATGCCCGCACCGACGGCGTGCCGCTGTTCGTGTCGTCCGTTGTCGCCGAGGTGGTGGACCGTAGCGAGCAACACGCCGACGCGTCGACTCGCCTCGCTGCGGTGGTGGTACCCGAGAACCTCGTGGCCATCATCGACCACCAGATCGCCAAGCTCGGCGCCGAGCAGCGAAACTTGCTGGCCGCGGCCGCCGTGTGCGGCGCGGACTTCCGCGCGGAAACGATCGCCCACGCACTCCAGCAGGACATCACCTCGGTCGCGGTGGCCTGCGACGAGCTGGTGCGGCAGCATGTGTGGCTCAGCGCCCCGCGCAGCGGCGACGAAAGCGGCGAGGTTCATCCGGCCTATGCCTTCCGGCATGCGCTGCTGCGGCAGGTGCTTTACGACCGGACGCCGTCTCCTGCGAGGGCGCAGTTGCACCGCGCCGTGGGGGCTGCTCTGGAGCGGGAGCGCGCGGCCGGCGTAGCGGTCGCGGCGTCCGAGCTCGCGATGCACTTCGACCGCGGGCGGCAGCCGATGGCGGCGCTGCGCCATTTTGCCGAGGCGGCCGACGCCGCGCTGCTCAACTTCAGTCCCGCGGCGAGCATCGCCATGGCCCAGCGCGGGCTTGCTCTCGTGCCGCAGGTGCAGGCGGATGACGAGCGCGATGCGCTGGAGCTCGCGCTTGCGACGCTGCTGGGTGTCGCGGCATTCCAGTCCCACGGCGTGGGTCCGCAGGCGAAGGTTGCCTTCGAGCGGGCGTATACCCTGCTGGCCGCCGCACCGAACCATCCCATGCGCCGCCGGCTGCTGCACGGTCTGGGGTATTGCTGCAGCCTGCGCGGCGAATACGTCGACGCACTGGTGGTGGCCAAGCGCGCAGAGGTGCTGTCGGCGGAATCGGACGATCGCGAGCTGATGCTCGTTGCCTGCTTCCTGCACGGCGAAGCCCACCACCTGCAAGGGCAGACGCAGGCTGCGCGTTCATGGGCCGAGCGCGGGCTCGCCATTGCCGAGACGCTGGACAACGCTGCGACCGAGGTGTTCGCCGCCGACCCGCAGGTCGCGCTGCTCGGGATGCTGGCCGTGGACCTCGTGCGCAGCGGGCTGGTGCAGCGAGCGCGAGCGCTGGTGGAGCGCGCCCATGCCCGTGCGCATGCGCTGCGCCAGCCGATGACGCGGCTCGTGGCCGCCTGGCACGAGGCGCTGGTCGAGGTACGCCTCGGCAGTGCCGACCGCCTGGCGGCTCTGGCCGACGAGATGCAGGCGCTGGTCGACGAGTTCTCGCTCGCCCACGGCCATACCGCCAGCCGCTGGTTCCGCGGCTGGGCTGAAGCGCGCAAGGGCCGGCCGCGTGAAGGCTTCCACCTCATACGCCAAGCCTGCGAAGAGAGCCTGCAGCTGGGCATGTGGGCCGGCGCCAGCGAGGTGCTCGGCTATGCGGCCGAGGCATTGCTGCTCGATAGCGACGTCGAAGGCGCGAAAGTGCAGCTGCAAAAGGCACTGCAAATCGCCGATCAGCTCGACGAGGGCGTGTACCTGCCGCAGCTGTTGCTGTCGCAGGCGGCCATCGCGCGGGCGCAAGGCGAGCGTAAAGCCGATGCCGCGGCGCTGCGGCGTTCCGTGAACGTGGCCTGCGAGCAGCAGGCGCCGTGGCTGGAGCTGCTTGCGCGAGTGGAGTTGTGCGCACACGACGACGCTGGTGCAGACGATTGGCAGGCGCTCGCAAGCCTGGTCGATCGCTTGCCCGAGGCGGCCAGCACCGAAGCCGTGCAGCAGGCCCGCGCACTGCTGGGCGCGAGAGCCTGAAACTGCGAGTGGTGCACGATCAGCCTGCCGCGCCGCGCCGGCGCTCTTCCCATATCTCGCGGGCGAGGCTCAGCACCACAGGGCCGACCACCAGCCCCGCAAGGCCGAGCGCGCCGAAGCCGCCGATGCAGCCCATCAGCACCCACACGAACGGCAGCTGCACTCCGCCGCGCACTACGATCGGCCGCACCAGCTTATCGCCGGCGAGGAGCACGGTGGCGCCGAGTAGCAGCACCAGAAGCGCCGTCGTCGGCAGGCCCTGCCAAGCCAACTGCAGCGCCAGCGCTGCCACCGCTGCATAGCCAAGGAAGGGCATCGCCGCCAGCGCGCCGGTGATGGCAGCCCAGGTCAACGGACGCGGCGCGCCGGTCGCCGCGTAAGCGGCTGCCGTCGCGAGGCTGTCGAACAGCCCGACGGCCAGCATGCCGTTCACAGAAGCGCGCACTGCGCGCGTGCCGACGGCGACATAGCGGTCGGCAGCGCCGCCGATCGACCGGCGCAGCGCGGACCTTAGCTCGCACGCCAGATTGCCGCCGTGCTGATAGAAGAACGCCAGCAGCAGGATGGTGAACGCCACGGTCAGCGCGTGCCGGAGAGTGAACTGCCCAAGCGATTGCGCCCAGCCCAGCACGGCGCTGGCATCGGCGTGGCGCGTCAGCGCTTGCAGGGCCTCCGGTTGTTCGGCCTGCAGCAGCGTGCGCGCCTCGCCCAGCAGCGCACCGCAGGCGAAGACCATCGGCGCCAGCAGAAACGCGGTGATCGCCGCCGTGAAGAGCGCCGCGCCGCCGCGCCTGGCCAGCGGACGCGGAAGCCGCACTCGGAAGGCCGCATACAGGGGCCAGGTTGCGATCGCGATCACGCAGGCGGACAGCACCGCCTCGACGAAGCCGTGGACGATCCAGCTGGTCATCGCAACGACCACGGCGGCCAGGACCCGGCCGGGGGTGAGCTTGGGATTCATGGTCCCTCGATGCTAGGGAAGGCACCTTCACGCGTCGTCAGCGACCGGTCGCCGTTCCGTCGCCCTTGCGCGCGGCGAGGTCGGGCCGCGACATCGACCGAACGGCGACCACTCGCTGACGACTCCCGCAGCGGCGCGCCCTACGCTGCAGACCGGTCTCAATCGATCCTTTGTCCTGCGATGGTCCTCAACTCCGAATCCAAGTATCCGAATCGCCGCGCTTTCGTCGTGAAGCTGCGTGGCGACGCCACCGCCGACGCCCTCACGGGCCGCCTGGAAAACCTGGTCACCGGCCGGCAGCTCGAGTTCTCGTCGGGCGAAGAACTGCTCGCCTCGATCGCTGCAGAGCTCGGATCGCCCGGCGCCGACGGCGAGCCTCGCATCCATGAATGATCGCGCTCGACATGGCGACCGAACGACGACCCAACGCTGACGACTTCGCCGCCGCCGGCTTCTACGCTGACGACACCTCGAATCCACACGCGCTCCACACGATGCCACTTCTCAAATCGTTCCCCCCGCCGGTCCGCCTTGTCGGACGGACCGCCTGCCCTCATGCCGACCGCTGGACCGGTGCGGTCGCCGCGGCCGCGGTGGCCGCGTCGATCACGCTGGTCTTCACCGGCTGCTCCACGCCGGTGGTCAAGCCAGCGGTCGAGGTGCCGGCGACGTTCGCTGCCGGCAACGCCTCGCAGGTCCAACCCGAAGTCGCCTGGTGGGAAAGCTTCCACGACCCGGTGCTGAGCAACCTGGTGAACAGGGCCGCGCAGGAGAACCGCAACGTGAGGATCGCCGCCGAGCGCCTGCGCGCCGCGCGCTCCGGCATGACGGTGAGCCGCTCGTTCCTCGCGCCGAGCGTGAGCGCCGTCGGCGCGGCCGGCGACCGCAGCAGCGGCTACGGCGATGGGGTGAAGCAGCTGATCCCCGACACCAAGAACGGCAGCGCCGGCCTCGACGTGTCGTGGGAGATCGACTTCAGCGGGCGGCTGCGCGCCGGCGCTGCCGCGGCCTCGGCCGATGCGCTGGCCGCCGAGCACGGCGTGCGCGGCGTGCGGCTGCTGGTGATCACCGACGTCGCGATCCACTACTTCACGCTGGTGGGCGCCGAGCGCCAGCTCGACACGCTGCGCGCGATCTCGGCGGCGCATGACGAAACCCTGCGCTTGGTGCAGGCCCGCTTCAGGGCCGGCCTCGCCACGCCGTTCGACGTGGAGCGCGCGCACACCGATGCCGAGTCGGCCCGTGCGCAGATCCCGCCGCTGGAGACGGTGGCCGCCGTGTCGCGGCACCGCATCGCGGTGCTGATCGGCGACCAGGCCTTCCACGCATCGAGCATCGAGGCCTGGCGCGGCGACGTGGTGGTGCCGGACATCCAGCCCGGTCAGCCCGCCGCGCTGCTGCAACGCCGCCCCGACGTGCTGGCCCTGATGGCCCAGCTCGACGCGGCCAATGCGCGCCGCCAGCAGGCCGCGGCGGAGTGGTTTCCGCGCCTCTTCCTCGACGCCTCGTTCGGGCGCCAGAACGTGGAGCTCAACGGCATCGGCCTCGGGTCGGCGCGCTACACCAACGTTGCCGGCCTGCTGGCCATGCCGATCTTCAACGCCGGCCGCACGCGCTCGATCAACGAGATTGCCGAGAGCGGCCAGCGCGAGGCGCTGCTGCGCGCCGAGGATGGCATGGTGCGCGCGCTCGAAGACGTCGAGAACGCGCTGGTCTCGCTCTCGTCGGAGCGGCAGCGTTCGCAGTCGCTGCAGGCGGCGGCCACCTCGGCCGACGCTGCGTTGAGCCGCGCGCAGTCACTCTACGACCGCGGACAGATCAGCCTGTTGCCGTTGCTCGATGCACAGCGCGCGCGGCTTGCCGTGCGCCTGGCCGCCAACGACAGCAGCACCCGCCTGCTGCTGGACAGCGTGCAGCTCTACAAGGCGCTGGGCGGCGGCTGGCAGGTGGTCGAGCCGGCGCCGCAGCCCGCAGCCAAGACACCGCCGCACGCCGCGCAACCGGCCCTGGCCGGTGCGCCGAGCCGTTCGCGTTCATGAACAACCTTCCGCCTACACGAGGACCCGCCTTGAACAACTCCCTTGCCGTGGCCGTCGCACTGCCGATCGCCGCCATGCTCTGCGCCTGCAGCCCGGACAAGCCGCCCATCGAGGCGCCGCGTCCGGTGCGCACCGCCGAAATCCGTTATGACGCCGCCCGCGAAGCCAACCGCTACGCCGCCACCGTGCAGTCGCGCTACGAAGTCGACCAGGCCTTCCGCGTGGGCGGCAAGGTCGTACAGCGCAAGGTGGACGTCGGCCAGTTCGTGCACGAGGGCGACGTGCTCGCCGTGCTGGACGGCGCCGACTACCGCCTCGCCGAAGACGCCGCCCGCCAGCAATGGACGGCCGCCGTCGCGCAGGCGCGCCAAGCCGAGTCGGACCGCAAGCGCCTGGGTTCGTTGAAGTCCGATGGTTCCGTCAGCGTGGCCGACGACGAGCATGCCCACAGCGGCGCGCAGACCGCGCAGGCCGCTGAAGAAGCGCAGGCTCGTCAGCTGGAGCTGGCGCGCAATCGGCTGAAGTACACGGTTCTGCGCGCCTCGCGCAGCGGCGTGGTCACGGCCGTGCGCTTCGAGGTGGGCCAGGTGGTGGCCGAAGGCCAACCGGTGGTCGCCATCGCAGACCCCGGCACGCCGGAGATCGTGGTCGACGTGCCCGAGGACCAGCTCGCCACGCTGAAGAAGGCCAAGTTCAAGGCCTCACTGGTGAGCGCCCCCGACGAGATCTTCGAAGTGGCGCTGCGTGAGCTGTCGCCGCAGGCCGCGCCGCAAACGCGCACCTATCGCGCCCGGCTGAAGCCGGTGACGCCGCGGACGCTGCCGCTGGGCGCCACGGCCACGCTGATGGCGAACCGCGTGATGACCGACACGCCGGTGGCGTCGCTGCCGGCCAGTGCGATCACGCAATCCGGCGGCCAGCCCGCGCTGTGGGTAGTCAAGCAGTCCGGCAACGGGTCGGTGGGCACCGTCGAGCTAGAGCGCGTGAAGCTGATCGGCTACCGCAACGACGAAGTGCTGGTCTCCGGCCCGGCTGCCGGCCTCCAGGTGGTCACCGCCGGCGTGCAGAAGATGGCGCCCGGCCTGAAGGTGGCGCTGCCCGGCGCGGCGTTGGCCGATGCCGGCACGCCTGAGGCCAACAGCATGCAACCCGACACCACGAAGCAGGCCGCACGATGAACAGCTTCAACCTCACCGACTGGGCGCTGAAGCACCGCGCCATCATCCTGTTCCTGCTGCTCGTGGTCGCGATCGCAGGCGTGTTCAGCTTCAAGAAGCTGGGCCAGCTGGAAGACCCCAACTTCTCCGTGCCTTCGATGACCGCGATGGTGATCTGGCCGGGTGCCACCTCGCAGCAGATGCAGGACGAGGTGCTGAATCGCATGGAGAAGAAGTTCGAGCAGATCGACCACTTCGAGAAGGTGGTCACCTTCGCGCGCCAGGGCTACGGCGGCATGACCCTCACCGTCAAGGGCGGCACCTCCAGGGCCGACCAGCGCGAGGCCTGGTACCAGGCGCGCAAGAAGCTCAACGACCTCAAGCTGGAGATGCCCGAAGGCGTGATCGGCCCGATCGTCAACGACGAGTACGGCGACGTGTACGGCCTGATGTACGCGGTGAAGGTCGACGGCATCAGCCATGCCGACCTGTCCGACGCGGCCGAGAGTATCAAGCGCAGCATGCTCAAGGTGCCGATGGTCAAGAAGGTGGACGTGATCGGCCAGCAGGCCAAGCGCGTGTACGTCGAGTTCTCGCAGGAGCGGCTGGCCGAGCTGGGCATCACGCCGCTGGCGATCGCCGAGAGCCTGAAGAGCCAGAACGCGATGCTGCCCGCGGGCCAGATCGACACGCGCGGCGACCGCGTGATGGTGCGCGTGACCGGTCAGTTCGCGAGCGACGACGACATCCGCAACGTGCCGGTCACGGCCGGCGGCCGCACCATCAAGCTGGGCGACATCGCCACGGTGAAGCGGGGCTACGAAGACCCGCCCACCTACACCGTGCGCCACAACGGCCAGCCGGTGCTGATGCTGGGCATCTCGATGACCAGCGACGGCAACATCGTCGAGCTCGGCAAGGCGATGAACACCGCGGTAGCAAAGATCCAGTCGGTACTGCCGCACGGCATCGAGCTGGAGCAGGTGGCCGACCAGCCCACCACCGTGAAGGACGCGATCTGGGACTTCGAGCGTTCGCTGATGGAGGCGCTGGTCATCGTGATCGCGGTGAGCCTGGCCAGCCTCGGCTGGCGCGCGGGCCTGGTGGTCGCCACCTCGGTGCCGCTGGTGCTTGGCGGCGTGGCCGTGGTGATGCTGGCGATGGGCTGGAACCTCGAGCGCATCTCGCTCGGCTCGCTGATCATCGCGCTCGGCCTGCTGGTGGATGACGCCATCATCGCGATCGAGATGATGGTGGCGAAGATGGAGCACGGCTGGGACAAGGAGAAGGCCGCGGCCTTCTCGTACTCGGCCACCGCGATGCCGCGCCTGACCGGCGCGCTCATCACCGCGGCCGGGTTCATGCCGATCGGCTTCTCGAGGTCGACCACCGGCGAATACGCGGGCGGCATCTTCTGGATCGTCGGCGCCGCGGTGGTGTTCTCGTGGATCTGCTCGGGCCTGTTCACGCCGTACCTGGCGGTGAAGATGCTGCCGACCGATTTCGGCCAGCATGGCCACGGTGAGTCGCACGACACGCCGTTCTATCGCCGGCTGCGCGGGCTGATCGACCTCGCGATCGACAAGCGCTGGATGGTGATCGGCACCACGGCCGCCGCGCTGGTGGTGGCGCTGGTCGGCATCAAGGCGGTGCCGCAGCAGTTCTTCCCCAACAGCTCGCGCCCCGAAATCGTGATCGACCTGCGCATGAAGGAAGGCTCGTCGTTCGCTGCCACCACCGAGCAGGTGAAGCGCGTCGAAAGCCTGCTCGCCAAGGACCAGGATGTCAAGTTCTTCACCGTCTACACCGGGGCCGGTGCACCGCGGTTCTACCTGGCGCTGAACCCCGAGCTGCCGAACCCCGGTTATGCGCAGTTCGTCGTGATGACCAAGGACTTGCAGGCCCGCGAGCGCGTGCGCTCCCGCCTGATGGCGGCCGGCGAACAGCAGTTCCCGCAGGTCTGGCTGCGCGTCACGCGCCTGGAGATGGGGCCGCCGGTGGGCTACCCGGTGCAGTTCCGCGTCGTCGGTCCGGACAGGCAGGTGGTGCGCAAGATCGCGCGTGAAGTGGAGCAGGTCGTGGCGTCGAGCCCCAAGGTGCGCGACACGCAGCTCGACTGGAACGACCCCGTGCGCACGCTCAAGGTCGAACTCGACCAGGACAAGGCGCGCGCTCTGGGCCTCGCGCCGGCCGACGTGTCGCTGGTGACGCAGGCCGTGATGAACGGTGCGACGCTGTCGCAGCTGCGCGACCATGAAGACCTGATCGACATCGTCGCCCGCGCTGTGCCGGAGGAGCGCATGAACCTCGACACGGTCAAGGGCATCAACCTCTACACCCGCCAGGGCACGGTGGTGCCGTTGTCGCAGGTCGCCAAGGTGAGCTTCCAGCTCGAGGAGCCGGTGCTGTGGCGCCGCAACCGCGACATGGCGATCACCGTGCGCGCCGACGTGAAGGACGGCGAACAGGGCGTGTCGGTCACCAAGGAGATCCAGCCGCAGCTGAAGGACGTCCAGGCCCGCCTGCCCTCGGGCTACCGCATCGACGTCGGCGGCGCGATGGAAGAGAGCGACAAGGCCAACCAGGCGTTGATGGCGGTGGCGCCGCTGATGCTGGTCAGCATCCTGACGCTGCTGATGCTGCAGCTGCAGGACTTCTCCCGCATGGGGATGGTGATGCTGACGGCACCGCTGGGCCTGATCGGTGTGGTGCCGGCGCTGCTGGTGTTCCGTGCGCCGCTGGGCTTCGTCGCGATCCTGGGCATCATCGCACTGGGCGGCATGATCATGCGCAACGCGGTGATCCTGATCGACCAAATCCAGATCGAGATCGCGAACGGTCGGGACCCATGGAACGCCGTGCTCGACGCGGCCATCATGCGGACCCGACCGGTGCTGCTCACGGCGCTGGCCACCGTGCTCGCGATGGTGCCGCTGACCCGCAGCGTGTTCTGGGGTCCGATGGCGATCGCGATCATGGGCGGCCTGACCGTCGCCACCGCGCTCACGATCCTCTTCGTGCCGGCGCTGTATGCGGCGTGGTTCAAGGTGCGGCGCGAGCCGGCCGGCGGCAACGACCCGGTGCCCGTGCATGCGGCGCTGGCAGCCTGAGCCTGATCGCCATGTCCCGCGCTCCGACCTTGAGCGACGACGAGATCGTGGCGCGGGCGCGCCCGGTCTTTGTGGACCGCGGCTACGCAGCGCACACGCGGCAGATCGCCGCGGCGGTCGGCCTCAGTTGGGGCGCGATCGCCCTGCGTTTCGGCACCAAGCGGGCGCTGTTCGACCATGCGATGGCCGGGCCGTCGCAAGCGCCGGACGCCGCCGGCTGCGAGAACGCCGAGGGGGACCTGCCCTGGCTGCTGCAGCGGCTGCGTGCCCACGTGTGGGAATGCTGGCCACTGCGCCTGCAGGTGCGGTTGGCGCCCGCGGCCTGGACGCCCGCAGAGCAGACCGACGTCCTCGCGCAGAGGGTTGCCGCAGTCCTGGCGACGCAAGCTGCCCGCGGCGTGGTGAGGTCCGACGTGAGCTCGGACTCGTTGGCGCAAATGGTGCTGGCGCTGGTGACCGGCGACGTAGCGCGGCGCTTCGTCGCGCACGAGCACCTGTTGCAAGACGACCTATCGTTCATCGACGGCGTCGTCTGCCTGCTGTCGGCGACTTGATTCACTTCATTGCATTGGGATGGCCATGGACAGGCTGCAATCCATGAGGGTGTTCGAGAAGGTGATTGCCGAGAACGGCTTCGCCGCCGGCGCCCGCAAACTGGAGCTTTCGCCCGCCAGCGTCACACGGCTGGTGCGTGACCTCGAAGACCACCTCGGCGTCCGCCTGCTGCAGCGCTCGACGCGACAGCTCGCGCTCACGGCCGCCGGCGAGGCCTACCTCGCCCGGCTGCGCCACATCCTGTCGGACATCGACGAAGCCGAGGAGGCGGTGCACAACCATGTGCGCGAAATGTCAGGCTGCGTGCGCATCCTGTCGCTGCCGGGCATGGCGACGCACCTCGTGGCGCCCGCGATCGCGGGCTTCCGCCGGTTGCATCCGAAGGTGACGCTCGAACTGGAATCCGACATGCTCGCCGTGCGCGGCGTCGAAGGCCACGACATCACCCTGGTGACCGACCAGGTGCCGCTGCCGGGCAATGCTGTGGTGCGGCCGGTGGTGCGCAGCGAGAACGTACTGTGCGCATCGCCCGACTACCTGCGGCTGCACGGTACGCCGCAATCGCCGCAGGAATTGCAGGAGCATGCCTTCATCCGCCTTGCGCAACCCGGTGTGCCGTGCAGCCCGCTCGAGCTCGTTCACCAGGTGGACCCCCAACAGGTGCAGGAGGCCCCGGTGACTCCGATGCTCAGCTGCAACGACCACGAAGCCGTTCTGCGCGGCACGCTGGAAGGCGTGGGTATCAGCAGCCAGGCGGTGCAGGTGGCGGCGCCGCTGATTCGCGCCGGGCGCCTGCGACGCGTGCTCGCGCCCTGGCTCACCGAGCGCTACATGCTGCTGGCACTCTTCGCCAGCCGCCGCTACGTGCCGACGCGCATCCGTGCGTTCCTTGATCACCTGGTGCAGCATGCGGCGCTCGTCAAGGTGGGCATCGACACCGGCGCCTGCGGTGAGAAGCCGCAAGACGCCGGGGAGGCGGCGCACGGCCCGCGCGCCGACCGCCAGGCGCCCCATGAGGGCCACGTCATCGGCTGAACACGATGCTCGGCGATCTTCACCACTACTGGAGCGGCGACTTCCTGGCCGCCAACGCCTTCATCGGCCTGAATCTCGTGGGCGCGCTGCTGCTGGGCATGCTCGTCGGCTACGAACGCTCGTACAACGGCCGAGCCGCCGGCATGCGCACCTATGGGCTGGTGTGCATGGCTTCCACCGCACTCACCGTGTTCGTCGGCCACGCATCCTTCTGGTACGGCGGCACCGCGGGCCATGTCGCGGCCGACCCGACGCGGGTGGTGCAAGGCGTGGTCACCGGCATCGGCTTTCTCTGCGCGGGCGTCATCATGAAGGACGGTCTCAGCATCAGCGGCCTCACGACGGCCGCCTCGATCTGGACGGCCTCGGCCATCGGCGTGCTGCTCGGCGTGGGGTTCTATGCCGCCGCGCTGCTGCTGGCGCTGCTGTGCATGGCGACCATGTCGCTACTGCACAAGCTCGAAGCGAAGCTGCCGGGGCGGTCGACGCTCGAGGTGTGTCTCACCTTCGGGGCAGCCGGTCCGCCGCGCTTCGATGAACTGGCCGAGCAGGCGCAGGCGCGCGGCTACCGCGTGCTGCAGGACAGCCTGTGCATCACCTTCAGCGACAGCCTTCCGGTGTGGCGCTTCTGCGTGGTGGCACTGGAGCGCACGCGAGCGACCTCGCCGATGCTGCTGGCCGAGGAGATGGCCACGTCAGAAGGCGTGGCGAGCTTCAGCATCGTGCCTGTGCGCAATTGACGCGCGACGCCAGGGCGCGCCACGGTGGCCCTCGAGTCGATCAAGTCATTTCCCGAGGGTCTGATGGCTTGACAGGTCGAAGCTATGTCGGAATACCGACGAGGACCGACCCCGGAGCTGCGGTCGGCACGACGCGCTCCAGCCGGAATCCCGCAGCGCCGAACAGCCTTGCGTACTCCTCCTGCGTCCGCTCGCGGCCGCCGGTGAGGGTCAGCATCACGATGTCGAGTGTCTTGGACGGATGCGGCCCCGGGGATTCGGCCAAGACCTGCTCCAGGACGAGCAGATGCGACCCCGCGTGCGCCGCCCGCCGCACCGCGCGCAGGATGTCGACGGCCTGCTCGTCGGGCCAGTCGTGCAGCACCTGGCTCACGACATAGGCGTCTGCGCGCGGCAGCTCGTCGTGGAAGAAGTCCCCGCCGCGCAGTTCCATGCGCGGCGAGGCGTCCACGTGGGCCACCACGTGTGGCAGGTCGAACAGGATGCCGCTCGCACCCGCATTCGCCTCGAGGATGGCGGCGAGCACGTGGCCGCGCCCGCCGCCGACGTCGGCGATGACGCGATACGGCGCGAAGTCGAAGGCCGGAAGCAAGGCCGCAATCTCGCCGGTCGACTTTGCCGTCATGGCTGCATCGAAGACGCTCGCATCGTCCGGATGCTCGGCGAACCATGGCCACAGCCCTCCGGGCACGACGTTCTCGACCGCCGCTTGGCCGTTGGAGAGCGCTTGGCGCAGCTTGCCGGCGGCGGCCCATTGCACTTGACCGCCGATCATGCGGGCAAAGGCCCGCATGGAATGAGGGTGGTCGGTGCGCAGCAGGCGCGACAGCTCCGTGTGAGCCCAGCCATCGCCGACGCGCTCGAACACGCCCGCGGTCGAGAGCAGGCGCAGCATGCGGTTCAGCGCGGCGGCGTCGCATCCGCTCTCGCGCGCAAGCATGTCTGCCGACTCGGGGTTCTCGCCAAGATGATCGGCGACACCGGCCTCTGCAACCACGTGGAGACACCGTGGCAGCAGGTGCGAGGTGGCGAGAAGCCAAAGGCGCGCGGGCGCGGGAACGCTTTCCATCGTGGTGCCCCTTTCCAGAGACCTGGATGCGGCAGTCTACGGCGATTACTCCGATGGTGTGGAATGTCGGCGTTGCGAGGGCCCATCTCAAGCGACCGGTAC
>DATFAY010000165.1:0-3066 GCA_035254085.1 Piscinibacter sp.
AGCGGGGTCAAGCCCGCGCCGGCGTGCGAAGCGGCGATTTTTTGTACATTTCGCCGCAGGGACGTCCCCGAGGGGCCGGGCCACGAGCCCGGATGGCGGCGTTCCGCTTCTGCCACGCCGGAGCGCCATGAATCCCGTCACTTCGCTGCTGGAAAGAAAGCTCGCCTCCCTGCAGGTGCCCTTGGCGGTGCAGCTGCCGGCCGGCCAGCGCGTCGGCGCGGCCGACCCGCGCGTCACGCTGCGGCTCAACGAACTGTCGCCGCTGGCGAAGATCGCGGCGGGCCAGGTTGGTCGGGTCGCGCAGGACCACGTCGAGGGCAAGGTCGAACTCGAGGGCTCGATGCGCGACCTGATGCGCATCGCCGCGCAGATGATCGCCGACGACCCGACGCGCGGCGAGGTCGACGCGGTCCCGCTGCGCTGGTGGGGCGACCTGGCGCGCCACAGCCGCTCGCGGGCGCGCCACCGCAAGAAGGCCGATGCCGAGCAGATCGAGTTCCACTACGACGTCTCGGACGACTTCTACGCCTTGTGGCTGGACCCGCGACGGGTCTACTCCTGCGCCTACTTCCGCGAGCCGGACATGACGCTCGCGCAGGCGCAGGAGGCCAAGCTCGACCACATCTGCAGGAAGCTGATGCTGCGCCCGGGCGAGCGCTTCCTCGACATCGGCGCCGGATGGGGCGGCCTGCTGCTGTGGGCGGCGGAGAACTACGGCGTCGTCGCGCACGGCATCACGCTCAGCAAGAACCAGCACGCGCATGTGAACCGGCTGATCGACGACAAGGGCCTGCGCGGGCGCGTGACGATGGAGCTGCGCGACTACCGCGATCTGCCCGAGGGCGAGCCATGGGACAAGATCGCCTCCATCGGCATGTTCGAGCATGTGGGCCGTGCGCAGCTGCCGACCTACTTCGGCAAGGTCTACCGCCTGCTCAAGCCGGGCGGCCTGCTGATGAACCACGGCATCACCGCCGGGGGCACGCGCAACGACCAGCTCGGCGCCGGCATGGGCGAGTTCATCGAGCGCTACATCTTTCCTGGCGGCGAGCTGCTGCACATGTCGCACGTGCTCAAGGTGATGAGCGAGGCGCACCTCGAGCCGCTGGACGTGGAGAACCTGCGGCCGCACTACGCGAAGACACTGTGGGCCTGGAGCGACGGCCTCGAGGCCCAGCTCGCCCGCGCCCGCGAGCTGACCCAGGAGCGCGTCGTGCGCGCCTATCGCCTGTACCTCGCCGGCAGCGCCATGAGCTTCGAGAACGCGTGGATCGCGCTCTACCAGATGTTGGCGTCGCGGCCGAGTGGCGACGTCGAAGAAGGGCCGGTGCGAGGCGCACAATCGAGCTATCCCTTCAACCGCTCGCACATCTACCGCTGACGCCGTGATCTACAAGTTCAAGTCCAAGGCCGCCGGGGACGTCATCATGATGGGTCCGAGCGGCGACCAGGTGCTGCACATCATCGGCAAGCAGCCCGCGGCCAAGGGCATCATCGAGCCGGCCGCGATGCCGCAGGCCATCGCCGCGCTCGAACAGGCCGTGCAAGACGATGAGCAGGCGCGCCGCGACGCCGAGGCGAAGGCCGAGGCCGAAGGAAAGAAGCTGGCGCCGCGCGACGCCGTGAGCCTGCGCCAGCGCGCCTGGCCGCTGGTCGAGATGATTAAGCGCGCCCAGGCCGAGAACGAGGACATCGTCTGGGGCGTCTGACGCCGTCGACGCCCAAGCAAGGAGACAGCCATGAAGCTGTGGAGCGACAGTTGGATCAACGGCGAGCGCATTCCCGCCCGCTACGCCGCCGGCAAGCTGGACGAGGCCGGCGCGCCGACCTTTTCCGACAACCTCAACCCGCACCTGGCATGGAGCGAGGTGCCGGTCGGCACGAAGTCGTTCGCGCTGATCTGCCACGACTTCGACGTGCCCAGCCGCGGCGACGACGTGAACCAGCCGGGCCGCGAGGTGCCTGCCGACCTGCCGCGGGTGGACTTCTTCCACTGGCTGCTGGTGGACCTGCCGGCGTCGCAGCACGAGATCCGCGAAGGCGAGTTCAGCCGCGGCTTCACCGCGCGCGGCAAGCCGGGGCCGGCCACGCTGCACGGCGCACGGCACGGCCTGAACGATTTCACCGGCTGGTTCGCGGGCGATGCGGCCATGAAGGGCCAGTACTTCGGCTACGACGGGCCGTTCCCGCCCTTCAACGATTCGCTCGTCCACCACTACGTCTTCACGCTGTATGCGCTCGGCGTCGAGCGTGCGCCGATCGAGGGCGCGTTCACCGGCGCACAACTGCGCGAGGCGATCTACCCGCACGTGCGCGGCGAGGCGACGCACTCGGGCACCTATACGCTGAACCGACGGCTCATGCGCTGATGCAGCACGAGAGCCTCACGCGCATCATCGCCATCCGCCACGGCGAAACCGCCTGGAACGTCGACACCCGCATCCAGGGGCAGCTCGACATCCCGCTCAATGACGTCGGCCGCTGGCAAGCCCAGCGGCTCGGCCAGGCCGTCGCCGAGGAAGGCATCGCGGCGGTCTACGCGAGCGACCTGGCGCGCGCCCGCGAGACGGCCGAAGCGGTGGCGCAGGCCTGCTGCCGCGCGGTGGTCACCGACACGGGGCTGCGCGAGCGGCACTTCGGCGAGTTCGAAGGCTTCACCTGGAAGGAGATCGAGGAGCGCTGGCCCGCCGAGAGCGAACGCTGGCGCAAGCGCGACCTCGATTTCGCGCCCAGCGGCGGCGAGACGCTGCGCCAGTTCTACGCGCGCAGCGTGGCCGCGGCCACGCGCCTGGCGGCGGCCCACCCGGGCGAGACGATCGCACTCGTGGCGCATGGCGGCGTCATGGATTGCCTGTACCGCGCCGCCTCGCGCATCGACCTGCAGGCGCCGCGCTCCTGGCAACTGGGCAATGCCAGCATCAACCGGCTGCTGTTCACCTCCGAAGGCTTCTCGCTGGTGGGCTGGAGCGACACCTTCCACCTCGACGACGGCGTGCTGGACGAGTCCAGCGACCGCGTCGGAAGGGCGGCGTGAGAGCGCCCGCGGCCCGGGTCGGCGACCCGGTG
>DATFAY010000166.1:0-2659 GCA_035254085.1 Piscinibacter sp.
CCCGACGGCCTCAACCTGGGCAGCATCACCGAGACGCTGAACCGGCACGGCACGCAGACCGTGATGGTGCAGCGCTACCTGCCCGAGATCGCGCAGGGGGACAAGCGCATCCTGATCATCGCCGGCAAGCCGGTGCCGTACTCCCTGGCGCGCATTCCGCAGGGCAGCGAGATCCGCGGCAACCTCGCCGCGGGCGGCAAGGGCGTGGCCCAGCCGCTGTCGGCACGCGATCGGGAGATCGCCGAAGGCATCGGCCCCGCGCTCGCTGCGCGCGGCCTATTGCTGGTGGGGCTGGACGTCATCGGCGACAGCATGACGGAGATCAACGTCACCAGCCCGACCTGCTTCCAGGAGATCGCGCAGCAGACCGGCTTCGACGTCGCGGCGATGTTCGTCGACGCGCTGGAAGCTGCGCTGGCCAGTGGCTGAGGCGCCACGCGCGACGCGTCGAGTGTGACGCAATCGGCGCTTCGCAATGACCGTGGAGCGCCAACGGCTTGGCCGTATCACCTAGGCGACACCCGCGCCGCCCGGCCGACTGCTACGGTGCCTGCGGTCGCGCCCGCTCTTTCTTGTTGGCCCGGTGCGCGCGCCGATGCAACGACAGGAGACACGCATGACCATCTCTCTCAGCCGCCGCCACGCACTGGGCGGCATCGCCGCCGCCGCGGCGAGCCTCGGGGCCGCCCGCCCCGTCTTCGCCGCCACCGAGGACATCGTCCTGGGCCAGAGCGCCCACCTGAGCGGCCCGCTTGCATCCACGCTGATGGCCGTCCTCAAGGGACAGGACCTGGCGATCGAGGAGTTCAACCGCAAGGGCGGCGTCGGCGGGCGCAAGGTCAGGCTGGTCACGCTCGACGATGCCTACGATCCCAAGCGCTGCGTGGAGAACGTCAACACCCTCATCGAGCGCGACAAGGTCGTTGCGCTGACCGGCCTGGCCAGCACCGCCAACGTCGGCGCGGTGCTGCCGCTGCTGGCCGAGAAGCAACTGCCGCTGATCGGCGTCTACACCGGCGCGCCGGCGCTGCGCGTGCGCCAGCATCCGTTCTTCTTCACTTCCATCGCGAGCTATCGCGACGAGGTCGTGAAGATGGTGAGGAACCTGGCGACGGTGCAGCGCACCCAGATCGCCCTGGCCTACCACAACAGCCCCTTCGGCCAGCTGATGCTGCCGGTGGTGGAAGAGGTGGTGAAGGAGCAGGGCTCGACGCTCGTGGCCAAGCAGGCGCTGGACATCGGCGGGCAGAACTCGCTGCAGGTGTGCCAGGCGCTGGGCGCGGCGCGGCCGCAGGCGGTCATCTTCATGGCCTTCGGTCCGGCGCTGGTGCCGTTCGTGCGCGCGGCCCGCAGCCAGATCGGCGTGCCGGTGTATGCGCCATCGATCGCGAACTCCAAGGCGCTGATGGAGGCCCTCGGCGACGACGCACGCGGCCTGGCGATGACGCAGATCCTTCCCTACCCGATGCAGCGCACCACCGCGCTCACCCGCGACTACGGCGCCGTCATGGACCGCGCCAAGCTGAACGTGGACTTCGACCACTTCTTCGGCTACATGAACATGCGAGTGCTCTTCGAAGGGCTCAAGCGCGCCGGCAAGAACATGAACTCACATGGCATCGTGGCGGCGATGGAAAGCATGGGCAAGGTGGACCTGGGCGGCTATTCGCTGAGCTACGGCCCGCACAACCACCACGGCTCGAACTTCGTCGACCTGCTGATCATCGGACCGGGCGGACGGTACATCCGCTGAAGCCTGTCATCCCGGCGAAAGCCGGGATCCAGGCAGTCAGCTCATCGCGGATCCCGGCTTTCGCCGGGATGACGCGTGCGGCGGCGAGCCACAATGCGGACCTTTGCCGAATCCGCTGCCATGGCTGTCCTCTCGCTCTCCAACGCCCACCTGGCCTATGGCCACGTCGCCCTGCTCGACGGCGCCGGCTTCTCGCTCGAGGGCGGTGAGCGGCTCGGCCTGATCGGCCGCAACGGGGCGGGCAAGTCCTCGCTGCTGAAGATCGTGGCGGGCCTGGAGCGGCCCGACGACGGGCTGCTGCAGATGACGCAGGGCCTGCGCATCCGCTACGTGCCCCAGGAGCCGGTCTTCGATGCCGGCCACACCGTGTTCGACGTCGTCAGCGAAGGCGTGGCCGAAGCCAAGGCGGTGCGCCAGCAGTACGAAGACCACGCGCCGGGCGTCGACCTCGATGCGCTGCAGACCCGCATCGAGGCGCTCGACGCCTGGAACTGGGAGCAGCGGGTGGCCACCACGCTGGACCACCTGCACCTGGACGGCGAGCGCCGCATCGGCGAGCTGTCCGGCGGCATGAAGAAGCGCGTCGCACTCGGCCAGGCGCTGGTGGCCGTGCCCGACGTGCTCCTGCTGGACGAGCCGACCAACCACCTCGATCTCGATTCGATCGCCTGGCTGGAGGAGCTGCTGCGCGCCTTCAAGGGCAGCGTGATGCTCATCACCCACGACCGCGCCTTCCTCGACGGTGTCGTCACCCGCATCATCGAGCTCGACCGCGGCGTGATCCGCAGCTACCCCGGCAACTTCAGCGCCTACGAGCGCATGAAGGAGGAGCAGCTCGCGGCCGAGGCGCTGGCCAGCGCGCGCGCCGACAAGCTGCTGGCGCAGGAAGAGGTCTGGATCCGCAAG
>DATFAY010000167.1:0-3283 GCA_035254085.1 Piscinibacter sp.
TGCCGCAGCGCGGCGGTCGCGCCACTGCAAGAACGGCCGCTCGACCAGATAGTGCAGTGCCGCGCCGCCCGAGAGCGCGGCCAGCGCATACGTTGCGAAGAGCAGCACGCCCGAGTGCGGCAGCCACGGCACGAGTCTTTCGGACACCAGGTGGAACGCGATCTTGTGGCTCAGGTACAGGCTGTAGGAAATCGTGGCGATCCAAGCTGCGCCCGCCAAGGGCCGGCGGCCGATGAGGCTGCGACGGCTGGCTCCTGCGATCACCAGCAACCCGAAGCCCGAGGACAGCAGCGGCCAGCCCAAGGTGTTGGCCAGCAGGCCGGTGCGATCGCGAAACAGCCAGAACGCCAGGCCGCAAGCGGCCAAGCCCGCGACCAGGCACAGCTGCGAGCGCTCCTGCCAGCGTGACCATTGCTGCGGCCGATAGACGCGAAGCGCGGCCAGCATCACGCCCACCAGCAAGCCATCCATGCGCATCCACGTCGGGTAGTAGATGTCTTCGATGAACCAGTTGCGCTGCGTGTGCAGCCCCGCATCGTGCAGCCACACACTTGCGCGCAGGACCATGCCGAGGGCCACGACGGCAGCCCACAGGCCAATGCCTGCGTACGCCGACAGTCGGCGCGCCAACGCCCATGCCAGCACTGGAAAGACCAGGTGAAAATGCTCCTCCACGCAGAGCGACCAGGCATGCGAGAAGGCCTGGTTGCGCTCGTAGTCGATGAGCAGGTTCACCGTGAAGGTGGCGAACTGCCACCACGGCTGCAGCCCGGGCGCTTCGCGAAGACCGGGAAAGCACGCATAGAGCGTCAGCACGACGGCAAAGGCCGGCACGATGCGCCAGGCTCTGCGCGCGTAGAAGCGGGCCAACGACATCGCTTCGCCGCGCTGCAATGGCTTGAGAACCTGGGTGCCGATCAGGAAGCCGCTCAGCACGAAGAAGATGTCCACACCCGCCCAGCCGTAGCGTGACAGCCAGGAGAAGTCGGGCCCGAGGCCACCGACCAGGAACGAATGAAAGCGTCACCCAGACGATGGCGATGGCTCGAAGAAGGTCGAGCCCGGGGAGTCGGTCCATGAGGATTGCGGCGGTGCGATGCGGTGTGTGGCCTCAGGGAGCAGCGCGCTCGTCGGGTCGGGCGGCTGCTGTCGGGCCACGCATTCTCATCGACGATCGTCGGCAACGCCTCCTCGCCCGGCGACGTTGACTCAGCGCCTGCCGCGACGTGACGCGACGAGAGTGGCGACTCCCACGGCAAGGAGCACGTAGGAGGCCGGCTCCGGCACCTGGCCGACGACGCTGCCCGCCGTGCGTCCGTCCGCGCTGGTCAGCGCGATCGCGGGGTTGGCCGGAGCCAGGCTCACCGCGAAGGTATGGGAGGCGTCGACGAATCCGTTGCCTTCCATTTCGAGCGAGATGAACTGCCGGTCGCTGAAGATGCCGCACGGGCCCGCGCTGCCGTTGCAGCTCGTCGGGCCCGTGCGCCCGACGAAATGCGTCGAGACGTGGGTGATGTTCGTCACCGGGTCGGGGGTCAGGAGAACCTCGACGGGCTCGCCGCCCCAGCTGGCGCCCGCCGTGACGGGGCTGCTGTCTGCGCCGACGCTGATGTTGAACAGCGAGCCCCCGAGGTCGTATTGCGCGACAAGGCTGAACTCCCCGATGGCGCCGCTGAAGGAGGCGTCGAAATCGATCGTCACGTCGATCGGGCCTGCGGCGGCGCAACTCGCGCCGCTTCCGCAGATCCAGTCGTCGGAGTGAGTGGTCGACGTGCTGACCCCGACGACGCTGCCGTCGGACCTGACCGCGGCGCCCATCGTGCCGACTGCCGGAAGCAGGAACGAAGCGGCGGAGTTCGGGCCGTCGCTGACGGCGCTGCTGGTGGTTCCGTTGGACTCCGGGGGCGTGCTCGTCCTGATGTCGTTGATGAGCGATTGCGAGAACGAGCTCGAGGTCGCCCAGGCGCGATCGGCCCCGGCCATCGACAGCCATGACAACGCGCAGCACGCAATGAGCACGCGAGCGATCAGGGCTCTCGGCCTGGGTCGGGAAGATGGTTGGCAGTTCTTCGTCATGGCGGACTCTCCTTCGAAGCGGCGGATCGCAGCGGGCGGATCTCTCTGATGACGCCGGCAGCCCGCTAGCGCGAGGCCCCGGCGCCGGTCTTGTCGCAGCCCTTGCTCTGCCCGAGCTGCAGCAGGTGCTGCAGCCGGGCGTCGGCCTGCATTTGCGCGCCCTGCTCGGCAAGCTGGTCGCCCTGCGCGGTGGCCTGCCGGAACTGCGGTGAATGGGCGAAGCGCTCGTTCTCGCGCCTTTCCTTGGCGTGCTGCGCCACAGTTGCGGCCTGCGCGGCGCGCTTGGCAATGCCCGTCGGGTCCAGCGAGGCGCCGGCCCAGGCCGCCCCGAGGACCTGGTTGTCGGCCCTGCGCTTCTCGCCCATCTCGCGCTCCTGTTTGTAGAGCTCCTGCTGCGACTGCGCCAGCGCCTGCACGCTCGGCTTCAGGCGCTGCGCATGGCCGGACAGCTCGGCGGCGATCTGCTCGCAGCTCAGCGCGTCGTCGCTCGGCGCAGCGCCCGCGCCGACGGCGGCATGAACAGTGCAATGCTTTCGCGCCGACAACTCCTTGAGGCGCTCCAGCCGCGGGTTGACCTGCGGTGCCGTTCCCAGCATCGCGACGGCGCGGTCGGCGCTGCCCTCGGCGGCCTTCTGCGCCGACTGCGCAGTTCCCCCGAGGCCGCCCAGCAGCATCGCCATCCTCCCCAGGCCCATGGTGGCCGCTTGGCGTGCCTTCATGTCGTCGCTTCTTCGGCTGCGCTCCTGCTGATCATGCTGCGCCTCGGCCATGCCCTGGGCCTGGATCTGCTCGCAGCTCAGCGCCTCGTCGCCCGGCTGCACGCCCGGCGACGACTCCGCGGCCGCGGCAGGAGCGTGCAGTGAAGCAGACGCGAACGCCAGCGTCAGACCTGCGAAGGTGCGTGCTCTCATGCCGTTCTCCTCTGTCTCGCGACAACCCGCGTCGCGCAGCGCGAAGGTAGGCCGCGGGTGGTGACGGATAGGGAACCGATTCGCAAAGTCGTCGTGTTAGGGGGGTGCCCCGGATTAAGCTATGGCTGCCATCGCCTGCCATCACCTCGCCGCCGCCGATGTCCGACCGCCGACCCTCACTGCGCGTGGCCGCAACGGCCGGCGCACCCCTCACCGCGATCGGCGGCCTCGATGCCGCGACCGGCGAGCGCCTGCTTGCGCAGGGCGGCCTGGCGGGACTGCGCGCCGCGCTGGCC
>DATFAY010000168.1:0-26148 GCA_035254085.1 Piscinibacter sp.
CGAGGTGCTGCGCTGCCTCGCCCGCATCCTCGCCGGCGAGGTGCGCGAGCGCGACCTGCCGGCGCGCCTGTCGGGCGACGAGTTCGTCGTCGTGTTTCCTCGCTCCGACCCGCTGGTGGCGCAGCAAGTGTGCGAGCGCGTATGCACGGGCATCGCCGCGTTCGACTGGCATTCCATCGTCCCCGGGCTGGCCGTGAGCGTGAGCGTCGGCGTGGGCGAAGCGCAGGCCGGGGACACCGCGGACTCGCTGCTGCATCGCGGCGACATGCGCATGTACGCGCAGAAGCAGCGCAAGTCGCGGCACGAATGGACCGACGGCGGCTGAAGCCCGCATGCTGCCGCCCGACCTTGAGCGCTGCAGGCCGGACGCCGCGATTTCATTGAAAGTCGACGGTCAAGCAGCGCCTGTGCCGCGATTCTCGCCTTCACGTGGGCCCGGGCGCTCGCGACAATCGCCGCGTCGCCGTGACAGCAGGGTGCTCCGTGATGATCCGTTCGACCGCTCTTCGTGTGCTGCTCGCTGCCGCCTGTTCGTGGAGCGCGATCCTGCCCGCCCGCGCGCAAGCCACCGTGACGCGGTGGGCGCCGCCCGGCATTTCCAGTGCACTGTTCGAATCGCATCCGGCCTTCGATCCCTCGACTGGCGACTTCTACTTCGTGCGCAGCTCACGCGAGTTCAAGGGGTGGCGAATCCTCGCGAGCCGTTGCGGCGACACCGGGTGGAGCACTCCGGTGCCGCCGCCCTTCGCGGGCGACGGCGTCGAGGCCGATCCGTGGTTCACGCCGGATGGCCGGCAGCTGTACTTCATCTCGACGCGCACCACCGACGGCATCGCCAAGCGCGGGCTCGACATCTGGCGCGTCGCGCGCCGCCCGGACGGCGCGTGGTCGACCCCCGAGCGGCTGCCCGAGCCGGTCAATTCGCCGGGCAACGAGTGGTTCCCGCGCCAGTCCCCCGACGGCTGGCTGTACCTCGGCTCGGACCGCGCCGGCGGCGCCGGCAAGACCGACATCTGGCGCGCGCGCGAAGCATCGCCCGGGCAGTGGCGCGTGGAGAACCTCGGCCCGGCGATCAACGGGCAGGGCCACGAGTACGAGGCGGCGCTCTCGCCCGACGGCGAGCAGATGATCGTGATGACCGATGAAGGCCTCTTTCGCTCGCGCCGCGCGGCTTCGGGCTGGCGCGCACGCGAGAAGCTCGGGCCCGAGGTGAACGTCAACGCGACCGAAGTGGGTGCGCTGTTCTCGCCGTCCGGGCGCGCGTTCCTGTTCGCGCGCGACACCCGCGGCGAGGCCTCGGGCGAATTCTTCCTCGCGCGTGACGCGGGGCCGGTGGAGGACTGGCCGCCGCGCTGCCCCCGCTGAGCTCAGGCGCGGCGGCGCGCCACGATGAACAGCCTCGGGAAGGCGAGCAGCCGCTTGCCGTCGGCGCGGGCCGGGTAGGCCGCATCGATGCGACGCCGGTACGCGTCGAGGAAGAGCGATTGCAGCGCAGGGGTGAGCGGGTCCAGGAAGGGACGCAGGCCGGTGGAGCTCAGCCACTGCACGATGGCATCGGCATCGTCCATGCGGTGGTAGTAGGTGGTGCGCCAGATGTCGACCTCGGCCAGCGGCGCGAGCACGTCGTAGTAGCCCTCGGTCGTCAGCAGGCGGGCACGCACGGCGGCCGCGTCGCCGATGGACGGCGCGAAGCGCGGATCGGCGGCGGTCTCGCGCATCAGCGCGTGGCTGGGTTCATCGAGGTTGTCGGGCATCTGCACCGCCAGCGTCCCGCCCGGCGCGAGTTGAGCCACGAGGTGGACGAAGAGGCGCTCGTGCCCGGGCACCCACTGCAGCGCGGCGTTGGCGTAGGCCAGGTCCAACGGCTCGGCGGCCGACCAGTCGGCGATGTCGCCGGGCTCGAAACGCACCGCAGGCAGGCGCTCGCGCGCCTTCTTGAGCATGGCCGGCGAGTTGTCGATGCCGACCACGCTCGCCGCGCCGTATCGCGCGACCAGCAGTTCGGTCGAGTTGCCGGGACCGCATCCGAGATCGACCACCCGTCGCGCGGCGCCGGCCGGCACGCGGGCCAGCAACTCGGCTGCGGGGCGGGTGCGCTCGTCCTCGAAGCGGGTGTACAAGCCGGGATTCCAGTCGCTCATGCCGTCGTTCCTCCTGTGGTGACATTGCCGCGCTCGCTTGACCGGGCGCATGCGGGGCGGGCCGCGCATCACGCATGCTCCAATGCACGACATGTCTTGCGTGCACACCTTGGTCCGAGCCCGTGTTGCCAACATGGTAGTGGAGGGCGCGGGTCGCGCCCGCGGCGCTCTGGTCGCATCCATCGCAGCGGCCTGGCCCCTGACCGGACTGGGCATGCCGGGGGCCGACGCGCCGGTGCCGCCGGCTCCCGCGGCCTCGGCCGCCGCCGAAGAAAGCCAGCCGCCCACCACCGAGGACGTCGTCGAGTCGGCGCGCCGCACCGTGCGCTCGACGGCCGAATGGCTGGCGCGCGGGGTGGACAGCTGGTTCGGCAACAAGCCCTTCTCCGAGGGCGGCAAGGTGAGCGACGGCCTGCTCAGCGTGAGCATGCTGTCCCGGCAGCACGAGAAGCCCGACATCAGCCTGCGCTTCAACGCGCGCTTTCGGCTGCCCAACGTCGAGAAGGTGACCTACCTGTTCGTCGGACGCAACGACCAGCGCGAGGTGGTGAGCGACACGCCCGATGCCTTCTCGCGCGAGCAGCGTCTGCTGCGCGAGAACACCGTGGACCGTTCCTTCTTCGCCGGCCTGGGCATGCTGCTGCACGACACGGTCGAGCTGCGCCTGGGGGTTCATGGCGGGCTCAAGCCCTATGCGCAGGCGCGCTACTGGCGACCCTGGCGCCTGGGCGAAGCCGATCTCGTGGATTTTCGCGAGACGCTCTTCTGGACGGTGGCCGACCACGTCGGCTCGACCACGGCGCTGTCGTACGAGCACGCCTTCTCGTCGACGCTGGCGGGCCGCTGGCTGAACGCCGCCACGATCACCCAGCGCTCCAAGCATGTCGAGTGGTCGAGCAGCCTGGGTGCGTACAAGCTCTTCGGCGACCAGCGCTTGTTGTCGCTCGAAGCGCTGTGCAGCGGCGTGCAGGGCTCGGGCGTGACGGTCTCCGACTACGGCGTGCAGACGAAATGGGAACAGCCCATCCACCAGGACTGGCTGCTCGGCGAGGTCCTGCTCGGGCATTTCTGGCCGCGCCCCAATGCGGCGAGCGAACGCGGCCGCGCCTGGGCGGTGGGCATGACGCTCAAGATGAAGTTCTGAGGTCTGCGGCGGCGCGCTGCAGACGCCGCGCCGAAGTGGCAAACTCGCCGGCCCGGAGGTGTGCCGATGTCCCAGGTCGTTTCCCCACGAGCAGTCGCGTCGAGCTTGTCCAAGCTGTGGTCGCCGCGTGTCGTCGCCGAGCTCGACGATTCCTACGTCAAGGTTGCCAAGGTGCACGGAACGCTCGCCTGGCACAGCCATGACGACGAGGACGAGCTCTTCTACGTGCTCAAGGGCCGCCTGCGCATCGAGATGGAAGGGCGCACGGTGGAGCTGCGCGAGGGCGACGCCTTCGTGGTGCCCAAGGGGGTTCGCCACAACCCGGTGGCCGACGAGGAATGCCACCTGATGCTCATCGAGCGCAAGTCCACGCTGCACACCGGCAGCGAGCTGACCGACAAGACGCGCTCGCTGGCCGATCAGTTGCGCCCGCTCTAGCGAGCGCGGCCTAGTCCGTGGCCCAGCCCTTCGGCATTTCGATCTCGCCCTTGGATTCGAAGCGCATGCCGCCGAAGCCTGGGCCCGACAAGCGCCCGCGCAGCGCGTAGTCGACACGCGAGCGGTCCCTGGTTGCCAGGCCGATGACCTGCCGTGCCGCGGCCAGCGCCGAGATCGATACCGGCACCGTGACGACCGCTTCGCCGAAGCGAGGGATGCTGCCGCGCTGCGGGCTGACGCCGGTCGCGAAGGCCGACCCGCGCAGGTCCAGGCTCAGGGAGACCCCGTCGAATTCGAGCGCGGCGTCGTTGGGGTTCTGCACGCGCAGCTTGACCGCCATGCGCATTTCCATGCCCTCGCCAGCGAGCGGCTCGATGCCGACCACGTTGACCTGCACCGGCTCGCGCAGGCCGAGGCCGGCGCAGCCCGCGAGCAGCCACGCCGCGGCCGACGCGCCCGCCCGGCGGCACCATGTCCGCCTGTCGCTCGCCGCGCTCATTGGAGTACCTTGCCGCCGCCCTCGCGCACGAAGCGGAAGAAACGCATGTTCATGACGTGATCCTCTGCGCCGGGCCGGGCGCAGGGAGCGCGACATCCAGCGTCGTTGCGGCCCCTCGCGCGGCCGACCGGTTGATCAGCTCAGTTTACCCAGCGTCCCGCTGGCCTCGGCCAGCAGGTAGTAGAAGGTGACGCGGCTCTTGTGCGGCGCGCCTTTCATCTTCTCGACCACGGTCTTGATGGCCGCGTCGGCGGCTTCGGCGCTCAGGCCGAGCCGCTTGGCGGCGTAGCCGTCGCGAACGCGCGCGAGCTCGGTCGGGTCCGTACTCGCCACCAGCGACGAATCAGCCCGCTGCAGCGCGATGCCGCAGTACTTGACGATGGCCGCGACGGCGCCCTCGTTGACGTTCGCGGTGTATTTGCGGATGTCGGCCAGATGTTCCGTCATGACAAGCTCCTTGTTCAGGCTCCCGTAACAACGAACTGTCGAACGAAAAAGGGCGCGCCCGCTTGCGCGCTGTCAAGCTCTTGGCATTGATCGCCGCCGGCCGCGGCGCAGCCCGATCACGCGCCACGCGAGCCGCGACAGCTCCTGCACCACCGCCTCGGGCGGCAGGCGGCCGTCGGGCCGGTACCACGAGTACATGAAGCCCGCGAGGCTGCAGGCGGCCAGCGCGGTGAGCTTGGTGTCGCCGAAGTCGAGCGTGCCGTCGCGGCGCGCCTCGTCGAGGAGGGTGCACAGGCGGTCGTAGAAGTGGTTGGCCAGCTTCTTCTGCGCGGCGCGCATCTCGGGGCGGAACACCTGCGGCTCGCGGTAGGCGAAGAAGGCGGCCGGGTGATGCTGCACGCACACCCGGATCAGCGTCTGCAGCGCCTGCGCGACCTTCTCGTGCGCCGGCCGCTGGTCTTCGGGCGACAGGTCCAGCGCGGTGAAGCATTCGACCGTGGGCCGCCACGAGAGCAGTTCGAAGATCTCCTGCTTGTTGTGGAAGTAGTAGTAGACGTAGGGCTTGGTAACGCCGAGCTCGTGCGCGATCCGCTCGATCGTGGTGTCGGCGTAGCCGTGCTCGTGGAAGAGCCGCTGCGCCACCTGGAGGATGCGTTCGCGCTTCTCGTCGGTGCCGGCGGTGGGCGACCTCTGGCGCCCGCGCGGCGAGGGCGCGGCGGCCGGCCGCGCGCGTCGGGGCACGGTCGAATGGGAGCGGGTGCGTCGGGTGGGCATGCGTGATACCGGCGGGTAGCATTGTTCTACCGAGCGGTATATATTGGCAAGCACCCCGGCGGGCGCTGCCCGCGCTTCGCCTTCCGAATGAGCCCCTCGCCGCCGATGCTGCGCAAGATCCTGATCGCCAACCGCGGCGAGGTCGCGCTGCGGCTGGCGCGTGCCGTCGACGACCTGGGGCTTTCCAGCGTGGCCGTCTACGCGCAGGACGACCCGCCGTCGCCGCACCTGCGGGCCGCCACCGAGACGGTGGCGCTCGGCGCGAGCGGCCCCGCCGCGTACCTCGACATCGAACGGCTGCTCGCCGTCGCGCGCGCGAGCGGCTGCGACGCGGTGCATCCCGGCTACGGCTTCCTCAGCGAACGCGCCGATTTCGCCGCCGCGTGCGAGGCGGCGGGGCTCGTGTTCATCGGGCCGACCGTGGCGCAACTGGCCCTCTTCGGCGGCAAGGCGCGCGCGCGTGCGCTGGCGCTCGAGCAGGGCGTGCCGGTGCTGCCCGGCAGCACGGCCGCCGCCTCGCTGGCCGAGGCGCAGGCCTTCTTCGCGGCACAAGGCGGCGCGGGCGTCATGATCAAGGCGATCGGCGGCGGCGGCGGTCGCGGCATGCGGGCGGTGCACGACGCCGCCGAACTGCCCGAGGCGTACGAGCGCTGCCTGTCCGAGGCGCGCAGCTTCGGGGTCGCTGGCGTGGTGGTCGAGCGGCTGATGGCCCATGCCCGCCACGTCGAGGTGCAGGTGATCGGCGACGGCGAGGTGGCGATGAGCCTGGGCGAGCGCGAGTGCTCGTTGCAGCGGCGCTTCCAGAAGCTGGTCGAGGTGGCGCCCAGTCCCTCGCTGGCCGAGCCGCTGCGACGGCGCGTCATCGAGGCCGCGCTCTCGATGGCCCGGGCGGTGCGCTATCGCAGCCTCGGCACCTTCGAGTTCCTCGTCGACGAGCGGTCGAGCGAATGGCCCTTCGTCTTCATCGAGGCCAACCCGCGGCTGCAGGTCGAGCACACCGTCACCGAGGCGGTCACCGGGCTCGACCTGGTGCAGCTGCAGATCGGCGTCGCCTCGGGCCGGCGGCTGGCGCAGCTGGGCCTCGACCCGGCGCGTCCGCCCGCGCCGCGCGGTCATGCGATCGAGTGGCGCATCAACGCCGAGACCATCGATGCGCAAGGGCAGGCGCGCCCCGCGACCGGCACGCTCGCGCGGCTTGACTGGCCGAGCGGCCCGGGCGTGCGCATCGATACGCAAGCGCATGCCGGCATGGCCGCGTCGCCGCACTACGACCCGTTGATCGCCAAGCTGGTGGTGCACGCGCCCGGCCCGTTCGCCGATGCCGCGCGTCGCGCGCGCCGTGCGCTGGGCGAGTGCCGCATCGACGGGCTCGCCACCAACCTGCCGCTACTGCGCGCACTGGCGGCGCGGCCGGAGTTCGAGTCGCACGCAGTGGACACGCGCTTCGTCGAGTCGCATCTGGCGCAACTGCTGGAGGCGGCACCCGGTATGGCCGGTGCGGCCGTACCGGCCGCCGACGACATCCCCGAGGGCTGGATCGCGGTGCGCTCGCCGATGGCCGGCCGCGTCGTGCAGCTGGCGGTGGCGATCGACGATGTGGTGAGCGCCGGCGCGCAGGTGGCGGTGCTCGAATCGATGAAGATGGAGCACGTGCTCGTCGCCGCGGCGGCGGGACGGGTGGTGGACCTGCGCGCCCGCCCGGGCGACTACCTTGCCGAAGGCCAGCCTCTGGTGCTGCTGTCGCCGGTGCGAGCCGACGCGGCCGCCTGCGCCGCGGACGAGACGCCCGACCCCGACGCGGTACGCCCCGACCTGCAGCGGCTCGTCGATCGCCAGGCCCACACGCTGGACGCCGCCCGGCCGCAGGCCGTGGCGCGGCGGCATGCGCTGGGGCTGCGCACCGCGCGCGAGAACATCGCCGACCTGTGCGACGCCGGCAGCTTCGTCGAATACGGCGCGCTGGCGGTGGCGGCGCAGCGCAGCCGGCGCAGCCTCGCCGACCTCGTGGCGCACACGCCGGCCGACGGCATGGTGTGCGGAGTGGGCGGCGTCAACGGCGCGCAGTTCGGCGCCGAAGCCTCGCGCGCCGTCGTCATGGCCTACGACGCGACGGTGCTGGCCGGCACGCAGGGCTTTCGCAATCACCAGAAGACCGACCGCATGCTCGCGCTGGCCGCGAAGAACCGGTTGCCGGTGGTGCTCTTCGCCGAGGGCGGCGGCGGGCGGCCCGGCGATACCGACATGCCGATCGTCGCCGGCCTGTACGTCGAGACCTTCGCCGGCCTGGCCCGCCTCAGCGGCCAGGTGCCGCTGCTGGGCATCGTGGCCGGGCGGTGCTTCGCCGGCAACGCCGCCTTGCTGGGCTGCACCGACGTGGTGATCGCCACGCGCGGCTCCAACATCGGCATGGGCGGGCCGGCCATGATCGAAGGCGGTGGGCTGGGCGTGTTCAAGCCCGAGGAGATCGGCCCGAGCGCGGTGCAGTGGGCCAACGGCGTGATCGACCTCCTGGTCGAGGACGAGGCGCAGGCGGTGGCCGCGGCGCGCCACTGCCTGTCGTTCTTCCAGGGTGCCCTGCCGGCGTGGGAATGTGCCGACCAGCGCGTGCTGCGCGGCGTGGTGCCCGAGAACCGCTTGCGCGTCTACGAGGTGCGGCGGGTGCTGCACGCGCTGGTCGATGCCGGCTCGCTGCTCGAGCTGCGCGGCGGCTTCGGGCTCGGCATCGTCACCGCGCTCGCACGCATCGAAGGGCGGCCGATTGGCGTGCTGGCCAACAACCCGGCGCACCTGGGCGGGGCCATCGATGCCGACGCGGCCGACAAGGCGGCGCGCTTCATGCAGCTGTGCAACGCGCATGGCCTGCCGATCGTGAGCCTGGTGGACACGCCGGGCTTCATGGTCGGCCCCGGCGTCGAGCGCGAGGCCCAGGTGCGGCATGTGTCGCGCCTGTTCGTCGTCGCGGCGGCCCTGCGCGTGCCCTTCTTCAGCGTCGTGCTGCGCAAAGGCTACGGGCTGGGGGCGATGGGCATGACGGCCGGCGGGTTCCATTCGCCCGACTTCACCGTGGCTTGGCCGACCGGCGAGTTCGGCGCCATGGGCCTGGAAGGCGCGGTGCGCCTGGGCTTCCGGCAGGAGCTCGAGGCCGCGCCGGCGGGGCCCGAGCGCGAGGCGCTCTACCGCAAGCTGGTGGCGCAGCAATACGAAGCGGGCGGCGCCATCAACATGGCGAGCACGCTGGAGATCGATGCGGTGATCGATCCGGCCGACACCCGCGCCTGGCTCGCACGCGGCCTGGCCTCGGCGCGCGTGCGCGAGGCGGGCGCGCGCTTCGTCGACCCCTGGTAGCCGCGCTCAGGGATGCAACTGGGCGCGCACCTCGCCGCCCTTGTGCGCCTCGGTGTGCACGTTCACGTAGAGGTCGCCCTGCTGGTACGCCTTCATCTGCTCGGGCGTCAGCTTGGCGCCGGCGGGCACCGACCAGGCGCCGTCGCCGCTCTTGACCAGCGGCACGATCACCGGCCCGTTCTTGCCCGCGCCGGCCATGTGGATGTGCGCCATGGTGCCGTCCATGCCGCTGGTGGTGACGCTGCCGCTGACGGCGCCGTCGGGCGCGACCGTGATGGTGCCCTGTCCGGAGGCCGAGGTGGCCACGGGCGGCACTTCCTGGTCGCCGCTGAGCTTGAGCGTGCCGCCGCCGGCGGCGTTGCTCATGTTCGAGCATGCCGACAGGGCAATCAACGCGAATGCCGCGGCAAGGGCCGCGAGCCTGGACGGACGAAGGGATGCGGTCATGTCTCGATCCTTTTCGGGTGGGGAGGCGCAGCTTACGACTTCCAAAGGCATACGCACCGTCAGGGTGTTCTATTCCCCAGCCCGCGACGGCGGGGCGAATGCCGCCGGCGGCATGTCTTGTGTCGGGTCAAGGCGCGACAGGTCGCGGCTGTGTCCCAATCGCAGCTTCTCGATGCCCGCGGCGCGACCAAGGAGACGCGCGTGATGGACGACCGTTCCCAGCTGCCCCTCGTCTATTCCTGTTCCGGCTGCTCCAGCGCGGCGCAGCTTGCCAACCACCTGGCGGTGCGCCTGGACCGTGCCGGCGTGGCCGAGATGTCGTGCATCGCGGGCGTCGGCGGCAACGTGCGCAGCCTCGTGCGCAAGGCGCGCGACGCGGCCGCGTCGGGTCGGCCGATCGTCGCCATCGACGGCTGTGTGCTGGCCTGCACCCGCGAAGCGCTGGCCACGCGCGAGGTGGCGCCCAGCGAGCATGTGCAGCTGGCCGAGGCGGGCGTGCGCAAGCACTACCACGCCGATTTCGACCCCGCGCAGGCCGACGAGATCTACGACTCGCTCGCCGAACTGGTGCGCTCGCTCGCGCCGCGCGGCTGCAAGGCGTGAGCAGGCCCTGGGCTAGTGCCAGAGCGGGCCGATGGCGTCGAGCGTGTTCTTCAGCACCAGGCCCATTTCGGTGTCGCCTTCCATCACGAGCGCACGCTCGAAGAAGAGGCGATCCGCGTCGTCCACCCCGCGCAGCAGCCGCCAGTAGGCAGGCGCCGCCGCGGCGATGCGCAGCACCGGCGGCGCGCCCGCGGGCGCCAGGCCGAAGCCGCGCTGCGTGAGCTGCAGGCGCAGCACCAGGCCGAGGTCGGTGACGGCGATCTCCACGCAGCGCTGCGACAGCGCCTGCCGCGCGTCGGCCGGCAGGCGCGGCAGCAGCCAGCGGTTGAGGGCCGCGGCCAGCGCGAACGCCGGCGGCTGCATCGGCAGCCGCTGCACGATCGGCCGCACGCGCAGTGCGATGTCATCCAGGGTGAGGCTGTGGCGTGTCATGCCCTGCTCCATTCGAGTCCCGCGCGGCCGTGGGCGAAGCCGTTGGCCAGCCCGCCGGGCAGGCTCATGGCTTCGAGCGTGGCCCGCGCGGCGTCGACGGGCGCGCCGCCGTTCATCACGCCGTCGAATAGGTCCAGCACTTCGCGAAAGCGCTGCGCCGACGGCGACAGGCGCACGCGGCGCACGCCCGCGGCGAGCAAGGCCGAGCGCTCGCCGATCAGGCATTGCGTGGCGGCCGACTGGGTCTGGATGCCGTTGAGCACGAGGAAGGGCTCGCCGTCGGTGGTCGACAGCAGCAGGCCGTCGGCGTCGTCGCGGCAGCGGAAGTCGCACTGGTCCTTGCTCAAGCGATGGTGGCGCGCGGTGAAGCAGCGCGCGGAGAACGCGAGCGGCATGCGGCCATAGGCGAACACCTCGGTGGGCAGCGGCGGCGTCGCGCCGTTGATCTGCCCGATGGCCTCGATCGGCAGCTCGATCGGCGGCACCCAGCGCACCGGCCCGAGCGCCAGGTACTCGTCGAGGGCGGCACGGCTGTAGACGTTGATGTGCGGGCCCAGAACGAAGCGCGCGTGGGTGTCGATCGCGACATTGAGCGCCGACATGTCGCCGACCTCGACCATGAAGTCGCCTTGCTCGGCGATGCGCCGCAGGGTGCGCAGGTCGGCGTCCGACTCCATCAGGGCCTGGGTGGCGAGCACCACCTCCTTGCCGGCGCCGCTCAGGTCACGCGCCAGGTCCAGCCAGTCGCTGGTCTTCATCTCGTGGCGGCGCGAGCAGACGACTTCGCCCAGCACGATCGTGTCGGCGGGCGACTCCGCCATGTCGGCGTAGAAGTGCAACAGCGTCTCGCGCGGCCAGTAGTACAGCAGCGGTCCGATGCTGACGGCCATGCGTTCGGGTTGGGCGGCCTGGGCGCTCATCGTGTTCATCTCCATGGCCGGTCGTAGGCGCCCAGCGTGTGCTGCTGGCCTTCGGCGAGGTGCCCGAGCTCGGCGGTCCAGCGCGGCTCCACGCGGTAGCGGTCGGGCGCGGTGCCGGCCGCGTCGATCGCCTGGCGCCACACGCGCGTCACCTGCTCGACATAGGCCGGGCTGCGCTGGCGCCCCTCGATCTTGATCGCACGCACGCCCATGCGCAGCAGGTCCGGCAGGATCGCCAGGGTGTTGAGGCTGGTCGGCTCCTCGATCGCGTAGTCGCGCATGCCGCCGACGTCGAAGCGGCCCTTGCACAGCGTCGGGTAGCCGCGCGGCTCGTCCTTCGCATAGCGGTCGATCAGCAGGCCGTTCAGGCGCGCCTCCACGCCCTCGGGCGTTTCCTGCCAGCGCACGTGCGAAGGCGGCGAGCACACGCCCGCGTTGTTGGGTGACTGGCCGGTCGCGTACGACGAGAGGGCGCAGCGGCCTTCCACCATCACGCACAGGCTGCCGAAGCCGAACACCTCGATCTCGACCTTGGTGTGGCGCAGCACCTGGTGGACCTGCGACATGGTCAGCACGCGCGGCAGCACCGCGCGCTGGATGCCGTAGCGCCGGCGGTAGAACTCGATCGCTTCGTGCGTGGTCGCCGAGGCCTGGACCGACAGGTGCAGCCGCAGGTCGGGGTATTGGTCGCGTGCGTAGGCCATGACCGCCACGTCGGCGACGATCATCGCGTCGGCCCCGAGCGCGGCCGCCGCGTCCACCGCGGCATACCACGGCCGGGTGTCGTCCGCGCGCGCGTAGGTGTTGAGCGCCATCAGCACCTTGCGTCCGCGCGCGTGCGCATAGGCCACGCCTTCGCGAAGCTGCTCGTCGTCGAAGTTGAGGCCGGCGAAGTTGCGGGCGTTGGTGGCGTTGCGCAGGCCGAGGTACACCGCGTCGGCGCCGGCGTCGATCGCCAGCTTCAAGGCGCGCAGGGAGCCGGCCGGGCAAACCAGGTCAGGCAGGGGAAGTGACATCCGGTGGCATTCTGTCGAGGTGGCCCGTCGCTGCATTGAGCCGGGTCAACGGTTGGTCGATCGTTCGCGGCTAGGCAGGGCAGGCGTTGCCGCTGACCTGCATCAACGCGCCGGACCGGTGTCCATGTGAAAGTGCGAACCATTCGCATTTGCAAGAACCAACGACGATGACGAGTCTGCGCCGATCGGCTGCGATCCTGATCGCGGGCGTGCCGCTGGCCTTGTGGGGCCAGGCCGCCCGCGCGGCTTTCGAGGACTTGTGCGAGGCGACGACCGTCGCGGCCAGCCTCACCTCGGTGCTGCAGCGTGCCGGTGCCCAGGCCAGCGCGAGCGGGCAGGGACAGTCGCGCGCCAGCCTGCGCGGCGACCTGACCGCAACACTGGCGCCCTCGCCCGGCGAGGGCGTCGATGCCCAGCTGTTCGCTCACCTGCGCTTCGGCCTGGGCCGCGGTGTGACGCTGCAGCCGACCTACAGCAGCTCGCCCAGCACGCTCGCCTTCCAGCCGGCCGAGGGCGACGGCACGCGGCGCAGCTACGCCATCGTGGCGCAGGCCTGGGGCCAGCTGGGCGTGCCGCTGCCTGCGGGTGACGCGGTCGCGGCGGCGACGCAGCGCCTCGAGTTCAACCTGGGCAAGATCGATCCCTTCGTCTTCTTCGACCAGAACGCCGTGGCCGACGACGAAAGCACGCGCTTCATGAACAACGTGCTGGTCCACAACCCCCTGCTGGATTCGGGAGGCGACGTCGGCGCCGACCGCTATGGCTTTGCCCCCGGGCTGCGTGCCGCGTGGCAGTGGCGGCGCGCGGCGTCCTGGCACGGCGGCCTGTCGCTGGGGATCTTCGGCACCGGCGACACGGGCGACGTGTCGCGTGCGCTCGGCCGGCCCTTCGTCATCGTGCAGGGCGAGCTGTCCTCCGATGCCTCCGGGCAGGCCGGCACGGTGCGGGTGTACGCCTGGACGAATCCGCGTGCGAGCGGCATCGACGGCAGCCCGCGCGGCCACCGCGGTTGGGGCGTGTCGGCCGATCGTCAGGCGGGCGAGCGCTGGCGCCTGTTCGGCCGCTATGGTCGGCGCACCGGCGGGCAAGACCGCTTCGACCGGGCCCTGACCTTGGGCGCCGAATGGACGGGTGCCGCGCGGGGCGGCGCGCTCGGTGCGGCGCTCGCCTGGCTGCCCACCGGCGAGGCGTGGCGCCTCGCGGCGAATGCAGACACGGCCACCGCGGCGTCGGGTGCGGAGCGCGTGGCGGAGCTCTACTACCGCCACGCGATCAACGAGCACGTCGAGCTGTCGCCCGATGTGCAGTGGATCTGGCGCCCGGCAGGCCGTCCGTCAGCATCGTTCGCGGTGCTGGGGCTGCGCGCCAGGCTCGCGTTCTGATGGCCGGGCGGCAGGTCAGCGCAGGCGTCTGCGACCGAGCGCAGCGACAGTGACGAGCCCGGCCACCGTCAGCGCCCAGGTCTCGGGCTCCGGAACGGCCGGCAGCGGCGCCACGGTGAACGCGCTGTAGGTCACGGCCGCTTGCGAGAAGTTGTAGAAGGCCATCCTCCCATCCGAGAAGCTGCCGTTGATCGACAGCTCGAGCCCGTCGTTCACGTACACCTGCAGGCTGGTCGGCTGGAACACGAAGCGGAAGTCGTAGTCCGTCGAGGTGGCCCACCCGGTCGAGCCGAGCGTGGCGCCGCGCGCCAGCTCCTGCAGCCCGTTGGCGTCCGCATCGAAGTTGACGTGGCCCCAGAACTCGTCGGCGGTCGGGATGCCGGTCACGCGCGACACCGCCAGTCCCGCGTAGGCGGTGCTGCCCGGCGTGGACGACGGGGCGCCGAAGTTGTAGTACTGATCGACCTTCTTCCAGTCGATCAGCAGGTAGTCGGCACCGGCATTGGTCGCGTCGCCAGGCCGGTAGCCGATCGCGAAGCCGATGAAGTCGTCGTCGCCCGCCGGGTTGACGCGGATCTTGCCCCGCACGTCGGTGCCGAAGGCGTTGAAGTCGCTCACGAACAAGGTGGGCTGGCCGTTGACCGACTGGAACACCGAGCTCCCGTCGGCCGCCGGCGTCCACACGCCCGAGCCGAAGCCGGCCACCGCCGGATACGACTCGGCGCTCCAGGTGTTGAGATTGACGTTGGCCGCGCCTGCAACCATCGACGCGGCGGACAGGGCGAGCGCGACACAACAGCTCGCGCCTCGACCGAACATGACTGACATGATCTTCTCCTCGCTGACACAGTGATCGGCGCGCTCGAGCGGCGCGTCCACAGTTCAAGCTAGCCGCCCGGTCGCGCAGCGACAAGGCGCAAGCGGCCGATGCACCGCGAATGAGCCGCATGCTTGCGATCGGTCAAGCCGGTGAAGAACGCATGCCGACAACGCCCGGCGACTGCGGGCGCGGCAGCTCAGGCCCACGCCTCCTGCACCGCGTCGCGCACGGCGGCGACCGCGGCGGAGATCTTCGACGGCGGCGGCGATGCCCAGCAGATCCAGGTGTGGCCGCGCCAGCCGTTCCAGATCTTGAGCTCGCCGTGGCGCTCGGCCTGCAGCGCCTGGTCCATGCGCAGGATGCCGGCGCCGAAGCCGCTGGCCACCATGTTGCGCACCGCGCCGTCGGTGTTGGCGAGCGTGCCTTCGACGTATTCGCGGCCGCCCGACGCGAACAGCGCCTCGAGATGGCGGCGCAGCACGCACTGCGCCGGCGTGCCCACCCAGGGCATGGCCACCAGCTCGGCCAGCGTCGGGTCGGGGTTCGATTCGGCCATCGCGGGCGGCAGCGCCACCACCAGGTCGGCCACGCCCAGGCGTCGCAGCACCAGCCCCTCGACCTGCTCGCGGTCGGTCATGACGTAGGCACAGTCGAGCTCGCCGCGCTGCAGCTCCTCGAAGAGATGGAACGACAGGCCCTGCTGCAGCTGCAGCGTCACCTGCGGGTGGCGCTCCACCAGCTTGACCAGGGCATGGCCGAGCCGCAGCGAGACCGGATCGCTGATCGTGCCGAAGCGCACCACGCCCTGCGCCGCGCCGCGCAACTGGGCGGCGGTCGCGCGCATGCGGCCGGCCGAGGCCAGCGTGCGCTCGGCTTCGTCGAGCAGGCGCCGGCCTTCCTCGGTGAGCGTCATGCCGCGCGGCGTGCGGTCGAACAGCTTCACGCCGAGTTCATCCTCCAGCGCCTTGAGCTGCGCGCTCACGGCAGGCGGGCTGGTGAACACGCGCTCCGCGGCGCGGGTGAGGCTGCCCTCCTGCGCAATCGCGACGAAGGTCTTGAGTTGGTAGAGCTCCATGGGGCGATTGTGGCGAGCGCCGGCCGCGCCGTCAGTTCGGAAATCCTGAAACCCCGCTCCACTCTTGCGAATGGCGCCGCACGACAGCGCCGACCAGACTGCCGCCATCGATCAAGAACAAGGAGTGGTGGTCATGACGACTCGTCTTCGTCCCTTCGGCATCGTGGGCCTGCTGGTCGCGACCTCGGCCTGGGGGAGCCTCTTTCTCGTGGGCAAGCCGGTGCTGGCACACGTCGACCCGGTGTGGTTCACCTTCGTGCGCTACACGCTCGCCAGCGTGGGCTTTGCGCTCTTGCTGGCGGCGCGCGGCGCCTTCCCCTGGGACAAGCTGCGCGCGCACGCACCTCGCCTGGCGCTGCTGGGCTTCGTCGGCTACGGCGTCTTCAGCGCGATGGTGCTGCTCGGGCTCATGCACTCGGTGCCTTCGCACGGCGCGGTGATCATGGCGACCATGCCGATCACCACCCAGCTGGTGCGCTGGCTGCTCGACGGCACGCGGCCCGCGCCGACGGTCGTGCTGGGCACCGCACTGGCGCTGGCCGGCGTCGTGGTCGTCTCTGGCGTGCTGCTCGGGCATGACGGCGAAGACTCGACCGCCGCCGGCGACCTCATCACCCTCGCCGGCACGCTCGGCTGGATCGGCTACACGCGCGGCAGCGCCGGGCTCGCATCACTGGACGTGCTGGAGTACAGCGGCCTCACCGCGATCGCCTCGTGGCCGCTGCTGCTGGCCAGCGCACTGGCGGGCGCGGCGCTGGGCTGGACGCCGCTGCCTTCGCCTCAGGCGCTCGAAGGATCGTGGCACGCGCTGCTGTACATCGGCGTGTTCCCGTCGGTGGTGGCGATCCTCGCGTTCAACTTCGGCGTGCGCACCCTCGGCGTCGTCACCGGCACCGCGTTCCTGAACTTCGTGCCGGTGTCGGCCTTGCTGATGGGCACGGCCTTGGGCACGCGGCCGGCGCCGCATGAACTGCTCGGCGTGGCGATGGTGATCGCCGCGCTGCTGATCCACACGCTGGCGCAGCGGCGCGTCACGCCGGCATTCGCCTGATCGGCCGCAGCGGCCCTCGGCTCAGACGGCCGCCAGCGCGGCGTCCAGGTCGGCCTTCAGATCGTCGATGTGCTCGATACCCACGCACAGGCGCACCGTGTCCTCGCTCACGCCCGCCTTGAGCAGTTCCTCTGGCGACAGCTGGCGGTGGGTGGTGGAGGCCGGGTGCGTCGCCAGCGACTTGCAGTCGCCGATGTTCACCAGCCGCGTGAACAGCTGCAGGCCGTCGAGGAATCGCTCGCCGCCGGCACGGCCGCCCTGCACGCCGAACGTCAGCAGGCCCGATGCGCGCCCGCCCATCTGCGACTTCACCAAATGGTGGTCGCGGTGCTCCTCGAGGCCTGCGTAGTTGACCCAGCCGACCTTCGGATGGGCGGCCAGGTGCCGGGCCACCGCGAGCGCGTTGCTGCAGATGCGGTCCATGCGCAGCGCCAGTGTCTCCACGCCCTGCAGGATCTGCCAGGCGTTGAAGGGCGAGATCGCCGCGCCCATGTTGCGCAGCGGCACCACCCGCGCGCGGCCGATGTAGGCCGCCGCGCCCAGCGCCTCGGTGTAGACGACGCCGTGGTAGCTGACGTCCGGCTCGTTCAGGCGGCGAAAGCGCGCCTTGTGCCGGGCCCACGGGAACTTGCCCGAATCGACGATCGCGCCGCCGATGCTCGTGCCGTGGCCGCCCAGGTACTTGGTGAGCGAGTGCACGACGATGTCGGCGCCATGCTCGAACGGGCGGCACAGGTAGGGGCTGGGCACGGTGTTGTCGACGATCAGCGGCACGCCGTGGCGGTGCGCGACCGCGGCCACCGCCGCGATGTCGGTGATGTTGCCCTGCGGGTTGCCCAGCGACTCGACATACAGCGCCTTGGTGCGCTCGTCGATCAGCGGCTCGAAGCTCGCGGGGTCGCGGTAGTCGGCGAAGCGCGTGCCGATGCCGAACTGCGGCAGCGTGTGCGCGAACAGGTTGTAGGTGCCGCCGTACAGCGCATTGCTCGCGACGATGTTGTCGCCCGCCTCGGTGATGGTCTGGATCGCGTAGGTGACCGCGGCCTGCCCCGAGGCCAGGGCCAGCGCGCCGATGCCGCCTTCGAGGGCCGCCACGCGCTCCTCGAGCACCGCCTGCGTCGGGTTCATGATCCGCGTGTAGATGTTGCCGGCCACCTTCAGGTCGAACAGGTCGGCGCCGTGCTGCGCGCTGTCGAACGAGTAGGCCACCGTCTGGTACAGCGGCACCGCCACCGCATGGGTGGTCGGCTCGGGGGCGTAGCCGGCGTGGACCGACTTGGTCTCGAAGCGCCAGTGGCTGGTGTCGCGGGTCATCGGGAAGCTCCGTCGCGTGGGATGCAGGGCGGCAGAGTCTAGTCGCGGCAGGTCTTTTGCGACTTGCCGCAGATCAGCGATGGCCCCGACGCGGCCGGCACGCCGCTCAGTGGTCGCGCGCCCGCGTGAGGAAGATCACCGGGATGATGATCGGCGCGAGCGCCGCGTAGTAGATGAGCTGCACGCCGTCGGCCGCGACGCGCACGGGCGTGTCGGCCGCACCGGCGGCGGCTTCGGCCAGGTTCTCGTCGGTGGTCACGTCGATCGTGTACGGGCGGCCGAGCTTTTCCTGCGTCTGGTTTGGCCCGCGATAGGTCCAGCTCGAGTAGCGGTGGCCGACCAGCCGGGTGCTGGCCTGCCAGCTGTCGTCTGCCTGATGGACCAGGCCGATCTCGGCAGCGGCGCGCTGCGCCTCGGGCGAGGCACCTGCCGGCAGGCGCAGGCCGACCTCGCCCGCGATGTCGCCGCGCGCGTCGACGTGGAACGGGCTGAACTCGGCCGTGAGCTGGGTGTGCGCAGGCGACTGCAGCGCGCGGGCGAGCATCGGCGGCACGTCGAACACGTAGTGGTGGCGCCGCCCGATGGCCACGATGTGCTGGTGATTCTGCGAGGCGAGCACCGAGGAGATGGTCTCGGTGTAGTGCCTGCCTTCGCGTGGCGCCGCAGGTGTGCTGGCGCAGCCGCCCAGCACCAGGCCGCCCGCGGCCAGGGCGAGCACGAGGCGCCGTCGAAGTGGGTCCGTCATCAATTCCTCCAGAAAGCGGCCGCGCGTCGCGCCGGGCCGGGGTCGTCGCTCAACGTAGCAGAGCCGCCGCACCCGACAGCCGTCGCGCCGGCCGGCCGGCCGCAAAGCCAATACTCTGGCTCGCCAGGACAGTGCCACGCTCCGCCGCATCGGCGCCGGGCGACGAGTCGACAACTCCTGAGCCAGATCAAGGCGTGCGGCCGAGGTTTGGCCCTACAAGGCTCGACCCCGCCACACCTGGCCTTCGACGACGCACGACCACCATGGAGTTTCCAATCAGCTTCCACCCGAAAGACCGCAGCGCCCCGAGCACCGACGGCGCGGCGGCCGGCGCTGCCATCGATCCGATCGTGGGCCACCGGGTCGAGCTGCAACTGCTCACCACGCTCAAGTGCAACCTGAAGTGCAGCTACTGCTCGCTTGGCGTGGGCGACGTGCTGGGCTCGCAGACGCAGGTCGAGTACGACGTCGACGAGCTCGAGGCCTTTGCGCGAACCCACCTCGCGGGCAAGGAGGTCTACGTGACCTTCTATGGCGGCGAGCCCACGCTCAACCGGCCCATGATGAGCGAGGTGATGCAGCGCTTCCCGCAGTGGCGCTTCCAGCTGCAGACCAACGGCACGCTGCTCGACGACCTGCCCGAGTGGATGCTCGCGCGGCTGTCCAACGTGCTGGTGTCGATCGACGGCGGCGAGGCCACCACCGACGGCTACCGCGGCCGCGGCATCTATCGGCAGGTGATGAAGAACCTGCGCCAGGTGCGCGCGCAGATCGGCGGCAGCGTCACCGCACGGGTCACTTGGGGCAACCCCGCGACCTGTTTCGAGGAGCTCGACGAGTTGGTGGCCGAGGGCTCGCCCTTCGACTACCTGTACTGGCAGTTCGTGGCCGACGAGATGTACTTCGACGACGCCGTGGCGCGGCGCCAGGCGGTGCTCGCGCAGCTCGTCGAGCGCTTCTTCGCGCGCACCGACCGGCTGTATCCGCTGGTGCCGCTGATGGGCATCGTGCGCAACAAGCTCATGCCTGGCCGGGCGCAGGAGCTCTATGCCGGCCGCACGCAGTGCCGCGTCTCCACCCATCTCATCAACGTCATGCCCGACGGGCAGATCTACCCGTGCCCCGACATGATGTACGTGCCCGCCATGCTGATGGGCAGCGTCAAGCGCAACTGGCTCAAGCCCAGCCCCCTGCAGCAGGCGCCCTCGATGCCCTGCCAGTCGTGCGAGGCCTATCGCTGGTGCCGCGGCAACTGCATGAAGAACCTCTACCTCGGCTACGTGAAGAACGACGAGCGCTACCGCCGCAACGTGGTCGAGCCGATCTGCGAACTGCTGCGTTTCCTCGGCCGCGAGATCGACCGGCACGACCCGCAGGCCTGGTTCAACCGGCTGAGCCTGCCGCTGCGGCGGCAGATCACCGATTGCGAGGTCTATGAGTACGTGGAGGTGATGCCCTGACTATGCCGCGGCCGCGCGCTCGCACGCCGCCGCCGACGCGGCATCGAACAGGCGCAGCGCGAGCAACCCGTGGCCGACCGCCGCGCCGGCACGCAGCGCCGAGGCGATGAAGACCGCTTCGGCGATCTCCTCGCGCGAAGCGCCGGCCTCGGCCGCGTTGCGCGTGTGGACGTCGATGCAGTAGGAGCACTGCGTCGTCAATGCGACAGCGATCGATATGAGCTCGCGGTACTTCGGCGGGATGGCGCCGTCGCCGCGCTCGGCGGCCGCCTTCAGGCCGCGGAAGGCCTGCGCCTCGATCGGCGCGAGCTGCAGCAGGTCCTTGGCGAAAGTGAAGTCCTCGGGGCGCTCGTAAACCGACATGGTTCTCTCCGGCAGGGCAGCGGGCATGATGCCGCGCCGGCCTGCCGGCAGGCCCTGTCCGAGCGGGCAGGTCGTGCGCGCGTCAGTGCGTGGCCGGCACCGGTGCGCCGGCGATCGGTTCCTGCGCGGGCGCATCGTCCGGCGCCAGCAGGCGGCCGAACACGATGCGGCAGGCCATGAGCAGCACGCCGGCGCTGGCCACCAGCAGCGCATGCAGCCCCCAGAAGTCGCGGCCCGGCATGGTCTCGAGAAAGCCCGCCAGCCAGCCGACGAAGGTGTTGCCCATGAACAGATGCAGGTAGTACGCACCGATCACCAGGCCTTCCAGCCGCCGCGGGGCCGCGCGCGAGTACAGCGCCAGGCCCACCGGCAGCACGTTGGCGAACCCCAGGTCGTTGAGGATCGTGTAGCCCAGCGTCCAGCCGAAGCCGACCTTCTCGTGCGTCGTCGCGATCAGGCCGGCGGCGATCACGAGCAGCGCCGGACCGCCCGCGGCCACGAACGAGCCGAGCGCCATCTTGGTCAGCTCGTCGGGCTCGCGCCGGCGCGTCGCCCACCAGCGCCAGAACGCGATGGAGCCGACCATGGTGGCGGTGCTGACGAAGGCATCGACCGCCTGCAGCCAGGTCACCGGCACCTGCCAGCCGAAGAAGACGAGGTCCATGTACTTCTGCGACCACAGCGGATAGGCGTTGGTGAACTGCTGGTTGCCGACCACCGACAGCATCAGCACCGGGATCAGCGCGATGAGCAGGACCAGGCGCGCCTTCTCGGCGCGGGTCATGGCGGGCCGCCGCGCGGCGGCGCCGCGGCCTGCGCGCGCGGGCTGCGCTTCGGGCGGCAGCCAGCGCCGGCCCGCCAGGTAGACCACCAGGCCGATCAGCATGCCCACGCCCGCGGCGCCGAAGCCCCAATGCCAGGCCACCTTCTCGCCCAGCGTGCCGCACACGATGGGCGCGAGGATGACGGCGATCTGCACCGCCAGCATGAAGATCTGGAAGGCGCTGGCGCGGCGCTTGTCGCCGGGCGCGTAGAGGTCGCCGACCTGCGCCGCGATGTTGCCCTTGAAGCAGCCGACGCCGACCAGCAGGCAGGCCAGTGCGAGCAGGAAGCTCGCTTCGAAGGCCATCAGGAAATGGCCGAGCGCCATCAGGCTCGCGCCGATGACCACGGTCCTGGTGCGGCCGAGCAGGCGGTCGGCCAGCAGTCCGCCGAACAGCGGCGTCAGGTAGACGAAGCCGGCGTACAGGCCGAACAGGACGGACGCGAGCTGCTGCGGCGAACGCGGGCCGGTGACGCTCTCGATGAGGCTGCGCACGGCGTCGATGCCGGCGACGCGGCCGATGTTGGCCGGCAGGAAAAGGTAGTTGGTGAGGTACAGCACCAGCAGCGCCTGCATGCCGTAGTAGGAGAAGCGCTCCCACAGCTCGCAGAACGAAAGCCAGCCGAGGCCGGCAGGGTGGCCGAAGAAGGCGCGGTCGGTGCGGCCGGGATCGCCGGCGCGGAGGGTGCCGGTGGTACCGGCGGTGAGGGTGGTTGGCACGGCTTGTGGCTTGCGCAAGTTGGAAAAGCCGCGACTGTCGCCGAAGCGCGCCGGCGCCACAACTCGCGGCGACCCGGGGGCGGGGCGCCGGCTGCCCTTCAGCGCAGGCTGAACTCGTGAAAGCGCGCTGCCAGGCGCTGCACGTCGGCGGCCGGCGGCGCGGCCTGCGGCCGGCCGTCGAGGCGGCAGGTCTGCAGGCACCAGCGCGTGACGCCCACCCGGGCGAGCAGGTCCGCCAGCTCATGCAGCCGCTCCAGCGCGAACAGGCCCGCGTGCCAGGTGGTGCGGCACTCGAAGGCCACGCCGCTGGCCACCACGTGGGCCAGCGCGCTGCGCACCTTGGCGGCGCTGCCGGCGACGCCGCTCACGCCGTCGAGCAGGTCCCAGGGCGCCTTGATGTCCAGCCCGACCCAGTCGAGGTCGGGCAGCAGCGCCGCGAGCCGCTGCGGCACCATGCCGGCGGTGTGCAGGCCGACCTCGAAGCCGAGCTCGCGCACCTCGCGCACGGCGTCGTGCAGGCCGCCCTGCAAGGTCGGCTCGCCGCCGGAAAAAACCACGCCGTCGAGCAGGCCGATGCGCCGCTGCAGGAAGTCGATCACGTCCTCCCAGCGATGGCTCGTGGCGGCCTCGGGCGGGATCAGCTCGGGGTTCTGGCAGTAGCCGCAGCGCCAGGAGCAGCCCTGCAGGAAGACGACGGCCGCGAGGCGGCCGGGGAAGTCGATGGTGGTCAGCGGCGTCAGGCCGCCGACCCGCAACGCTGCGGTCACGCCGCCTGCGGCTGGCCGCAGGGCTCGGCGAAGAAGCGGCGCTCCTGGTGCTCGCCCTGCTTGCCGACGTTGAAGCTCGACACCGGACGGTGGTAGCCCATCACGCGGGTCCACACCTCGCAGCGCTGGCGCTCGTCGTCGGTGAGCGTGATCACGGTCGGGTCGTTCGTCGGGCAGGTCGTCATGGGGTCATCTCCTCGGGGGTGGGGTGGGACACTTCGTTGGCAAGGGGCCGGGCCGCGCCGGCCAGCGCGCGGCGCTTGCGCTCCAGCGCCTCGTCGTCGCACTTGGGGCAGAACGCGTGCTCGCCGGCCAGGTAGCCGTGCGTGGGGCAGATCGAGAACGTGGGCGTGATGGTGATGTAGGGCAGCCGAAAGCGCGTCAGCGCGCGCCGCACCAGTTCGCGGCAGGCCGTGCCGCTGGACAGGCGCTCGCCCATGTACAGGTGCAGCACCGTGCCGCCCGTGTACTTCGACTGCAGCGCCTCCTGGCGCGCCAGCGCCTCGAACGGGTCGTCGGTGAAGCCCACCGGCAGCTGCGAGGAGTTGGTGTAGTAGGGCTTGTCGGCGCTGCCGGCCTGCAGGATGTCGGGCCAGCGCTTGCGGTCCTCGCGCGCGAAGCGGTAGGTGGTGCCTTCGGCGGGCGTGGCCTCCAGGTTGTACAGATGCCCGGTCTCCTCCTGGAAGGCGACGATGCGCTCGCGCACGTGGTCGAGCACGCGCAGCGCCATCGCGTGGCCGCGCGCGGTGGTGATGTCGTCGCTGTCCGCGCTGAAGTTGCGCACCATCTCGTTCAGGCCGTTCACGCCCAGGGTCGAGAAGTGGTTGCGCAGCGTGCCGAGGTAGCGCTTGGTGTAGGGGAAGAGCCCCTGGTCCATCAGGCGCTGGATCAGCTTGCGCTTGACCTCCAGGCTCTGCTTGCCGAGCTCCAGCAGCGCATCGAGGGCGGCCAGCAGCGCGGGCTCGTCGCCGCGATGCAGGTAGCCCAGGCGCGCGCAGTTGACGGTCACCACGCCGACGCTGCCGGTCTGCTCGGCGCTGCCGAACAGGCCGTTGCCGCGCTTGAGCAGCTCGCGCAGGTCCAGCTGCAGCCGGCAGCACATCGAGCGCACCATGTTCGGCTCGAGCTCGGAGTTGATGAAGTTCTGGAAGTACGGCAGCCCGTACTTCGCGGTCATCTCGAACAGCAGCTGCGCGTTGGGCGACTCCCAGGGGAAGTCCTTGGTGATGTTGTAGGTCGGGATCGGGAAGGTGAAGACGCGGCCCTTCGCGTCGCCGGCGGTCATCACCTCGATGTAGGCGCGGTTGATGAGGTCCATCTCGGCCTGCAGCTCGCCGTAGCTGAAGGGCATCTCGCGCCCGCCGATCACCGGCACCTGCTCGCGCAGGTCTTCGGGGCAGGTCCAGTCGAAGGTGAGGTTGGTGAACGGCGTCTGCGTGCCCCAGCGCGAGGGCACGTTCAGGTTGTAGACCAGCTCCTGCATGCACTGGCGCACCTGGTCGTAGCTCATCGCGTCCTTGCGGACGAACGGCGCCATGTAGGTGTCGAAGGACGAGAACGCCTGCGCCCCGGCCCATTCGTTCTGCAGCGTGCCCAGGAAGTTCACGATCTGGCCGATGGCCGAGGACATGTGCTTGGGCGGACCGGCCTCGACCTTGCCCGGCACGCCGTTGAGCCCTTCGTGCAGGAGGGTGCGCAGCGACCAGCCCGCGCAATAGCCGCTCAGCATGTCGAGGTCGTGGATGTGCACGTCGCCGTTGCGGTGCGCCTGGCCGATCTCCGGCGCGTACACGTGCGACAGCCAGTAGTTGGCGGTCACCTTGCCGGCCACGTTGAGGATCAGCCCGCCCAGCGAGTAGCCCTGGTTGGCGTTGGCATTGACGCGCCAATCGGCACGCGTCAAGTACTCGTTGATCGAGGACTCCACGTCGACCAGCGTCTTGCTGTCCTGGCGCAGCCGCGCATGCTGCTCGCGATAGACGATGTAGGCGCGCGCCGTCTTCAGGTGGTTGGCCGCGATGAGCGTCTGCTCGACCACGTCCTGGATCTGCTCGATCGCCGGCGGCAGACCGTGGAAGCGGTGGGTGATCACCTTGAGCGCGGTGGCGGTGAGCAGGGCCGCCTCGTCGACGCCGAACTCGCCGGTGGCCGCGCCGGCGCGCTCTAGCGCGGCCTCGATCTTGCGCGCGTCGAAGGCCACACGCTGGCCGTCGCGCTTGAGAACCTGGGTCGGCAGCGTGATCGCCGCGAAACTGATGGGCATGGGGTGTCTCGCTCCTGTACGCTAGATGTAGCGTGCAGTGTCAGCGAGACACACTAGATATGGTGTTGACCCATCTCAAGAGTGGGCGGTTTCCGAGCCTGCGGCCACACCGGGTTGACCCGCATCGGGCGCGGCGCCGGGGGCGCCGTGCGACTGCAGCAGCGCCTCGATCTGCTGGTCCTTCTCTTGCCACAGCTGCGCCAGCCAGCGATGGAATTCGCTGCGGAACGCGGCGTCGGCGGTGTAGTCGGCGGTGCAGTACGCGGCGGGGATCGGCAACTGGCGAACGCGCACGACGATGCTCGGCGTGCGTCCGCACAGGAACTGCCAGAAGGTGGGCGCGCCGCCCGGATAGACGATGGTCACGTCCAGCAGCGAGCGGAACTTCTCGCCCATCGCGTTGAGCGCGAGCGCGAGCGCGCCGGCCTTGGGCTTGAGCAGGTGGCGATAGGGCGAGGACTGCGCGGCATGCTTGGCCGGCGTGAAGCGCGTACCCTCGGCGAAGTTCATCACGCTGGTGGGCACGAGCGTGAACTTCTCGCAGGCCCGGCGCGTGGTCTCGCGGTCCTGGTCGCGCAGTTCGGGGTGCTGGCGCAGCATCGCCTTGGAGTGCCGGCGCATGAACGGAAAGTCCAACGCCCACCAGGCCAGGCCGATCACCGGCACGTAGATGAGCTGCTGCTTCAGGAAGAACTTGAGCATCGGGATGCGACGGTTCATCAGGTGCTGCAGCACGAAGATGTCCACCCACGACTGGTGGTTGCAGTTGACGAGGTACCAGCCTTCGTAGCGCAGCCCGTCGACGCCCTGCACGTCCCACGCGGTGCGCTGGGTGAGCCGCATCCAGCCGCTGTTGCAGGCGACCCAGCAGGTGGCGATCGCGTTGAGCACCGGGTCGATGCGCGTGCGCACGGCGCGCAGCGGTGCCAGCAGCTTGACGAGCGAGAAGGCGAACAGCAGGGCACACCAGAACAAGGTGTTGAGCACCAGCAGCACGAGGGCGATGACGCCGCGCGCGAAGGGAGGAAGGAAACCGAGCATCGCCTGTGAAATCCTTTTTGGGAACGACGAAGCGGCCTCGACACGGGAAGCTCGCGTCGTGGGGCCGGACGGGGGCGGATTCTTCGCGCGGCGGGCCGATTCGTCCCTGCGCCAGATC
>DATFAY010000169.1:0-5311 GCA_035254085.1 Piscinibacter sp.
TTCTTTGGGGGGGCATGCATGCGTCACCGCGCCCGCGCCAGCTTGGGGTCGAGCAGGTCGCGCAGGCCGTCGCCCATGAGATTGAGGCCCAGCACGCTGAGCGCGATCGCGAGGCCCGGCCACAGCGCGAGCTGCGGCGCCTGGAACAGCATGCTCTGCGCCTCGTTGAGCATGCGCCCCCACGACGGCTGCGGCGGCTGCGTGCCCAGGCCGAGAAAGCTCAGCGCCGCTTCGGCGAGGATCGCATTGGCGAACTGGATGGTCGCCTGGACGATGAGCCCGCTGGCGATGTTTGGCAGCACGTGCGCGAAGGTGATGTGCCAGCCGCCTTTGCCGCAGGCGCGCGAGGCGGTGACGTAATCGCGCGTCCACACGCCGTTGGCGGCCGCGCGCGTGATGCGGGCGAACACCGGGATGTTGAAGATGCCGATCGCCACGATGGAGTTCACCAGCCCGCCGCCGTAGATGGCGGTCAGCATGATGGCCGTCACCAGCGCGGGAAACGCGAAGGTGAAGTCCGCCGCGCGCATCACCAGCTCCTCGACCCAGCCGCGGCGGGCCGACGCCAGCAGACCCAGACCCACGCCGGCACCCATGCCGATGCCCACCGCGATCAGCCCGACGGCGATCGAGTTCTGCGAGCCGACGATGAGCTGCGAGACGATGTCGCGCCCGAGGCTGTCGGTGCCCAGCCAGTGCGTCGGCGACGGGCCCTGCAGCTTGGCGGGCACGTCGATTTCGGTGGCGGGGTGGGGCGTCCACACCAGCGACAGCACGGCCGTGAACAGCAGCAGCCCGACCAGCGCACTGCCGATCAGGAAGCTGGTGTGCAGGAGCGCCCGCTCGCTGAACCTCATCAGTGCGGCGTCCTCAGCCGGGGGTCGATGACCAGGTACAGCAGGTCGACCACGAAGTTGATCAGGATGACCGCCGCGGCCAGCAGCATGACCACGTTGCGAACGACCACCAGGTCGCGGTTGAGGATGGCCTGGAACACCAGCCGGCCCAGCCCCGGCAGGCTGAACACGCTCTCGACGATCACGGTGCCGGCCAGCAGGTTCGCGAACTGCAGGCCCATGACGGTGAGCACGGCGACGAAGGCGTTGCGCAGCACGTGGCGCCACAAGGTCTGGCGGCGGCTCAGGCCCTTGGCGCGCGCGGTGCGCACGAAGTCCTCGCGCAGCACCTCGAGAACGGCCGAGCGCGTGATGCGCGTGAGGATGGCCGTCTGGAACACCGCCAGCGCGACGGCCGGCAGCAGCAGCGCCTTCAGGGCCTCCCACACGCCCTCGTCCCAGCCCGGAAAGAAGCCGGCCGACAGCCAGCGCAGCTTCACCGCGAAGATCCACACCAGCAGGATCGCGAACCAGAAGCTCGGGATTGCGATGCCGAGCTGGCTGGCGACCATCACGCCCACGTCGCCCAGCCGGTTGTGGCGCGATGCCGCATAAATGCCCAGCGCGAGCGCCGCCACGGTCGTCAAGGCCATGGCCAGCAAGGCGAGCGGCAGCGTCACGGCCAGGCGTTCGCGCACGAGATCGATGACCGGCGTGTCGTAGGCGACGCTGGTGCCCATGTCGCCCACCGCGAGGCCTTTCATCCACTGCGCGTAGCGCGCGAGCGGGGGGCGGTCCAGGCCGAGCTTGGCGTTCAATGCCCGCACCGACTCGGGCGTGGCGCTCTCGCCGAGCATCACCTCGGCCACGTTGCCGGGCAGCACGTCGAGCACCGCGAAGATCACCACCGACGCCGCCAGCATCGTGGCGATGAAGACGGCGCAGCGCTTGAGCAGGAACAAGCTGATGGGAATGCCCTCGGTTGCCAAACATCCAAGCTGAATATCATGGCGCAAAACGCGGCCGGGTCCGCCGCGGGGAGTGGTTCGATGGCCAGCAGCATCCCTTTCGACACCGCCAGCGTGTTCATCGCGGGCGCATGGCGCGCGGCCTCGGGCGGCGACACGCTCGCCCTGGAGAATCCCTCTGACGGCAGCGTCCTCGCGCCGATCGCGCGCGGCCGCGCCGCCGACATCGACCTGGCCGTGGCGGCGGCGCGCGAGGCGCTGGAGGGTGGCGCCTGGGGGCGCATGACGGCCACCGAACGCGGCCGCGTGCTGTCGGCGATGGGGCGGCTGGTGCTCGAGCAGGTCGACGAGCTCGCGCGGCTGGAAGCGCTGGACGTCGGCAAGCCGCTCAAGCAAGGCCGCGCGGACGCGCTCGCGCTCGCGCGCTACCTCGAGTTCTACGGCGGCGCGGCCGACAAGGTGCACGGCCAGACGCTGCCCTACCAGCAGGGCTTCACCGCGCTCACCTGGCGCGAGCCGCACGGCGTGACGGCGCACATCGTGCCCTGGAACTACCCGATGCAGATCGTCGGGCGCAGCGTCGGTGCGGCGCTGGCGATGGGCAACGCCTGCGTGCTCAAACCGGCCGAGGAAGCGTGCCTCACCGTGCTGGCGTTCGCGCGCATCGCGCAGCAGGCGGGGCTGCCGGCCGGGGCGCTCAACGTCGTGACCGGCCTGGGCGAGGAGGCGGGCGCGGCGCTGTCGTCGCATCCGGGCATCGACCACATCTCGTTCACCGGCTCGGTGGCCACCGGCGCGCTGGTGCAGGCGGCGGCTGCCAGGAACACCATCCCTGTCACGCTCGAGCTCGGCGGCAAGAGCCCGCAGATCGTCTTCGCCGACGCCGACCTCGACGCGGCGCTGCCTTTCCTCGTCAACGCCGGCATCCAGAACGCCGGGCAGACCTGCTCGGCCGCTTCGCGCATCCTGGTCGAGCGGGCGGTCTACGACGTGGTGCGCGAGCGCATGGCCGAGCGCTATCGCGCGCTGCGAGTCGGGCCCGCGCTGGCCGATCTCGACGTCGGCCCGGTCATCTCCAAGCGCCAGCACGGCATCGTGTCGCACTACCTCGCGGTGGCGCGCGACAGCGGCTTGCCGCTGGTGGCGCAGGCCGAGCTGGCGGCCGATGCGCCCTCGTCCGGCTACTACGTTCGCCCCACGCTGGTGGCCGACGTGCCGCCCTCGCACGGGCTGGCGCAGGAGGAGATCTTCGGTCCGGTGCAGGTGCTGATTCCCTTCGAGGGCGAGGCGCAGGCGGTGCGCATCGCCAACGGCACGCCTTTCGGCCTGGTCGCCGGCGTGTGGACGCACGACGGCGCACGCCAGCTGCGCATGGCGCGCTCGCTCAAGTGCGGACAGGTCTTCATCAACAACTACGGCGCGGGCGGCGGCGTGGAGCTGCCCTTCGGCGGCGTGAAGCGCTCGGGCCACGGCCGCGAGAAGGGCTTCGAGGCGCTGTACGGCTTCTCGACCCTGAAGACGGTCGCCATCCACCACGGCTAGGTAGATCCCCATGAGACTGCAGAACAAGGCCGCCATCGTGACCGGCGGCGGCTCGGGCTTCGGCGAGGGCATCGTCGCCAAGTTCGTCGCCGAGGGCGCGCAAGTGCTGATCGCCGACCGCGACGAAGCCAACGCGCGGCGCGTGGCGGCGGCCACCGGCGCGCAATGGGTGCGCGCCGACGTGTCGCGGGCCGCCGACGTGAAGGCGATGATCGACGCCTGCGTCGAACGCTACGGCCGCATCGACGTCCTGGTCAACAACGCCGGCATCGGCCATCTGCCCCAGCCGCTCGAAGACCTGGCCGAAGACGACTTCGACCGCATCCTGGCGGTCAACGTGAAATCGATCTACCTGGCCGCCAAGGAAGCCGTGCCGCGCTTCAAGGCCCAGCGGCGAGGTGTGATCCTCAACATCGCCAGCACGGCCGGCGTGAGCCCGCGCCCGCGGCTCGCCTGGTACAACGCCAGCAAGGGCTGGGTCATCACCGCCACGCGCGCCATGGCGGTGGAGCTCGCGCCCTTCGGCATCCGCGTCAACGCGCTCAACCCGGTGGCCGGCGAAACGCCGCTGCTCAAGACCTTCATGGGCGAGGACACGCCCGAGATGCGCGCGAAGTTCCTCTCGACCATCCCGCTGGGGCGCTTCTCCACGCCCGAGGACCTGGGCAATGCTGCATGCTTCCTGTGCAGCGACGAGGCGTCAATGATCACCGGCGTGGCGATGGAGGTCGACGGCGGCCGCTGCATCTGAGCGCGACGCTCAAGACGCGACGCGCACGCTCGCCAGCAAACCATCGGCCAGCCATTGCTGCAGTGCCGCCACGGCATGCGCGGCGGCATCGCCGGTGCCGACCTGGGTCGCCGCCAGTTCGCACAAGTCGCCGAAGCAGCGGCCTTCGCAGGCGGCCCGCAGCAGCGCGGCGGCGTTGCCGTCGAGCGAGCGCCAGCGCGTCTCCAGGCCTTGGCGCCAGACCAGCAGGCCGTGATCCAAGGCGGCGGGCTCCGGCAGCGCGGCCTCCTCGCCCGGTGGCATGGCCTGCAACGCGCGCCACAGCGGCTCGACGGCCCACTGCAGAGCGAGCAAGCGCACGCTGGGCAGCATCTCGAACTGCAGACGCGGCCAGTCGCCCGGCTGTTGCGCCGCCATCGATGACGCATCGAGCGGAACCGCGTCGGCCGCGTCGAAGGCGCCTCGCAAGGCCCATTCCATGCGCGCCAGGTCGACCAGCGCGGGGTGCGCGACGAGGTCCTCGCGCCCGGCCATGAAATGCGGCAGCTCGTCGCCGAACCAGCGGATGGAGGGATGCCGCGAGGGATGTGCGTCGATGTAGGCCTGCGCCAATGCATCGAAGGCCTCGTCGCCCATCACCTGCGGCAGCGTGTCGAAGTTGTCGCGCAGCGCGGCGGCCAGCCGTTCGGTGTAGGCGTGTCGGTACACGCGCAGCAGCGGCTCGCGGCCGTTCACGCGGCGCAGCAGCGACGCCTCGAGCGTGCCGCCAGTGATCGCGCGCTGCAACGCGCGTTGTTGTGCGAGCAGGGTGTTCATGCGGCCACGGGCACGTCGGCCAATGCGTCGGCCTGCACGCTGCGGGCGAGATCCAGCTCGGCCAGCAATTCGGGCAGCGGCGGGATCCGGTCGTCGCGCTCGATCATGGTCGGCACGGCGCCCAGGCGCCGCACGGTGTAGGCGTACAGGGACCACACCGCGTCGCACACCGGGTGGTCGTGGGTGTCGATCAGGTGGTCGCCGTGGTCTTCGTGGCCGGCCAGGTGGATCTGCCGCACGCGCTCGCGCGGCATCGCGTCGATGAAGCGGCGCGCGTCGAAGCCATGGTTGCGGCTCGAGACATACACGTTGTTCACGTCGAGCAGCAGGTGGCAATCGGCCCGTTCGGCGAGGGCGGCGATGAACTCCCACTCGCTCATCTCGTCGCCCGCGAAGGCGACGTAGCTGGAGACGTTCTC
>DATFAY010000170.1:0-6973 GCA_035254085.1 Piscinibacter sp.
CCAGACCTTCCCGGCGCCCAGCGGCTTCACGGCGACCATGGACGCGAAGAACCACCACCTGCACAAGCCGGTGTTCATCGGCGAGGTCAAGGCCGACGGCCAGTTCAACGTGGTGTGGAAGACGCCGGCGCCGATCAAGGCGAAGCCGTGGAGCCCGTACATCGAGGGCAACGACAAGAAGAAGGACGAGCCGGACCTGAAGAAGACGGCGCCGTGAGTGCTTCTCACCGGCTGGAATCCGTCATCCCGGCGAAAGCCGGGATCCATGAGCCTTCGCCTGCTGACTTGCGTGGATCCCGGCCTTCGCCGGGATGACACTCTCGAGGCTTTTGCCGACGCCATGTCCTTGCCCCCCTTGCCCGCCCCTCGCTGGCTCGTTCGAGCCCTTCTCGTGTGGGCGGCCACGCTCCAATGCGCCCACGCCCTGACGGCCGATCAGGTCAAGGCGATGTCCGTCGGCGACAACGATGCCCGCGCCGCGGCGATCGCGCGAGCGGTCGCCGGCGGCGACAAGGAGGTCGTCGCCTTCCTGCAGGCGCTGCAGGAAGGCGAGGTCAAGACGGCCGGCGACCGCGTCTTCGTCGTGCATGACGGCGTTGCGGTCGACGCCGCCGGCGGCGAGAAGGTCGCGTTGCCCGCCGAGGCCGAAGACGTGGTCAACAGCAATCGCATGCGGCGCGAGATCGATGCGGCGCTGGCCTCGTCGCGGCTGCTGTCGGCCGACGCAGGCGAGCGCGCCGCAGCGATCCGCGACCTGCGCGAGAGCGTCGACGAGTCCAGGCTGCCGCTGATCGAAAAGGCCTACGCGATGGAGAAGGAGGCCGGGCTCAAGTCCGAACTGGGTCAGCTGCGCGCATCGTTGCTCGTCGCGTCGGCCGACCGCGACAAGCGGCTCGCCGCCGCGCGGTCGCTGGCGCAAAGCGGCGAGAGCGCGACCAGGACGCTGCTGCTGCAGCGGCTCGCACCCGGCACCGAACCCGACGCCGAGGTGCGCGCGCAGTTGCAGCGCTCGCTCGCCGCCATCGAGTCGCGCCTGGCATGGGGCGAGCGGCTGGGCGTGGCGTTCACCGGCGTGAGCCTGGGCTCGGTGCTGCTGCTGGTGGCCTTGGGCCTGGCGATCACCTACGGGCTGATGGGCGTCATCAACATGGCGCACGGCGAGCTGATGATGATCGGCGCCTACGCGACCTGGCTGGTGCAGGGCGTGTTTCGCCACTGGCTGCCGGGCGCCTTCGACTGGTACATCGTCGCCGCGGTCCCGGCCGCGTTCACCGCTTCGGCGCTGGTGGGCGCGACACTCGAGCGCGGCGTGATTCGCTTCCTCTACGGCCGCCCGCTCGAGACGCTGCTCGCCACCTGGGGCATCAGCCTGGTGCTCATGCAGTCGGTGCGATCGCTGTTCGGCGCGCAGAACGTGCAGGTGGAAAACCCGTCGTGGCTCTCGGGCGGCGTGCAGGTGCTGTCCAACCTCACGCTGCCCTTCAACCGCATCGCGATCATCGCGTTCGCCGCGCTGGTGCTCGCGGCCCTGGCATTCATGGTGGGACGCACCCGGCTGGGCCTGTTCGTGCGCGGGGTGACGCAGAACCGGCCGATGGCCGCGTGCATGGGCGTCGACACGGCGCGGGTGGACACCTGGGCCTTCGCGCTCGGCTCGGGCATCGCCGGGCTCGCCGGCTGCGCACTCTCGCAGGTGGGCAACGTGGGCCCGGACCTCGGGCAGGGCTACATCGTCGACTCGTTCATGGTGGTGGTGCTGGGCGGCGTGGGCCAGCTCGCGGGCACGGTGGTCGCCGCGCTCGGCCTGGGCGTGCTGGACAAGCTGCTCGAAGGCGTGGCCGGCGCGGTGCTCGCCAAGATCATGGTGCTGGTGTTCATCGTCGTCTTCATCCAGAAGCGGCCGCAGGGGCTGTTCGCGATGAAGGGCCGGAGCGCGCAGGCATGAGTGCGCTGCCTTCACCGAATCAGCGAGGCGAAAGTCGGGATCCGGCGCCATCGGCGTCGGTGGCGGCGGCGGTGGATCCGGGCTTTCGCCGGGATGACGTGCAGGGGTCGGCGCCGCGGACCGCCCTGTTGTCGCTGCGAGCCTGGATCGGCGTGATGGCGGCCTTGTTCGTCATCGCAGTCGTTTCGCCCGTGCTCAACCTCGCCGTCCCCGCCACCAGCGCCCTGCACCTGAGCGACTACGCCGTCGCACTCGTCGGCAAGATCATGTGCTACGCCATCTGCGCGCTGGCGATGGACCTGATCTGGGGCTACACCGGCATCCTCTCGCTCGGCCACGGCATCTTCTTCGCGCTCGGCGGCTACGCGATGGGCATGTACCTCATGCGCCAGATCGGCCGCGACGGCAACTATCACAGCGAGCTGCCGGACTTCATGGTCTTCCTCGACTGGAAGGCCCTGCCCTGGCACTGGACGCTCTCCGGCAGCTTCGGCGCCACGCTGGCGCTGGTCGTGCTCGTGCCGGGACTGCTCGCCCTGGTGTTCGGCTTCTTCGCCTTCCGCTCGCGCATCAAGGGCGTGTATTTTTCGATCATCACGCAAGCCATGACCTATGCGGCGATGCTCTTGTTCTTCCGCAACGAGACGGGCTTCGGCGGCAACAACGGCTTCACCGACTTCAAGCGCATCCTGGGCATCGCCAGCGCGCGACCCGGCACGCGCATGGTCCTGTTCGTGCTGACCGGGCTCACGCTGATCGGCTCGTACCTGTTCGCGCGCTGGCTGGTGGCGGGCCGGTTCGGCCGCGTGCTGCAGGCGATCCGCGACGCCGAGTCGCGCGTCATGTTCACCGGCTACGACCCCTTGCGCTACAAGCTCGCGATCTGGGTCATCTCGGCGGTGATGTGCGGCGTTGCCGGCGCGCTGTACGTGCCGCAGGTCGGCATCATCAACCCGAGCGAGATGTCGCCGGCCGCGGGCATCGAGATCGCGGTCTGGACGGCGGTGGGCGGGCGCGCCTCGCTGGTCGGCCCGATCGTGGGCGCGTTCTTCGTCAACGGTGCGAAGAGCTGGTTCACGCAGGCCTTCCCCGAGTTCTGGCTGTACTTCCTCGGTGCCTTGTTCATCGCGGTGACCTTGTTCCTGCCGCAGGGAATCATCGGGCTGGTGCGTCGCCGACGGAGAGCACAGCCATGACGCCCGAGCTGATGGAGGCCGGCACGCGCGTGCGCGAGGCGCTGCAGGCCAAGCAGCAATCCGGCCCGGGCAGCTCCGGCGGGCGCTCCGCCAGCTACGGCCGCGTCGTGCACGACGGCGAGCTCGACACCGCGCACGGCGCCATCCTGTACCTCGACGACATCACCGTCAGCTTCGATGGCTTCAGGGCGCTCGATGCTCTGAGCCTCGCGATAGAGGCGGGCGAGCTGCGCTGCATCATCGGCCCCAACGGCGCGGGCAAGACCACGATGATGGACGTGATCACCGGCAAGACGCGGCCCGACGCCGGCCGTGCCTTCTTCGGCTCGACCATCGACCTGCTGCGCCTGGGCGAGAACGAGATCGCCTCCATCGGCATCGGCCGCAAGTTCCAGAAGCCCACGGTCTTCGAGCCGCTGTCGGTGTTCGAGAACCTGGAACTCGCGCTCGCGGGCGACCGCGGCGTGAGGGCGTCGATGTTCTTTCGGCTCTCGGGCGAGCAGCTCGACCGCATCGGCGCCATGCTGGAGCTCATCCACCTGAAGGACTGTGCGCAGCGCACCGCCGGAGCGCTCTCGCACGGGCAGAAGCAGTGGCTGGAGATCGGCATGCTGCTCATGCAGGACCCGAAGCTGCTGCTGCTGGACGAGCCGGTGGCCGGCATGACCGATGAAGAGACCGAGCGCACCGCCGAGCTGTTTCGATCGCTGCAGGGCGCGCACTCGCTGGTGGTGGTCGAGCACGACATGAAGTTCATCCACGCGCTCACGCACGACGATCCGGCCAGGAAGGTGACGGTGCTGCACGAAGGGCGCGTGCTGGCCGAAGGCTCGCTGGCCGATGTGCAGGGCAACGAGCAGGTGGTGGAGGTCTATCTTGGTCGGTGAGCTTCAAAGAGCAGTCATCCCGGTTTTCGCCGGGATGACCGGTTCATCGACGGAGCACGGGCCATGCTGAGCGTCGAAGGCATCAACCAGTACTACGGCGGCTCGCACATCCTGCGCAACGTGTCGTTCGAGGCTCGCGCCGGCGAGGTCACGGTCGTGCTCGGCCGCAACGGCGTGGGCAAGACCACGCTGCTCAAGAGCCTGATGGGCGTGGTGCCCGTCAAGACCGGCAGCATCAAGCTCGACGGTGTCGACATCACGCGCCAAACGCCCTTCGCGCGCGCGCGGCAAGGCGTGGGCTACGTGCCTCAGGGCCGCGAGATCTTCGCTCGCTTGACGGTCGAGGAGAACCTGCGCATGGGCCTGGCGCACAAGCCGGCGGCCGCGCCCGTTCCCGCCGAGCTGTTCGAGCTCTTTCCGGTCCTCGAGCAGATGATCGGCCGCCGCGGCGGCGACCTCTCGGGCGGGCAGCAGCAGCAGCTGGCGATCGCGCGCGCGCTGGCGGCAGGCCCCAGGCTGCTCGTCCTGGACGAACCCACCGAGGGCATCCAGCCCAGCATCATCAAGGACATCGGGCGCGTGATCCGCATGCTCGCGGCACGCGGCACCATGGCGATCGTGCTGGTCGAGCAGTACTACGACTTCGCGGCCGAGCTCGCCGACCAGTACCTGGTCATGGAGCGCGGCGAGATCGTGCAACGCGGGCAGGGCAGGGACATGGCCGCCGACGGGGTGCGCGCGCGGATGTCCATCTAGGCCCGTGCAGCGCGCTTGCGCAGCGCGCTCAGCGCCTCGATGGCCGCGCGCACCCGCGACGGGACCAGGCGCCCCGACGGATAGACGATCGAGATGGGCATGGCCTCGGGGCGGCACGAGGGAAGCAGTTCCACCAACTCGCCGCGCGCGAGCTCGTCGTCCACCAGAAGATCGGGCAGCTGGCAGATGCCCATGCCCAGCTTGACGGCCTCCAGCAGGCCTTCGGTCTCGTTGACGCGCACATGGGGCGTCGGTGACAACTCGACCTCGCTGCCGCGCTGGCGGAACTGCCATGCCCGGTCGCGCCCGCTCGTAGGCAGCCGGAACACCACCGCCGCGTGCCTGGCCAGGTCTTCGATCCGCCGCGGCACGCCGTTCGCATGGAGGTAGCCCGGGCTGGCGCACAGGGCCAGCCCCTGCTGATCCACGCGCCGCGCCACCAGGGTCGAGTCGTGCAGACGGCCGATGCGAACCGCGAGGTCGACGCCGTCGCGGATGAGATCGATCTTGGTGTCCGTGAGCCGCACGTCCAGCCGCAGGCCAGGATGCCGGTGCACCAGCTGCGCCAGCAGCGGCAGCACGAACTTCTTGCCGTAGAACACCGGCAGGTCGACGCGCAAGACGCCGGTGGGCTCGGCACGGGTGCCCGACGCCTCGGCCTGCAGGTCCTCGACCTCGGCCAGCACCCGCTGGCAGCGCCGGAACAGGCGCTCCCCGTCCGGGGTGAGCGTCACCTGGCGGGTCGTGCGGTGAAACAGCTTCACGCCCAGCGACGCCTCCAGCCGCGCCACCGCCTTGGCGAGTGTCGACGGCGCCACGCCTTGTTCGCGTGCGGCAGCCGCAAATCCGCCGTGCTTGGCGGTCTCGGCAAAGGCGATGAACTGCTGCAGACCGTGCATGGCGTCGTTCCGATTGAAGAAGAATTGTCGGCAATGTTAAGACACCCAGCGGTCTTCTCGAATCAATGGCGCCTGGCCACACTGCGAACGCCGCAGCGCCATCGGGCCTGCGCCAGGCGATTCAACCCAGGAGATTCACCATGCCTCTCATCGATCAACTTCCTCCCGAACCCTGCGAACTGCCGGGCATCCTGCACAGCACATGGGCCGGCGAGGCCGACGGGCTGAAGCAGCTGTCCGTCTGGCGCCAGACGATGGCGCCGGGCGGCGCCACGCCGCCGCACTGCCACGACTGCGACGAGGTCGTGCTGTGCATCGGCGGCTGGGGCGAGCTTCACAGCGACGGCCGGGCGCAGCGCTTCGGCGCCGACGCGACGCTCGTGCTGCCGCGCGGGCAGGTGCACCAGATCTTCAACGTCGGACCGATGCCGCTGGAGACGATCGGCATCTTTGCCGCGACCCCCGTGATGACCCGGCAGCCCGACGGCGAGCCCATGAACCTGCCGTGGCGCACGTGAAGCCTTCATCGACCAAGGAGAAGCCATGAAGACTTCCCGACTGCAGGGCCACTTGGCGGTGATTCTGTCGTGCCTTGCCGCCGCGAGCGGCTCGGCCGGCGCGCGAGCCGACGAACGCCCCGGCGACGACGTGGCGCTGGGCCGTTATCTCGTGCAAACCAGCGGCTGCAACGATTGCCACTCTCCAGGCTATACGCAGCACGGCGGCCAGACGGCCGAGGCCAGTTGGCTGACCGGCGACAAGCTGGGCTGGCGCGGCCCCTGGGGCACGACCTATCCGAGCAACCTTCGCTTGTTCGTCGGCTCGATGACCGAGGCGCAGTGGCTGCGGCATGCACGCACGATGGAGCCGCGCCCGCCGATGCCCTGGTTCAACCTGCGCGCGATGTCGGACACCGACTTGCGCGCGATCTATCGGTACATCAAGGCTGCCGGACCCGCCGGCCTGCCCGCTCCCGCCTTTGTCCCGCCCGGCCAACCCGTGACCGGCCCGGTCATCCAGTTTCCCTGACGACGGCGCACCACTCATCACAACCACGAACCGGAGGAATCCATGAACCCCATTCGACGTCTTCGCGCCACAGCTGCCGTGGGCAGCCTGCTGGCTGCGCCACTGGCCGCCAACGCGTACCTGCCACCGAACAACGGCTACGGGGCCTACGCCCGCGCCGACACCTTCTACAACGGCGGCAACGCCCAGACCGCGGCCACTGCCTACAACGCGGCAGTCAACGACGTGACCGCCGCGAGCGCGAACCTGGACGACGGCAAG
>DATFAY010000171.1:0-20716 GCA_035254085.1 Piscinibacter sp.
GGATCGAACGCAAGGTCGAAGGCGACCGCAACGCGCGCATGCGCCTGGACGCCTCGCCGATGTCGTCCGCCAAGTTCGCCCGCAAGGCCACCAAGCATTTCCTGTGGATCGTGTTCGCCATGTGGACGGGCTTCACCTTCGTGGGCTACTTCACGCCCATCCGGACGCTCTGGGGCGAAGCCTTCACGCTGTCGTTCGGGCCGTGGGAATGGTTCTGGGTGAACTTCTATTCGCTGGCGACCTACGGCAACGCCGGCTTCCTGCGCGAGCAGGTATGCAAGTACATGTGCCCGTACGCGCGCTTCCAGAGCGCGATGTTCGACCGCGACACGATGATCGTGAGCTACGACGCCGAGCGCGGCGAGCCTCGCGGCACGCGCGCGCGCAGTGCCGACCTGCAGAAAGCCAACCTCGGCCATTGCATCGACTGCGGCCTGTGCGTGCATGTGTGCCCGGTCGGCATCGACATCCGCAACGGCCTTCAGTACGAATGCATCGCCTGCACCGCCTGCATCGACGCCTGCGACGGCGTGATGGACAAGATGAAGTACCCGCGCGGGCTCATCCGGTACGCGACCCAGAACGGGCTGGTGAACCGCTGGAGCAGCGCGCAGATGGTCAAGCGCGTGCTGCGTCCGCGCGTGCTCATCTATGGCGGGGTGCTGCTCGCGATCTCGACCGCGTTCGTGGTCAGCCTGGGCCTGCGGCACACGCTCAAGGTCGACGTGGTGCGAGACCGCACGACGCTCGCGCGACTGGTCGACCAGGGCCGCATCGAGAACGTCTATCGCCTGCAGCTGATGAACGCGACCGAGCGCTCGCAGCACTACCGCGTCAAGGTGGAGGGCATCGCGGGCGCCGAGCTGGCGCAGGCCGCCGAGGTTGACGTGGCGCCCGCCGAAGCCCGCTGGATCACCGTCGCCGTGCGCATACCGCCCCAATCGGCGAAGGCGCTCGGGCCGGGCGCGCACCCGCTACGATTCGAGGTGAAGGCCGCCGGCGATGACGCCGCCTCGGTCCGCGAGAAATCCACTTTCGTCGTTCCGCGTTGACAAGGAGTTGAAGTGAACCAGCCCCATCTCCATCCCGTCCTGCCGTGGTGGCGGGTGCGCATGGTGTGGCTCGTCATCGGCGGGCCCGCATTGGTCGTCGTGGCCAGCATCGCGACCCTCGTGGTCGCCGTGCGCGGCGGCGACAAGCCGCTGCACGAGACCGTGGCGGCCCCCGCCGGCTCGCTCGTCCCCGCAGCCCATGCGCGCAACCATGTCGTCACCCCGCGTCGTTGAGTTGGCTCCGCGTGCGCCCGTGGCGCCGCGGCCCTTTCGCGAGCGGGCGATGCTGATCCTGTGGCCGGCCTTCGTGATGGCGGGCGTGCTGGAAATGCTGGTGTTCGTGGTCGTCGATCCGACCAGCCTGCACTGGTTCGGCGGCGAGCCGCTGCAGTGGTCGCGCAGCGCGGTCTACTCGGTGACCTTCTTCATTTTCTGGATCGTGATCGCCACCTCGGGGGCGATCACGCAGCTGCTCGAGGCGCCGGGGCCGGCGCCGCTGTCCGATTGAGCGCCGGCACGCGCTGGGCGCTCGCCCGCCGGTCAGGCCGTGGGCGCGTTCACCAGCTTCTGCAGGGCCGCCTGGTCGACGATGCGGATGTGGCGTTGCTTGACCAGCAGGACGCCGTCTTCCTGGAACTTGGAGAAGCAGCGGCTCACCGTCTCGAGCTTGAGGCCGAGGTAGGTGCCGATCTCCTCGCGCGTCATGCGCAGCACCAGCGACGACGGCGAGAACCCGCGTGCCTGCAGGCGCTGCGTGAGGTTGAGCAGGAAGGCCGCGAGGCGCTCCTCGGCGCGCATGCTGCCCAGCAGCAGCATGACCCCGTGGTCGCGCACGATCTCGCGGCTCATGATCTTGTGGAACTGGCGCTGCAGGTCGGTGAACTCCCGCGACAGATGCTCGAGCTGCCCGTACGGGATCACGCAGACCTGCGAATCCTCCAGCGCGACCGCGTCGCAGGTGTGCTTGTCGGTGCTGATGCCGTCCAGCCCCAGCAGTTCACCGGCCATCTGGAAGCCCGTGACCTGGTCGCGCCCGTCTTCGGACGACACGCGGGTCTTGAAGAAGCCCGTGCGAACCGCGAACACCGCTTCGAAGGGATCGCCGGTGCGAAACAGGGTGTCGCCGCGATGAACCGAGCGGCGGGTGGCCACCATGGTGTCCAGCCGCTCCAGCTCCGGCTCGGAGAAGCCCACCGGCAAGCAAAGCTCGCGCAGGTTGCAGCTCGAACAGGCGACTTTCAATGCGGAGGCCTTGATCGGCGTCAGGGCGGGATTGGCATTCATGGCAGGGGAGGGTTCATGACGTGGCGCAACGAGGGGGATTGTTCAGTGGGTAGCCCCGCGTGGTCTTGCGCCAGGTCAAGGCCTGCCGAGATGGGTTTGGGCACATTGAACGAATGACGCCAGACGCCAACACCGTACCCCGCACCGAGACCCCGCCGGTCCTGTCCGAGTCGCTGCTGCGGCGCTTCGACACGCCTGGCCCCCGCTACACGTCCTACCCGACCGCCGATCGCTTCGTCGAAGCCTTCGGCGAGGCCGACCTGCTGCAGGCGCTGCACCAGCGCGGCACGGCCGCGGCCGTGGGGGCGCACGCGCCGCTGTCGATCTACGTCCACATCCCGTTCTGCGAGTCGGTCTGCTATTACTGCGCCTGCAACAAGGTCATCACCAAGCACCATGAGCGGGCTGGCGAGTACCTGGACGCGCTGGACACCGAGATCGCGCTGTACGCCCAGGCCCTGGGCGGCATGCAGCGCGTGTCGCAGCTGCATTTCGGCGGCGGCTCGCCCACCTTCCTTTCCGACGACGAACTCGTGCGGGTCGTGGACTCGCTCAAGCGCGCGTTTCGCATCGCGCCGGACGCCGAGATGTCGATCGAGGTCGATCCGCGCACCGTCACGCCTCAGCGCCTGGCGCACTTCCGCACGCTCGGCTTCAACCGCATCAGCTTCGGCGTGCAGGACTTCGATCCGCAGGTGCAGCAGGCGGTGCACCGCGTGCAGCCCTACGAGAGCGTGAAACTGCTGGTGCAAAGCGCGCGCGAACTGGGCTACCAGTCGATCAATGCAGACCTGATCTACGGCCTGCCGCGCCAGACGCCCGACAGCTTCGCGCGCACGGTGCAGCAGATCGGCGAACTGCGGCCCGACCGCATCGCGCTGTACGCCTACGCGCACCTGCCCCAGCGCTTCAAGCCGCAGCGCCGCATCGACGCCGCCGACCTGCCGAGCGCGGGCCAGCGCATCGACATGCTGGGCGGGGCGATCGCCGGCTTCCTGGGCCGCGGCTACAACTACATCGGCATGGACCACTTCGCGCTGCCCGACGACGCCCTGGCGATCGCCAAGCGCCAGGGCCGGCTGCACCGCAACTTCCAGGGCTACAGCACGCAGCCGGATTGCGACCTGGTGGGGCTGGGCGTGTCGGCCATCGGGCGCATCGGCGCCACCTACAACCAGAACGCCAAGACCCTGCCCGAGTACTACGACACCCTTCGCCAGGGACACCTGCCGGTGGTGCGCGGCCTCGCGCTCAGCCGCGACGACCTCGTGCGCCGCGCGGTCATCATGGCGCTGATGTGCCAGGGTCGCCTGGAATTCGAGTCCATCGAGCTGGCCTACCTCATCAAGATGCGCGAGTACTTCAAGAGCGAGCTCGAGCAGCTGGCGCCGCTGGCCGAGGCGGGACTGGTCGAGATCGAGCCGGGCGCCGTGCAGGTGACGGCCACCGGCTGGTACGTGGTGCGCGCGGTGGCGATGGTGTTCGACCGCTACCTGCAGAACGACAAGCTGCGGGAGCGCTTCTCGCGCATCATCTAGAGCCCGTCGACGCCGATCCCGGATGGACGCAGCACTGGTCCTTGGCGGATTGGCGATGGGCGTCGCCGCGTCGCCGCACTGCGCGCTGATGTGCGGCGCACCCTGCGCGGCCATCGCCAGTGGCTGCAAGCGCAACGCCGCCGGTTTCCACCTGGGCCGCATGGCCAGCTACATGGCGGGCGGTGCCGTCGCCGCCAGCAGCATCGGCCTGCTCGGCCAATGGAGCCAGAACGCACCGGCCCTGCGGCCGCTGTGGATGCTGCTGCACCTGGCTTTCCTCGCGCTCGGCCTGTGGTGGCTCGCGACGGGGCGCCAGCCCGACTGGATGAAGCGCAGCACGGCCGTGCCGGTGCGCTTCGTCGGCCGCACGGCGCGCCCGCTGCGCTCTGGCCTGGCCGGGCTGGCCTGGGTCGCGTGGCCCTGCGGCGCCTTGCAAAGCGCACTGATGCTCTCGGCGATGGCCACCAGCGCGCCTGCCGGGGCCGCCGTCATGGCCGCCTTCGCCTTCGGCTCCATGCCCGCGCTGGCCGCGGCGCCGTGGGCCTGGGGCCGCTGGCAGGCACTGCGCGGAACGACCGTCTCCTCGGACAGCGTGGTGGCGTTCGGCTACCGCGTCGCCGGGCTGGGCATCGCGCTCAGCTCCGGATGGGCGCTGACCCACGGCTTGTGGGAGCGCGTCGCCGCCTGGTGCGGCATCTGACGACGCGTCAGAAGCTGGCGATCTCCAGATACTCGGGGACGGTGCAGGTCCAGCCGTGGCGTTCCTCGATCGCCTGGCGCAGCGAATCCGCGGCCTCGGGCTCGCCGTGCGTCACGTAGATGCGCCGGGGCGGACGCGGCAGCGCACTGATCCATGCCAGCAGGTCGTCGCGGTCGGCGTGGGCCGACAGTCCGTCGAGCAGGGCGACTTCCGCGCGCACCGGGATCCACTCGCCGTGGATCTTGATCGTGGTGGCGCCGCCCACCATCGCCGCGCCGCGCGTGCCCGCGGCCTGGTAGCCGGCGAACACGATCGAGTTGCGCGCATCGGGCGCGAAGCTCTTGAGGTGGTGCACGACGCGCCCGCCGCTGGCCATGCCGCTGGCCGAGATGATCACCGCCGGCCACTTCATCGCATTGAGGCGCTTGGACTCCTCGACGCTGTTGACGATGCGAACCCCCTCGCACAGCGCGCGGCATTCCTCGGCGCTCAGGCGGTGCTCGTCCATGTGGTGGTTGAAGATGCCGGTCACGTCCGAGGCCATCGGGCTGTTCAGGAAGATCGGCAGGTCGGGCACGCGGCGCGCGCGCTTGAGCAGCTGCAAGCCGTGCAGCAGCGCCTGCGCGCGCCCGACGGCGAACGCCGGGACGACCACGATCCCGCCGCGCGCTGCAGTGCGGCAGACCACGTCGGCCAGCTGCGTCAGCGGGTCATCGGTGGGGTGGCGGCGGTCGCCGTAGGTCGACTCGACCAGCACGCAGTCGGCTGCATCGGGCGCAGCGGGCGGGCGCATGACGAGGTCGTCGCTGCGCCCGAGATCGCCCGAGAAGAGCACGGTCTTTTCGCCGCACCGCAAGTGCACGCTGGCCGCGCCGAGAATGTGGCCGGCACGGCGAAAGCGCGCCTCGAACCCGGGCAGCGGCTGGAAGGTCTCGTCGAAGTCGCGCACCTGGAAGCGCTGCAGCGTGCGCCGCGCGCATTCCTCGGTGTACAGCGGCAGCGCGGGCTGGTGTTTGGAGAAGCCGTGGCGGTTGGCGTAGAGAGCCTCTTCCTCCTGCAGGTGCCCGGCATCGGGCAGCAGCAGCTGGCACAGCTCCATGGACGCCGGCGTGGTGATCACCTGGCCGCGAAAGCCCAGCTCCACCAGGCGCGGCAGGAAGCCGCTGTGGTCGATGTGCGCATGCGTGAGCACGACGGTGTCGATCGAGCTCGCCGGCACGGGCAGGGCCGACCAGTTGCGCAGGCGCAGCTGCTTGAGGCCCTGGAACAGGCCGCAATCGACCAGCAGGCGGCGACCCTCGTGCTCGACGAGGTACTTCGATCCGGTGACGGTCCCGGTGCCGCCGAGAAAGCGCAATTGCATGCAGGGCCTCCGTGTCGTGCCGGCAGCGGCCGGCACAGAGGGCGATTGTTCGGTCTTGCCGCGTCCGCTGCGTTGACGCCGCTCAACGTGCGGCGGCAGGCCGGCTGTGGGACTGGGCATCCGGCACGTCGCCCCGATGGCCGTGCAGGAACAGGCGATACGCGTAGCCGCCGCGGTCGGCCTCGATCAGCAGGCGCGAGCCTTGCGCATCGCTGGCGACGAGGCGCCCGTCGTGCGCCGCGCCCTCGGCCATCACGAAGGGCTCTTCCTGATCGAGCCGCAGCGTCATGCCGCGCATGCTCATGCTGCCGTTGATGCTCGCGGTGTCGTCGCCCAGCGGAGGGTGCTTCACTTCGAGCGTGAAATTCCACCGGTAAGGATGACCCTTGCGCGTGACCGCGAGGTCGCGGTAGAGCACGACGTAGTGGTCGCTGCCGGTGCGGCTGTCCGAACGCAGCGTCACGCGGGCCGGGCCGGACCAGCGCAGGGTGTCCGTGCCGAGTTGCTTGAAGACGAAGTCGAGCTCGGTGATTTCGGTGGTGCCGTCGAAGCGGTGCGACGCGACGGTGAACTCGCTGCTGCCGGTGACGACGCCGCCGTCGAGCCGGCAGGCGTGGAACACCGTCACGAAGCGGTCCTGCACGGACACGTCGTCGCTGGCGTCGCCGTCGCGCATGCTGCCCGTGATCGAGCCGCCGCCGGGGCAGCGGCTCTCGAACGGGTGCGTGAGCGGCAGCGGCGCCGGCGCACCGTAGGCGGCGTGGCGATACGGCGACGCGTCGGCCTGGCCGATGACCAGGGTGGAGAAGGCCAGGCCGCTGGTGTCGAGCATGTCGACCACGGTGTCGCCCACGTCGACGAAGTTGCCCGTGCCCAGGCCCGCCGCGGGCGGCGCGGCGGTGCCTGCGGCCGCCGCAGCGGCGCAGCACGCGGCAGCCACGAATGCAGCGGCAGGTCGCTTCATGGCGTCGGCTGCGATTTGCTCGAAGACGCGGCCGCGGGTGTCTGCAGGTCCTTCGCGTAGCGGATCACGTCGCCGGTGGAGCGCTCGCTGTCCGGGTGGAAGCCGCAGTCGCGCACGAGGTCGCGCATCGGCTGGTTCTCGCGCAGGACGTCGCCGATCACGCGCTGCGTGCCGCGCTGCGCCAGGTAGCGCAGCATCTTCTGCAGCAGCATGTAGCCCAGGCCGCGCGCCTTCAGGTCGGAGCGCACGATGATCGCGAATTCCGCCTCGACATTGTCGGGATCGATCATGGCGCGCACGACGCCCAGCGTCTCGTCGGTGCCCTCGTCGCTGCGCTCGATGGCGATGAAGGCCATCTCGCGCTCGTAGTCGATCTGAACCAGCCGCGCGAGCTCGGTGCGCGGCAGCTCGCGCCGGCTGCTGAAGAAGCGCATGCGCTGGTCCTCGGGGTCCAGGCGGTCGACGAAGGCGCGATGCTGCGCCTCGTCCTCCGGGCGGATCGGCCGCACCGTCAGCGTGTGATCGTCCCAGGGCAGCGTCTCCGACAGCTGCGCCGGATAGGGCAGGATCGCGAAGCGCTCGGTGCCCGCGACCGGCTTGGCGTTCACGCGGATGCGCGCATCGAGCACCATCACGCCCTCGTGGTCGGCCCACAGCGGGTTGATGTCGAGCTCGACCAGCTGCGGCAGGTCCGCGAGCATCTGCGACAACGCGACCAGCACGTCGTGGACGGCATCGATGTTGGCCGGCGGATGATCGCGATAGCCGGCGAGCAGCTTGGCGACGCGGGTGCGCGACACCAGGTCGCGGGCGATGGCGCGGTTCAGGGGCGGCAGTCCGATGGCGCGGTCGCCGATCACCTCGACCGCGGTGCCGCCCTGGCCGAACAGCACGATCGGGCCGAACACGCTGTCCACGCTCGCGCCGACGATCAGCTCCTGCGCCATCGGCCGGTGCAGCATCGCCTGCACCGTGAAGCCCTCGAGCCGCGCGTTCGGCTGCAGCTCGCGGATGCGCGCGAGCATGCCGTCGGCCGCGCGCCGCAGCGCGGCCTCGTCGCCCAGGCCCAGCTGCACGCCGCCGACGTCGGACTTGTGCGTGATGTCGGGCGAGAGGATCTTCAGCGCCACGGGATAGCCGATGTCGCGCGCCGCCGCCACGCAGGCATCGGCGCTCGGGCCGACCGCCACCGTCGCCACGACGGGGATGCCATAGGCCTTGAGCACCGCCTTGGCCTCGAACTCGTTGAGCATCTCGCGGCCTTCGGCGAGCGCCTTGTCGAACTGAGCCTGCGCCGCGGCCCGGTCGGGCGGGCCGTTCTCGCTGGCGGTCGGGGCCTCCAGCAGCAGCGCCTGGTTGCGGCGGTAGGTGGCCAGCATGGCGAACGCGCGCACGGCCTCCTCGGGCGTGGCGTAGTCGGCGACGCCGGCGTCCTCGAAGATGCGGCGCGCATCGGCCACGGCGGCATCGCCCAGCCAGCACGCCATCATGCGTCGCGCCGCCCCGCGCACGATCGGGGCGCATGCGCGGGCGATGTCCTCGCTGCGCACGATCGCGGTCGGTGCATGCAGGAACAGGACTGCACCGCCCGCCGGATCGGCGAGCAGCGCCTGCAGCGTCTCGGTGTAGCGCTGCACCGGTGCGTCGCCGATGATGTCGATCGGGTTTCCGCGCGACCAAGTCGAAGGCAGCACCGCATCCAGCCGGGCGCGCAGCGCGTCGCCCGGCTCGCGCAGCGCGACGCCGAGCCGCGCGGCCTCGTCGGCGGCCAGCACGCCGGCGCCGCCGCCGTTGGTCATGATGGTGAGCGACTCGTCGTGACGGCCCCCGAACCGGGCGAGCGTCTCGGCCGCCATGAACAGGTCCTGCAGCGTGTCCACGCGCAGCATGCCGGCGCGGCGGATGGCCGCGTCGAAGACCACGTCGGAGCCCGCCAGCGCGCCGGTGTGAGAGGCCGCCGCCTTGACGCCATTGCCCGCGCGCCCGGCCTTGACGACGATCACCGGCTTGTTGCGCGCGGCCGCACGGGCGGCCGACATGAACTTGCGGGGCGTCTCGATCGACTCGATGTAGAGCAGGATCGAGCGCGTTCGCGGGTCGCTCGCCAGATGATCGAGCATGTCGCCGAAGTCGACGTCGGCACGCTCCCCCAGAGACACCATGTGCGAGAAGCCGATGCGCCGCGACTTGGCCCAGTCGAGCACGGCCGTGACCAACGCACCGGACTGCGAGACGAACGCGATGTCGCCGGCGAGTGCATCGGTGTGGGCAAAGCTCGCGTTCAGTCCGAGGTGCGGCGTCAGCAGGCCGATGCAGTTGGGTCCGAGGATGCGCAGCAGATGGGGCCGCGCGGCGTCGAGCATCGCCTGCTTCTGCCCGGCGTCGAGGCCGGCGGTCATCACGATCGCCGCACGCGTGCCCAGCGCGCCGAACTCGGCCACGAGCGGCGCGACGGTGTCCGGCGGCGTGCAGATCAGCGCCAGGTCGGGCGCCTGCGGCAGGTCGGCCGCGTGCGCGTAGACCTTCTCGCCGTCGAGCGTGGCGTGCTTCAGGTTGACGGGGTAGACCGGGCCGTCGAAGTGGCCGCGCAGGTTGCGCCACACGGTGGCGCCGACGCTGCCCACGCGCTCGGACGCGCCGACGACGGCAACGCTGCGTGGTGTGAGCAGGCGGTCGAGGAATCGAATGGTCATGGGTGACGAAACAAGGCGAGGCGGCAACGGGCCGCGTGTTGAGGGACAAGCCCGCGCAGGCCATCAGCGTGCACGGGCGACGTCATGGCGCGACGCTTACGCGATCGTGCTCACGAGCAGGGCCTGCAGCAGGATGCGCTGCTTGTCGGCGGCCGATGCGTCGCCGTCGAGCATGCCCGCCAGCTGGTGCATCGGGTGGCCCGCGGAGCCCAGGCCGTCGTAGACCGGCACGCCGGCGTCGCGCGCGATGTCGCGCACCAGCTGCGGCGCCATCCCCTGGCACTCGATCGCGTCGTACAGCCGCCCCAGCATGCGCGCGGTGTGCTGCACCTCGATGTCGGTGTGCAGCTTGGCCAGGCTGGGGCGCACCCGCGCCACGTGAGCGCCGAGGGCCGTCGCGGCGTTGCGAAACAGGGTCGCCTCGGTGCCGTCCTGGTCCTCGCACAGCAGCGCGATGTTCTTGCCTCGCAGGGGTGTCTGGGCCAGGCTGGCTTGTTCGGCGTCGCGCAGGGAACGTCCGGTGGCCAGCAGCGCCTGCACGTCGGCAGGCGAAACGCTGTCCAGAGCCCACAGGCTGCGATGATTGAGAAGCGGGGTCATGAAATGGGGTGGCGGCCAGGGAGGCTGCACGATGACGCGTAGCCTAACGGGGCGTCTTGCGGCTGCCTTGACCGGCGTCAACCCGCCGCCCCGCGACCTGTGGTGATACGCGCCGGACACAAACCGTTCACGCAGCGTTACCCAACGACTCCCGCCGTTGTCACGGTGTTTGCGGGCGCTGCCTAGCATTGGCTCCATCGAATCGAACAAGACCTTCCCCAGGAGCCCGACATGCTGACCGCCGCCCCCATCGCCCAATCCACCGTCCGTCCGATGCCGCCCGTTGCCGTGCTTCGCGAGGAGGACAACGACAACCTGCGCACCAGCCAGCGCATCGCCGAAACGCTGAAGCTGCTGCACGACAAGCTGTCGCCTCAGCGTCGCGTGGTGCATGCCGGCGACACCGTCTACCAATCGGGCGAGCGTTTCAGCGCCCTGTACATCCTCAACTCCGGCTTCTTCAAGGTCGTGAACCTGTCCCCGGACGGTCGCGAGCAGGTCGTGGGCCTCAAGTTCCGCGGCGACTGGCTCGGCTTCGACGGCATCGCCAACGGCCAGTACTCCTGCGACGCCATCGCCATGGACACCGGCGAAGTCTGGGTCGTGCGCTACGACGCGCTGCTGGCCAGCTGCGCGCAGACGCCCGCCTTGCTGACGGTGCTGCATTCGGCGATGAGCCGCGAGATCTCGCGCGACCGGGACTCGCTGATGTCGGTGTGCACCCTGCCTGCCGATGCGCGCGTCGCGGACTTCCTGCGCTACTGGGCCGATTCGCTGGCCAAGCGCGGCATGCGCACCGACCAGATCACCTTGCGCATGACCCGTGCCGAGATCGGCAACTATCTCGGCATGACGCTCGAGACCGTGAGCCGCGCGCTGTCGCGCCTGGCACGCAACGACCTGATCCAGTTCGCCGAGAAGGGCCGCCGCGACATCCGCATCCCCGAGGTCAAGGCCCTGGGACAGTTCGTGCAGTCCTGCCTGGCGCCGGTCAGCCCCGTCCTGCAGTGACCCGGGCGATCGCCTGCGCGAGTTCGTCGCGCGTGTAGGGCTTGCGCAGCAGCTCCCAGCTGGCGGGCGACTCGCGATCGGCGTCGAGCAGTTCCGCCGAGAAGCCCGACATCAGCAGGATCGCCAGGTCGGGGAAGCGCTGCTGCGCCTGGGCGGCCAGCTGCGTGCCGCGCATGCCCGGGCCGAGCGCGATGTCGGTGAGCAGCAGCTCGAAGTCGGCCTGCGGAACCAGCGCCAGCAGCGCTTGCTCGGCGCTCGACGCGGTGGCGACCACGCAGCCGAATCCTTCGAGGAAGGTGCGCACCACGGCGCGCACCGCGGGATCGTCTTCCACCAGCAGCACCTTGAGTCCGGCCGGCACCGTGCCGGCCGGGCCGAGCTCGCTTTCCGAGCCGGACTCGTGCTGCCACGGGCGCGGGATGTACAGCGTGACGGTGGTGCCGGCGCCCGGCGTGCTGTCGATGGCGATCGCGCCCTTCGATTGCTTGACGAAGCCGTAGACCGTGCTCAGGCCCAGGCCGGTGCCGCGCCCTGCGTCCTTGGTCGTGAAGAACGGCTCGAAGGCGCGCTCCTTCACTTCCTCGGGCATGCCGGTGCCGGTGTCGGTGATCGAGATCGCGACGAAGCGGTCGTCCGGCGCGCTGGGGTCATCCAGTTCGCGTCGGACCTGGGGCGGCAGTGCCGGGCAGGGCTGCGCCTGGAAGCGCAAGGCGCCGCCCTCGGGCATGGCGTCGCGTGCGTTGATGGCGATGTTGAGCAGCGCCGATTCGAGCTGGCCGGGGTCGGCCAGCAGTGGCGGGCAGGCGGGCGGCGCGTCGACCTCGATGCGGATGCGCTGGTCGAGCGTGCGGCGAAGCATGTCCGACAGCGAGTGCAGCATCGCGCTCACGTCCACGGTGCTCGGCTGCAGCACCTGCCGGCGCGAGAAGGCGAGCAGCTTGCTCGTCAGCTCGGCGCCGCGCCGGGTAGCGCGCGCCGCGGCCGCCACCAGCTGCTGGCCGTAGGCGTCGCCCGCCAGCGCGGGCAGCTCCTCGAGCACCTGCAGGTTGCCCTGGATGACGGTGAGCAGGTTGTTGAAGTCGTGCGCGATGCCGCCGGTCAGCTGGCCGACGCTCTCGAGCCGCTGTGCATGGTTGAGCGCCTCCTCGGTCTGCGCCCGCTGCAAGCTGGTGGCCAGCAGGCTCGACAGCGACTCCAGGAAGCGCACTTCGTCGTCGCCGAAGCGCTGCGGCGTGCGCGAGCGCACCGTGAGCGCGCCGATGATGCGGCCGCGATCGGACAAGGGCACGGCCAAGGCGCTGGTGAGCCCCGCGTCGAGATAGCGCTGGGGCACCTTGAAGCGCGTCTCCTCGCGGTAGTCCGGGATGATCACCGGCCGCGCGTGCGCGAGCACGAAGCCGGGCGGCGTGTCGGGGCGGTTGGGCACCCTCGCGCCGATCTCCTCGCCGGGGACCGCGCCCACGCCGCTGGCGACGCGGAATTCGAGCCGGTTGCTCTCCAGCAGGAAGACCATCGCGACCTCGACCTGCAGCGCCTCGGCCGCGAAGACCGGCACCCGCTCGAGCAGGGTCTGCGGATCGCGCGCGTCCACCGCCAGGCGGCCCAGCTGCGCGAGGTGCTCGCTGTAGCGCGCGCGCTGCAGCGCCTGCTTGACGCGCGGGTAGGCGCCGATGTCGCGGATGGCCGCCACCACGAAGGGCAGGCCATGGGACTGCAGCGGGCTGAGTGCGATCTCGACCATCACCTCGCTGCCGTCCTTGCGCCGGGCGACGAGCTCCATCTGCGTGCCCATCGGCCGCGGCCGCGGCGCGCGCCCGTAGGCCTCGCGGTAGGAGGCGTGGCGCGGGCGGATGCTGTCGGGCACCAGCGCGTCCACGTTGAGGCCGGTCATTTCGTCGACGCTGTAGCCCAGCAGGGCCGCCGCCGACGGATTGGCCAGGACGATGCCGCCCGCCTGATCGACCAGCAGCAGGGAGTCCGGATAGGCGATGAAGAGGGAGCGGAAGACGGTGCGCTCTTCGATGCCGGCCGGCAGCGCGGGCGGCGGCCCGTAGGGTGGCGGGGGAGGGCTCATCGGGTTCAGCCGGCAGTCACCGGCGGGACCAGGATGTAGCCGGCGCCGCGCACCGACTTGATGATCTGCGGGTCCTCCGCGTCGGCTTCGAGCTTCTTGCGCAGCCGCCCGACCTGCACATCGATGGTGCGATCGAAGGGAGCGGCTTCGCGGCCGCGCGTCTGCTCGAGCAGGAAGTCGCGCGAGAGCACGCGCCCGGGATGCTGCGCGAAAGCGCACAGCAGGTCGAATTCGCCGCTGGTCAGCGCCACTTCCTGCCCTTGCGGGCTGAGCAGGCGGCGCGCGGCGGTGTCGAGCTCCCATCCGGCAAATCGCAGCCGGCTGCGCTCGGGTGCGCCGGGGGCGGGGGCCGTGGCGGTCGACTCGGCGGGGGCCAGCCGCCGCAGAACGGCCTTGATCCGCGCCAGCAGCTCGCGCAGGTCGAAGGGCTTGGTGACGTAGTCGTCGGCGCCGACTTCCAGGCCGACGACCTTGTCCACCGAGTCGCCGCGCCCGGTCACGATGACCAGGCCGCAGTGCCAGTGCTCGCGCAGCTGCCGCGCGATGGTGAAGCCGTCTTCGCCGGGCAGGCCGAGGTCGAGCAGCACCAGCGCGGGCGTGTCGCGGGGCATGAGCTCCATCAGCGCCCGGCCGTTGTGCACCTGCGTGACGCGGTAGCCGTGGCTTTGCAGGTAGTTCCCCAGCAACTGGGTGATGTCGACCTCGTCGTCGAGGATCGCGATGTGGGTGGTCGTGCTCACGCGGGTGCGGCTGATCCGTTGGGCTGCCGGCCGACAGGGCCGGTGAACCCAAGGTTATCAGCTTTGCCGCGGCGTTTCAGTGTGCCGATTCCGGCCGGCCGGACCGCCGGGCGCGCTGTTCCGCCCGCTGCTCGCACGCCGCGCAGCGCCGGGCCGTGGGCTGGGCCAGCAAGCGGCGCATGTCGATGGTCTCGCCGCAGTCCTCGCACTCGCCGTAGCGGCCGCCGGCGATGCGTTCCTGCGCAGCCACCACCTGGCGCAGCTCGTCCACGTCGCGCTCGACGCCGGCGCTGTCGACGCTGTCGATCTGGCTCGCGCTGGCCTCTTCCTTGCGGTCGAACACCTCGTGCTCGCCGCCGCGGCCCTCGCGCGCCTGCGCGGCGGCGATCTCCTGGCGCAACTGGCCGGCACGCTGCTCCAGCAGGCGGCGGACCTCCTCGTACGAGCGGGCGGATGTCATGGCGGCTCCTTGGGGTCGTTCGCTTCAATGCGCCATCAGCACCGGCAGCGTCATCGAGCGCAGCACGGTGCGCGACGCGCCGCCCAGCACCAGCTCGCGCGCGCGGCTGTGGCCGTAGCAGCCCATCACCAGAAGGTCGGCGTCGACGTCGCAGGCGAAGGACAGCAAGGTCTCGCCGGCATCCTGCCCGTTGCCGCGGTGGCGATGCAAGGCGGCCACGACCCCGTGGAACTGCAGGTACTGCGCGATGTCGAGTGCGCCGGCGGGCCGCTGCTCCTCGCTCATCGCCTCCAGCACGTGCACCCGCTTGGCGGTGCGCAGCCAGGGCAGGGCGGCGCTCACGGCATGGGCCGCCTGCGGGCGGCCGTTCCAGCCGATGAGCACGTCGCGGCCGACGGTGGCGAACTGGCCTTCCGAGGGCAGGATCAACGCCGGGCGGCCGCTGCCGATCAGCACCGATTCGACGAAGCCCTCGGGCACGCCGCCTCCATCGGACGGGCCGACATCGCTCTGGCCGAGCACGAGCAGGTCGGCGTAGAGCGCCTGCAGGCAGAAGGCGTCGACGGGGTCGCCGCTGCCGGTTTCGACCCAGCGCATGGCCGGGCCGCCCTCCGCGACGCAGCGGTCGAAGCTCGCCTTGGCGGCCTCGACGTCGGCCCCGTTGGGCGGCTGCAGCAGCGCCGCGGGACTCTCCGCGAAGGCCAGCTGCACCGGACGGCGGCGCGGGGCCGCGACGAACATCGCCGACAGCGCGGCCGCCTGCTCGACGGCCAGCGTGCGGGCGAATGCCAGCCGCGCGGCGCTTCGCGGCGAGGCATCGAGCTGCAACAGGATCGAGCGGAATGCGGTCACGGGCGGCCTCCCAGGAGATGGGGCGACGATAGAGAGAAGTGGGTCTCGCGGGCTTGACGCTCGTCAGTGGACATGCCTTGGCTGCCGGCGCGCCGCCCGCGTCACGGCAGCAGCACCGCGGCGCCCTGCAGCCGCCCCTCGCGCAGGTCGGCAAGCGCCTCGTTGGCCCGCGCGAGCGGGTAGGCGGTGGTTTGCACATGCAGCGGCATGCTGGCCGCGCGGCGCAGGAAATCGTGCCCGTCGGCGCGCGTGAGGTTGGCCACCGACACGAGCTCGCGCTCCTCCCACAGGAGGCCGTACGCGAACGACGGGATGTCGCTCATGTGGATGCCGCCGCACACCACGCGGCCGCCTTTGCGCACCGCGCGCAGCGCCAGCGGCACCAGCGCGCCCACCGGCGCGAAGATGATGGCCGCGTCCAGCGGCTCGGGGGGCGCCTGGTCCGAGGAACCGGCCCAGGCGGCGCCCAGCGAGCGCGCGAAATCCTGCGCCGCGTCGTCGCCGGCGCGGGTGAACGCGAAGACGCGCCGCCCCTCGTGCAGCGCGACCTGCGCGACCAGGTGCGCGGCGGCGCCGAAGCCGTACAGCCCGATGCTGCGCGAGCGCTCGCCCGCAGCGCGCAGGCAGCGCCAGCCGATCAGGCCCGCGCACATGAGCGGCGCCTGGTGCACGGCGTCGCCGGCCAGGCCGTCGAGCGGCAGGCAGAACGCGGCTTCGGCCAGCACGTGCGTCGCGAAGCCGCCGTCGCGGTGCAAGCCGGTGAAGCGCGGCGTGTCGCACAGGTTCTCGCGCTGCATGCGGCAGTAGGGACAGTGCCCGCAGGCGTGGCCCAGCCAGGGCACGCCCACCCGCTGGCCGATGCGCAAGGCGTCGACGCCGTCGCCCAGCAGGTCGACCCGCCCGACGATCTCGTGGCCGGGCACGATCGGCAGTCGCGGCAGCGGCAGGTCGCCGTCCACCACGTGCAGATCGGTGCGGCACACCGCGCAGGCCTCGACCCGCAGGCGCACCTCGCCCGGCCCGGGGGACGGGTCGGGCCGCTGCTGCCACTGCAGCGGCTCGCGCGGGCGGTGCAGCACCATCGCATGCATGGCGGATGCTGGCGCGCCGCGCCGGACGCGTCAATGCGACATCAGCACGGGCACGGTCATGGCCGCCAGCAGGCCGCGCGTGGCCCCGCCCAGCACACGCTCGGCCCAGCGCGCATGACCGTAGGCGCCCATCACGATCAGGTCGGCGCCGAAGTCGGCGGCGCGCGAGAGCATCGCCTCGGCGATGCCGATGTCGGTCGTCTCGATGCGCATGTCGGCCGACACGCCATGCCACATCAGCCAGCGGTGCACCGCGTCCAGGCGCGGGCGCAGCGTGTCGTCGCTGCGCGTGCCCGCCTCGTTCCAGGTCACCACCTGCACCCGCTTGGCGTGCACCAGCAGCGGCAGCGCGTCGGCCAGCGCGCGCGCCGCTTCACGGCTGTCGTCCCAGGCCACCATCACGCTGCGGCCGAAGGTCTCGAAGCGCCCGGCGTGCGGCACCACCAGCGTCGGCCGCGCGCTGCGCAGCACGACGTCTTCGACCAGCGCCTGTGCGATGCGCTGCCGCTGCGGCTGCGGGCTGGCCTGGCTGAGCAGCGTGATGTCGCAGCAGTGCGCATGCGACACCAGCGAAGCGGCGACCTCGGCTTCGTCGATCAGCGCTTCGAAGGACTTGACGCCCGCCGCCCGGCAGTCCTCGCGAAACCGCTCGGTGACGCTCTCGGCGGTGTCGCGCAGCGTGTCCCAGGCCAGCGCCGCATAGTCGGCCAGCGAGCTGGCCGAGCCCGGCACGGCGGGCAGGTCCACCAGACCGGTCGGCGCCAGGCCCACGAGGTGGCAGTCGCGTTCCTTGGCGAAGGCGATCGCGAGTCGCGTGCGCGAGGCGCACAGGGGATCGCTGTCGAGGTGGACCAGCATGCTGCGGTAGGGCATGGCGCGCTCCCGAAAAGTCGTCGTCCGGATCATTGTTGCGAGCGCGCCGTGACGGCCGATTGACGTGGCGCAAGCAGCCGCCGTGCATCACTGTCAACCTCGGTCGAGCCAGGGTTTCTTTGCCGCAGGGCAGCCAGTGAACCAGACCAGCGTTGCCAACGCCGCGATGCCGACGAGCCGGGTCGCTGCCGCCAGGCGCCATGCCGCGCCGCGCTCGCGCACGATCGGCTTCTGGCTGGTGCTGCTGGTCACGGCCAGCATGCTGCCGGTGTCGATCGTGGCGGCGTGGCTGCTGGTGCTGGACTACCGGCAGCAGCAGGAGCTGGTCCTGCGCGAGTCCATCGGCACGGCGCGCGCGCTCATCTCGGCGGTCGACCGGGAGCTTGCGGGCGCACGCTCGGCACTGGTGGCGCTGTCGTCGTCGCGCGCGCTGGCGACCGACGACCTGGCGCGCTTTCACGAGCAGGCGCGGCACGTCCAGCAGAACCTGCCGTTGGCCAACATCGTGCTGTTCGATCCCCAGGGCCAGCAGCGCATGAACACTCTCATCCCCTTCGGCGCGCCGCTGCCGAAGGAGCGCAACGCGGCGCTGCTCGAGGTGCCGCGCATCGGCCGACCGGTGATCACCGACCTGTTCAAGGGCGCGATCACCGGCAAGCCGATCGTGGCGGTCGCGATTCCGCTGCCGCGCGAAGGGGCGGGAACGCAGGTGCTGGGCGCGGGCGTTTGGCCCGACCGCCTGGCCGAGGTGCTCACCCGCGAGCGGCTGCCGCGCGGCTGGATCGCCGCGATCTTCGACAGCACCGGCACCATCGTCGCGCGCACGCACGAGAGCGATCGCTTCGTCGGCAGGAAGGGTTCGGCGCAACTCGTCGAGCGCATGGCGGTGGTTGCCGAGGACTCCATCGACACGGTTTCGCTCGAGGGCATCCCGCTGCAGTCGTCGTTCAGCCGCTCGGCGGAGTCGAACTGGTCGGTCGCCATCGGCATCCCGCGCGATGCGCTGCTGGCGCAGCTGCACGCACGCCTGCTGTGGCTCACGATGGCGGTCGTGCTGCTGCTGTCGCTCAGCCTGGTGCTGGCATCGTCGATCGGCGCGCGCATCGGCGGCGCCATCCGCGCGCTGATCGGGCCGGCGCATGCGCTCGGGCGTGGCGAGCCGGTGCACGCGCCGCGCCTGCTGCTGCGCGAGGCCGACGAGCTGGGCAGCGCCATGGCGCAGACCTCGCTGCTGCTGCAGTCCGCGCTGCACCGCGCGCACCACGACCCCCTGACCGGCCTCGCCAACCGCACGCTGTTCGGCGCCTCGATCGAGCATGCGATGCACCTGGCCGACCGCCACGGCAGCAGCCTCGCGCTGCTGTACATCGACCTCGACGGCTTCAAGGCGGTCAACGACCGGCGCGGCCACGCCGCCGGCGACGACCTGCTGCGCACGGCCGCTCGGCGCCTGAGCCGGGCCGTGCGCGAATCGGACATCGGCGCGCGCCTGGGCGGCGACGAGTTCGGCGTGCTGCTGCCCGACACCGACGCCGCGGGAGCGACAGCGGTGGCGGCGCAGCTGGTGAGCTCGCTGGGCGGTCCCTACGACTTGGCCGGCGAGTCCGCCCGCGTGACGGCGAGCGTGGGCATCGCGCTCTATCCCGCCTGCGCCGCGACCGCCGATGACCTGCTGCACCTCGCCGACGAGGCGATGTACCAGGCGAAGGCCGCCGGCGGCGGCCGCGCCGCGATGGCGCCGCTGCGGCCCTGAGGCGCGAAGGCCACGGCGCTCTGAGCACAATGCGCGGGAGCGCCCGCGCCACGGGCGACGTCCTGCCGGGCTTCGTGAGGAGAGCGCGCGTCCGTGAAGAGCAACGATCTTGCCGCCATGAAGCGAATCGCCCTGGGGCTGCTGGGGGCGGCCGCGGCGCTGTACGTGATCGCCACGCTGCTGCAGCCGCGGCACTGGGCGTGGGGCTACGCGGCGGCCTTCGCCGAGGCGGCGATGGTGGGCGCGATAGCGGACTGGTTCGCGGTGGTGGCGCTGTTTCGCCACCCGCTCGGCCTGCCGATTCCGCACACCGCCATCATCCCGAGCAACAAGGACCGCATCGGCGACAACCTGGCGCACTTCATCGTCGCCAACTTCCTCACCACCGAGCAGGTGCTGGACAAGCTGGCGCGCCTGGATGTCGCGGCGCGGCTGGCGAACTGGCTGGCGCAGCCCGGGCATGCGCGACAGGTGACGCAGCACCTGGCGAGCGCGCTGCGCTACGCGCTCGGCGCGCTGGACGACGAGCGGGTGCGCCACTTCTTTCGCGGCACCGTGCTCGAGCAGCTCGAGCGCGTCGACGTGGCGCGGCTGGCCGGCCAGGTGCTGGACGTGCTCACGATCGACGGGCGCCACCAGGGCCTGCTCGACGCCGGGCTGCGCAAGCTCGCCGACACGCTGGACAACGAGGCGCTGAAGGCCCGGCTCGCGGAGGTCATCGCCAGCGAGGTGAAATACCTGCGCTACGTCGGCATGGACCATGTGGCGGGCCGCTATGCGACGGCCAAGCTGGTGGCCGGGGTGATTCGCCTCGTCGGCGAGATGGCGCACGACCCGGCGCACCCGCTGCGCGGCGAGTTCGACCAGTTCGTGGCCGGCTTCATCGGGCGGCTGAAGGAGGAGCCGCAGCTGCGCGAGCGGGTCGAGGCGGTCAAGCGCGAGCTGCTCGCGAGCCCCGCGCTGGGCGGCTACCTGCAGGGCCTGTGGAGCGACGTGATCGCCTGGGTGCAAGCCGACCTGACGAGCGACGCCTCGGCGCTGCGCAGCCGCGCGGCGACGGCCATCCAGGTGGTGGGCGAGAAGCTGCAGGGCGATCCGGCCATGCAGGCCTGGATCAACGAGCAGCTGAGATCGGCCGCGCCCGGCTGGATCGAGCGCTACCGCGAGGACATCCGCCGCTACATCGTCGCCCGCGTCGCGCAGTGGAACACCCAGGAAATGACCGACGAGCTCGAGCGCAACATCGGGCGCGACCTGCAGTTCATCCGCGTCAACGGCACGCTGGTGGGCGGCATCGTCGGCCTGGCGATCCATGCGGCGACGCAATGGGCGAGGGCTCTGTAGGCGCTCGCCGACACGCACATCTCCTGCGCTCCTTCAACGACCGGACGCGGCATGCCGTTGAATGGACGCCTGTTCGTCAAAAAGGAGCTGCCATGAAAAAAGCCAGCATCGCGTTCTTCGCTGCCGCCTTCGTTGCCGGGGGGGCCTTCGCCGCCGCGGGCACGGACACCACCGACACCGATCACCTCGGCGTCACGACCAGCACCGACCCCGCGAAGGTGGCCGAGGTGGAGCGCCACGCGCAGGAACTGCAGGCGAGCCAACGCGGCCTGAACACCAGCGGCACCCAGGCCGCCCAGCGCAGCACCAAGCACCATCGCCGCG